>CAZFHH010000007.1:0-46084 GCA_964518755.1 uncultured Candidatus Saccharibacteria bacterium
TATTTTGCATATTACAATTCAAGAGTTTATTTAAATGATAAAGCAATAAACATAGTTGAAAAACATGCCGGGCTAAAAAATAAGGACTTGTTTTTACACAGCTTTGAGAAAGCCGGTAATGTATTATATGGAAATACTGCGGTGGTCGGATACGCGCAAGGACATGTGGTTGTTATAAAGAATTGGCAGGATATTTATAAAGTCAATGAGGCAGCCGACGATATTATGTTGGTTTGTTCAGACTTAACACCTGAAATGTCATACGGGCTAAATATGGATAAGGTTCGTGGTATGATTGTGGAAACCGGTTCAACATTGTGTCATGCGGCGATTGTTGCGCGTGAACATAATAAACCGACCGCGATTAGTGTTGCCGGTTTGAGTGATTCAATTCAAGATGGCATGAGCCTTAAGTTGGATGCACAGAAAGTATTTTCGAAAATTTATTATACATAACATAATATATAAACATGAAATCATATGAAGGTGTTTCAGCTAATGCTGAAGTAAATGAATCTGTAAGTCCTGCACGCAATATCGTTGGTGTAACCATATTTAGGCATGCGGATAGATCTAAAAATACAACTGGTGCAGACCAAAGTGCTCCTGCAGACAGTGGGCTTATTGATAAGTACTTGGATTTAACACAAAAGGGAATTGAGAAGACTCGCCAAGAAACAGAGGATTATGCAAGAGAGGTTATTGATAAACTTCCAAGCGATGCGATAACACTTGCGGTTGGTGCAACTGATATGTTTAGAACAGCCGGCACAATAAATGTTTTAGTTGATAAACTTGAAGAAATTTATAAAGCCGCTGACAGTGTGTCTGTTTTAACGCAAGAAGAGATATTTAATCAGCTTGGGGATCCTAAATATATTGAAGACTCCAGAAAAAGATGGGAAGATGGGAGGTTAAGTTATAAATATTTAACCACGGTTGGGTCAGACAAAATAAAAAAGACCTTGAAGATTATGAAAGACTTTATAGAGGAAAACAAAAATAAAAAAGTAATAATCGGATTTCCAATCTGGGTAAAAGGATTAACGTATGGTCGTCACTGGGGATATTGGACATCGCTTGGATTGCTTAATGCAACTCCTGATCAATATATGTATGAATATTATGCGGAAAAAGGATTAAATCAGGAAGACAGTGAGCTTGAGATGTTCCAAGAGTGGTTAAAATACGGAGAAAAAGCATCCCCTTTATTAACAAGGGGGTATGTGGAGTGGGCTATTAAAAAAATAAAATCCGCACTGGAAGCGGGAGCGGAAGATAAAGATAAGGTTGCCCTAGAAAATGATTTGGCAAAACTTGAAAAGGGTGATATAAGCGGATTGCTTAGTATGCCAAGTGAAGTTCCCAATAATTATATGAAATCCGCGAACAGGATTTCTGACTTTGCATCAAGGCGTTTGGGAATTGATGAGCGTTCGTTGAATATAATTTCTTCCACACACAGGCTGGATGCGGATGCATGGAAACAAAGCATTGCAACAGATGGCACGCAAATGACGAAAGATTATTTTGAAAACAATACGGGAGAATTGATGGAGAAATCAGGATGGGCACACAAATCATTTTCAGACAGCGAAAAATAAAGCCCTTGAATTAAACTGTCGTTCAGAAATAACCTTCCTTAAACGAAAATCTCGTTTAAGTCGTTTGCAAAGGTTGTTATTTGATGGTGGGTGCTGAGCGTCACATTACTTTGCTTGTGTGTTTCGCTATGCGACCTCTAGGCTTGCTTTTTTGAGAGTCATTGCGTTAGCGACCACTATGACGGTGGAGAGGCTCATGAGCAGTGCGCCGACTTCCGGTTGCAGGAAGAATCCCCAGAAGGCAAAGATGCCCGCCGCCGCCGGTATCGCCACTATGTTGTAGCCAAGTGCCCATCCGAGGTTTTGTATAATCTTTCGGTGTACTTTCTTGCCGAGCACCATGAGTCGCACGACGTCTTGCGGGTTACTTTTTGTGAGTACCACATCTCCTGCGTCTATGGCGACGTCTGTTCCTGCACCGATTGCAACGCCAACATCAGCTTGCGCAAGCGACGGAGCATCATTGACGCCATCGCCAACCATGAGCACAACGTTTCCTTTATCTTGGAGTTCTTTTATGTGGCGATATTTATCTTCCGGAAGAGTCTGCGCGAAATAAATATCTATGCCAAGTGTGTCGGCGACATTTTTTGCAACCGCATCATTGTCCCCGGTTAACATTGCAACTTTTAATCCAAGCGTATGAAGCTTGTTTACCACTTCATAAGATTCTTGTTTTATTTCATCGGAAAGTCCAACCATACCAATAACTCCGGATGCATCGGATACAAGAACAGTGGTAATTCCTTTTTTGGAAATATCATCGTGTGTCTTTTTAATCTCGTTGGTGAGTATGCCGGCTTCTTCCATAAGTGTTGTATTTCCGACACGATATTCTTTCCCCGAAATGGTTGCGAGAATTCCTTTCCCCGCGAAGTTTTTGAAATTATCTATCTGCGCGAGCTCCGTTTTTTGTTCTTTGGCGTGCTTCACGATTGATTGTCCTATGATGTGTGATGATTGTTGTTCAAGAGACGCCGCGATGCGCAATACTTCATCTTTGCTCGTGTTGCCGACTGTCTCTATATTTGTAACTCCGAACATGCCCTTGGTTAATGTTCCTGTTTTATCAAACACGACATAATTTACCTTTTTTATGGTTTCAATTTTTGCAAGATCTTTGATGAAGATGCCATTTTTTACCGCAAGGGAAGTGGTGATGGTTGTAACGGTCGGAATGGCAAGCCCCAGTGCGTGCGGACACGCAATGACGAGTACCGTAATTGCAAGCGTTACCGCAAACACAAACGGTTGCCCAAGAAATACCGACCATACCAGCAATGTCAAAAGCGCCGTTCCTCCGGCGACAAAGGTAAGAACCGCCGCGGCTTTATCCGCAATTCTCTGGGCGCGGGGCTTGGTGCCTTGTGCTGTGGCGATGAGTTTTTGAATTTGACCGATGGTTGAATTCTCTCCGACACGAGATAGTTTTATGGTGAGTGTTCCGTCAGTTACGATAGAGCCCGCAACAACTTCTTCACCTTTCTTTTTCTCAATCGGTTTTGACTCGCCACTTATGAGTGCCTCGTCCACGTGCGAGGTTCCGTTTTCAATGGTTCCGTCTGCCGGAATTTTTTCACCGGATTTCACTATGACTGTATCTCCTTCCGTAAGTGTTTCAATATCAACTTCCACCTCATTTTTCCCCACCAATTTGTGTGCTTTTTTCGGGAGTAGTTTTGCCATTTCCGCAAGCGCGTCTCCTGCGGCTGCGCCTGATTTTGCCTCAAGGTAGTGTCCGAAAAGAAGCACCCACACCAAGGTTGAGATTTCAAGATAAAATTGCACGTGCAATGACACAACGAATGTGGATACAACAGAAAAGAGGTATCCGGAACCAACTGCAAGTGACACGAGCGTCATCATTCCATACTCGCGCGCTTTTATTTCGTGCCATGCGTGCTGAAAGAATACCAAAGAAAAACCAAAGATGATGGTGGCAATACCGAATCCTATCCAAGTGCCAAATCCGAATGTGTTAAGTCCGATAAATCCTGATATTGTTTTATTAATTAGTACAAGTGGAATGAGTAAAAATGTGACTATCCAAAAACGACGAAGATACATTTCTGCCGACCCGTGCCCCATGCCGTGTCCGCCGGTGTGACCGTTATTCCCTCCTTCACAATGCCCTCCCGCTACTTCGGTATGTTCAGAATGCCCGTTGTGATCATGTTGGTGAGTATTCATAGATGGTATTTATTTTTTGGTTTTTTGATAATATACGGATAAAATTTCTTGAATCGCTTTTTTGTGGTCACCGCTTTTTATTTGGTCTACTACGCATGTTGAAAGATGCTGTTCCAAAATAATATCCTCAAGCGCGGAAAGTGCATGCCGTATTGCAGATGTCTGGGTAATAATATCAATGCAGTATTCTTCGTCGGTGAGCATTTTTTGAACCCCGCGTATTTGTCCCTCGGCGATTTTTAGTCGGTGAAGCAGATTTTTCTTGACTTTTGATTGCATACTCCTGTATGATACCCCCATGGGGTATGGAAGTCAAGGGCTTTGTTCCTACTGCCACATTGGTTATAATTATTCCACTATAGATTTGTTCAGCATTAGATTAATAAATAAAAAATATTTACTATGGACTATCATCATACAAAGAAAACATCGTTGTCATTTGCCGATGCGGTTACAAAAACAAAAGAAGAGCTTGCGAAAGAGGGGTTTGGTATCTTAACAGAGGTTGATGTGAAGGCGGTTATGAAGAAAAAGATAAATGCGGATTATGAGAACTATATTATTCTGGGAGCTTGTAATCCGAACTTTGCGCACCCTGCATTGCAGATTTCAAAAGAAATAGGATTGCTCCTCCCATGTAATGTGCTTGTGTATGAAGAGTCTGGAGAGGTGTTTGTGTCAACCATTATGCCAACCGTTGCCATGAGCGTTGCGGATGTTGATGGTTTGTCTGAAATTGCGCAAAATGTAGAGGAGAAATTGACTCGCGCGGTGGACAACGCGACAGCGTAGGGTTTGCAGGTTTTAGGTATGAGTTAAACACCCCCGCGTGCCGAAGGCACGCGGGGGTGTTTTGTAAACGATGCTCAAACTTATGTTACGGATATCTCAATTATTCACCTTGCGGGAACGCATATGTTGAAGGAATTGTCGTTGTTGCTGTTTTATCGCTACCATACGTAACGAAGATTTCCTCATGTTCTTTCAGTGGTAGCAGTCGTGGGTTGTTTTTATATCGTTTGCCGTTTGCGTAAACTTTAAGACTGGTGGTCGCGGTGGCGCAATAGTCACCTATGCACTGCGAAGTAAATCGTACACCCCACACATCAAAAAATTGCCCAAGCGTAAATGTCTGCACGGTTGGTGACTCTACGTGGATAACGCCGTTTGCACGGTGAGTATGAATTGGAGATATAAATCCGGCTATTTGGTCTATACCTATGCCCGCCGGTACGGACACGGATTTCCCATTGATGGAGATATCAATGTGTTCATGAATATGAAGTGCCGAGCCCTCGTGAGTGAGTGGAGGGAGCCCAATGTCTTTTAAGCGTGCACGAAGAGTGTCATTGTTCGCGCTCCACGGAACATTTCCTTTTATAATGCCGGGAAGCGCGTTCGGGTTTGCGATTGTTACTGCTGGTTTTGCGGAAGTGAAATGACCAAGCACGAGAAGAAATACTATCACAAGTACTACGCCGATAACCCACCACATTGTCTTTGATTTGTTTTGCATAAGGTTATTTATTGAAAGTAATGCCAATTATAATACAGTATTAAAGTAATATGTGCCAACCCACCTCTGGTTCGCCCCCCCCTCGCCACGCTTCGCGTGGCGAGGGGGGGGGCTATCAATAGAAATCTTTATATCCCTTGCTCGGGACATCTTCCTCCTTGTCCGGTATTTCCGCTTTTCCCCTCCTTTTATTTGCATAGAGAATTCCTATGGCTGATAAAACAGACCTATAGTATTCATCACCATTATTCCCAGTCCATCGTCTCACAGAAAGCCTGAGAGCTTCCGAAAAAGATTTTTTCTCATCGTGCCATTCTCCCATATCTTTTATGATTGCAATAAGAACCTCTTTTCTGACGGGTGATTCTTTCCCCTTGGATACGCGCTCCGCCACAGCGACAATATCATTTTCCGGTATCCCATAAACCATTTTTTCACCATCTGCTGAAGCAGAATCTTTATCTATCTTGTGTGTATCATCGCGTCCCTCTTTCATGGAAGCAGTGATGTTACCACCTCTTTCACCTCGTTTCCGTCTGCGTGGCCTTTGAATTCTTTCATTAACATGCCAATAAGTTTCCCGGCAGATGCGCTGTCGGTTATCCCCATCTCTCGCATCTTCTCTTCCGCCACTTTTTTTATTTTTTCTTTTGCAATTGGCTCCGGAAGAAATGCGGAGATAATTTTCAATTCCTCGTTTTCGGTCACGGCAAGTTCCGGGCGTCCGCCCTCTTCAAATTGTCGCGCTGATTCTTTTCTTTGGTTTGCGGAGCGTTTTATAACCGCAAGCGCCTCATCGTCTGCGAGAAATTCGGTCGGCTTTCTCTTCTTTGTAATCAATTCATTTGTCATGGCGGTAAGCAGGGAACGCAATGTGGTTAATCGCGCGGTATCGTGCGCACGCATCGCATCACCAATCTTTGCCTTGATTGATTCGTGGATATTCATATGCGCATAAGTGTATCATATTGGTATACTAAAATGAATGAACTCTATACACTGGCACGCGCTTTCAATACCTCAGGTGCGCGCACGTCTTTTCATCGATACACAGCAAGGGTTGTCTGTGAAAGAAGCACAGAAACGTCTTGTAGAAAACGGCATTAACGCTATTACCGCTCCGCCATCTGACACCCTTCTTAAACACATAATCCGCGAGGCGGTAAGCCCAATTTCATTGGTACTCATCTTTGCCACCGTTGCCGCATTATTTGTGGGCGCGTTTATTGATGCGGCTGTTATTGCTCCAGCATTCCTAATTAATGTCATTATAGGAGTATTTCAGGGATATCGCGCGACGCGCACATTTGAAGCGCTAAAGAAAAAAGAAGCAAAAAAAGCAAGTGTCGTGCGCGATGGTCAAAAAAAGGAAATACCAACCGGCAATGTTGTTATTGGGGATGTCGTATTGCTTTTAACCGGCATGGCGGTCCCCGCCGATGTGCGTATCTTTGAATCACACAGTCTTTCGGTAAGTGAAATGGCGCTCACCGGTGAATGGGCTCCGGTAATTAAAAATTCGCAACCGATTGATGCTGATGCTATTCTTGCGGACCGAAGCAACATGGCATATTCGGGTACGTTTATAGTGAGCGGTAGCGGTCGTGGAATTGTTGTCGCAACGGGTGATGATACTGAATTAGGAGAAATCGCCGGAAGTATCGCAGACAACATGAACACGCGCACACCGCTCTCGCGTGATATTTCGCATGCCGCATGGATTCTTTTGGGAATTGTTTCCATCGCCATCGCCATCATTTTCGGGCTCTCTATTTTTGACGGACTGTCTTTTACGCAGGCAGCAATTGTGTCTATCGCGGTTGCCATTGCCGCGGTCCCGGAAGGGTTGCCTGCCGCAATAACCGTTGTGCTTGCTGTGGGTATGCGTCGCATTCTTGCCGGCAACGGTCTTGTAAAAGGTCTTTTGTCTGCAGAAACACTTGGAGTGACAAGTGTCATCGTGGTGGATAAAACCGGGACACTTACCGAGGGGCGTATGAGCGTGGTTGAGGTTGTAACTCATGCAGGTGAGACCGCTGATTTATCGTCAGTCGTTGCCAAAAAAGTTTTAAAATCTGCGATTATCGCTTCGGACGGATACGCGGAGCCGGCTGAGGATCCGTCTCCTGCACCCGGGAAATTGGTGGCACGCGGAAGACCGATAGAGCAGGCGATTATATTGGCTGCATTTACCGCCGAAGTGTCAGAGCCGATGGTACGAAAAGAATTTCCGCGACATGATGCTCTTCCTTTTAGTGCGACTCGGCGGTTTGGCGGGATGTTAGTGAAAGAGGGTGGCGGATATGTGGCATACCTCTCCGGTGCGCCGGAGATTTTTATGGAAAAAGAAGATTCAAATTCAGTGTTGTCGCTTGCACTTCATCGTGCCATGTACAGTGGCAAAAGAGTTATAGCAGTTGCACGTCACAAGATGTCTGAAGAAGTATTCCCGGCCGATGATAAAGGCATATCGGAGATTGCATCACGCGCAACAATAGTCGGGCTCATCACTTTTTCCGATTCCTTGCGTTTGAATGTTCCGCCTGCGGTTTCAGCCATGCACGATGCGGGTATCCGCGTGCTTATGGCAACCGGAGATAACCCGGAGACTGCGCTGTCTATAGCATGCGCCGCGCGTATAGCTCCGGTTTCCGAAGAAGTATATATAGGTTCCGACCTCGCTTCTATGTCTGATGATGAGTTATATAAAACGCTCATGGAGCACACTGTTTTTGCGCGAGTAACACCCGCAGATAAATTACGCATCGCGGAAGTTTTGCAAAACGGCGGGGAAGTTGTGGCAATGACTGGTGACGGAGTAAACGATGCTCCGGCGCTTCGCGCCTCTGCAATTGGCATTGCACTTGGGAGCGGGACAGATGTTGCCAAAGAAGCATCGGACCTCATTCTTCTTAAAGATGATTTTTCCACCATAACGCTTGCCATTCGCGAAGGGAGGCGTCTGCGCGACAACATAAAAAAGATATTTACCTATCTCATCGCGACAAACTTCATAGAAGTATTTTTAATTATGGCATCACTTGCAGGAAGGATGCCGTTGCCACTTTTGCCATTGCAGATTTTGTGGATTAATCTCGTGGAGGGCGGTCCGATGAACATGGCGTTTACTTTTGAACCCCTCTATCCATCCGCTATGAGGCGCAAACCGAAAGATATTGAAAACGCACATGCGCTTTCTCCAAAAGTGTTGAAATTTATTGCGGGGATAAGTATTTCAACTGGGCTTTTGTTTACTATTATTTTCATAATGTTGTTGCGCAGTGGTATCCCGGAAAATGAAATTCGCACAGTATTGTTTGTCGCAACATCTCTTGCCACGTTGTTAACAGCTTTTTCTTTCAAGAGCTTCGGTACTCCGCTATGGAAAATCTCTTTCCGTTCAAATCGTATATTGCTTTGGGCTCTTGCCGGAAATATATTGTTGTTATTAGTTGCGCTTGAGGTACCTCCGCTCGCTTCTGTCATGGGCTTTACATCCATTCCTTTTGCGGACATGTGGCTTATTTCCGGCGCGGTTGTTGCAACACTTTTCATTGTGGAGCTATTTAAGTATTTTTTGTACATACGTCCCGAGAGGGAGAGCATAAAAATGCGAGTTCGGGTATAATGATTGCATGGATACCTCAACTATCATTTTTCTCATAGTACTTCTTGTGACGGTGCAGATTGTTGCGTTTTGGTTTATCGCGAAGCGTAATTTCTCGGCGAAAGATTTGCAGGAGGCTCCGGAAGAGGAAAAAGAAAACGGATTGATGATGATACAGCAACAATTGCAAGATTTATCGCGCACAATTGATAAGCGTGTTGAAAACTCATCAAAGCAAATGCAAGAAAGTGTTCATCATCAACTTTCTGAGTCTACGCGAATTATTCGCGAGGTGACTCAAGGGCTTACAAAACTTGATGAGACCAACCGCCAGGTGGTTTCTTTCGCCGATCAATTAAAAAATTTGCAAGACATTTTGAAAAATCCAAAACAGCGAGGTATTTTGGGCGAGTATTATCTTGAGACCATGCTAAAAAATACCTTAGCACCGGATAATTACAAAATGCAATATGCATTTTCAAACGGAGAAATTGTAGATGCGGTGGTTTTTATTGATGAACGCATCGTTCCCATAGATTCAAAATTTTCGCTTGAAAATTATAATCGTGAGATTGAAGCTCGCAATGATGCCGACCGTGAGCATTTTGCAAAAGCATTCAAGCAAGACCTCAAAACCCGCATTGATGAAACCGCAAAATATGTGCGCCCGGAAGAGGGAACGATGGAGTTTGCGTTTATGTTTATACCATCGGAAGGAGTGTATTATGATTTGCTGGTAAACCAAGTTGGCTCTTTGAAATCTTCCACGCGCGATTTAATTCAATATGCGTTTGATAAAAAAGTTATCATCGTATCGCCAACGTCATTTCATGCGTATTTGCAAACGGTGATGCAGGGGTTGAAGGCTTTGCAAATAGAAAAAAAGGCGGAGGAAATTAAAAAAAGAGTGGGAGAGCTGGGGAAGCACATCGGTGCATATGAAGAATATTATCGCAAACTGGGATCCACGCTCAGCACAACGGTATCGCACTATAATTCCGGTTATAAAGAGCTTGGGAAAATAGATAAAGATGTGTATCGCATTACCGATGTGCGTGTAGGGATTGAAACTGATGCATTGGATAAGCCCAAAATGGAGTAGCGCAAAACTTCAGGTGCCTCGCCCCGTGCGGACGGCACCGTCCGCACGGGGCGAGTCCATACGTGGAAAACAATATCTCGCTATAGTATAATTTCATACAATACACCATGCATATTTTCGTAGCATTTATCGCTTTCCTGGAGAGTTCAAAATATGTGCTCATATTTTTGGGTTCTTTTTTTGAGGGGTCTGCGGTAATGATGGCGACTGGATTGTTATGGCACACAAGCGTTGTAAGTTTTTGGTTTGCATATGCCATGCTTCTTGCCGGCGACATATTATCCGACATGATGTGGTACTTCATCGGTTTTTTCGGTGGGCGCCCATTCTTTGCGCGGTGGGGACACCTTATGGGAGTTACGCCGGAAATTTTTACAAAAGTTGAAAGACGTTTTCATAAATACCATACACGTATTTTGATAATCTCAAAATTAACAATGGGGCTTGGTCTTGCGACTGTCATACTTTCTGTTGCCGGAATGTTGCGTGTCCCTTTCATCCGCTATTTTCTAATCAATCTTATTGGAGGTTTTATTTGGGTTTTCTTTCTTATGGGTATTGGATATTTTTTCGGCAATGTATTGATATATGTTCCAAGAGAATTCAAAATTGCCATTGCCGTTGCCATACCGATTTTATTTCTTTTCGCCATGCGCTCGCTCACCAAGAAGCTCGCCACTCTTGATTGGTAACACAGGCAGTGCGACATTTTGTACACGAATGAATGCCAGTATTGAATAAGAGCGAGTTATGTATTATGCTTTAACTATACAGTGCTCAATGTGTATTTATTCGGGCTCATAGCTCAGTTGGTAGAGCGCGTCATTCGCATTGACGAGGTCAGGAGTTCGATTCTCCTTGAGTCCACAACAAAACATCCTGCCTCTACACACGAATCCTGTGGCTTCGTGTGTAGAGGATTTCCGCTTGACAGCCAAAGTCTGTTGTATATGATATGGATATATGAAAACAATGATAAATATAAAAGCGGATAAAGAGGTAAAAGAAAATGCGCAGAAGATTGCAAAAGATCTCGGGCTTCCTTTAAGCAGCATTATGAATGCTTTTCTTAAAGAATTTATCAGAAATAGAAGTATCGCTTTTTCTTCAATTCCTCGCATGACGCCGGCTCTTGAAAGCATTGTGGGTCGTATTGAGGAGGATATCAAGAAAAATAAAAATATGTCTCGTGCATTTTCTGCAAAAGACGCAAATGATTATCTTGACGCATTATGAAGATGGTATTTCATAAAAATTTTGAAAAGCGCTACAAAAAACTTCCAAACAAAATCAAGATAAAGATAAAAGAAAATAATATGTTGTTTTTAGATGACCCATTTAGTCCAATTCTCAACAATCATTCTCTCTCCGGAACATACAATGGCTACAGAAGTATCAATGTTACTGGGAACATACGCATTATTTACAAATTTTTAGAAAAAGGCATAGCCTTGTTTTTAGAAATCGGTACGCACAGTAAATTGTATTCATAAGACAAATGGCTCACTGGGGCATTTCTTAGGATTGATTTAACAACCACAACCTGTGTTACAAAATGTAACACAGGTTGTGGTTGTATTTATCCATATTTAAATAAACAAAATTATGAAATTAATAGATTGGTTTTGGTCAATAGTAGAGATTATATTGTGGTACATATTTTTCTATTATCTGCTTTTTGCAATCAAAAATCCCTCCAATTTGTATGTGAGCGCGCTCGTGTTGACTGTTGTAAGTACTGTGGCGATAACAGCGTGCCCATGGGTTAGAAATACTGGCGCGTGGAAGAGAATGCTCGGCAAAAAAGAGTGATCATTTGAAATTTCTTATCCTCACCATGGAAGCAAAAGACAGAATTATTGTTGCTCTTGATGTTGATAGTTTGGGTAAAGTTAAAGCCCTTGTTGAAAGTCTTGTTTCGTATGTGGGATATTTCAAGGCGGGGCTCCAACTGCTTACTGCAGTTGGAGCCCCGCAGGTCGTTGAGCTTATTCATGCGCTTGGTGGCAAAGTTTTTTATGATGGTAAGTTTAACGACATCCCAAACACGATTGCCGGAGCCGGCAAAGCGGTTGCAAAAATGAATGTTGAAATGTTTGATATTCATGCCACCTCAGGTGTTGAGGCGATGACGATGGCGGTCGCCAACAGTGAGCGATCACTTGTTCTTGCTGTCACGGTTCTCACCTCACTTAAAGAGAGCGACATACGTTTGATATTTGGAGAATCAAGCAAACTCAAAGTTTTGCAATTGGCGCGCAGTGCGAAGATTGCCGGTTGTAACGGCGTCATCTGCTCACCACAAGAGCTTGAGTTTTTGGGAAAACAGAAAGAGTTAGATGATTTAATTAAAGTTACACCGGGTGTTCGCCCAAAATGGGCGAACACCGGAGACCAAAAACGAATAATGACACCCGCAGAAGCAATCAAAGCCGGGGCGACATTTTTAGTCATTGGTCGTCCGATTACGAATCCGCCACCGGAAATAGGAACCCCGGCGGATGCGGTAAAAGAAATAATAAAAGAAATTCAAGCGGTGTTATAGAAAAAATAAACGGCTCTCAATAGATGGCTCACGTTGCTATCTTGTTTTACGTTACGATATTTTGTGGTGAAATACTAAACATTCGCGCGAATGTTTAGTATTTCACCACAATAGCGAACTTCGTTCGCAGACAACACAATACGACGGCGCTCCGTCGTATTGTGTTGTCTTTCGCTATTGTGGACCCTAGCGGACTTGAACCGCTCGCCTCATCCATGCCATGGACGCGCTCTACCAGATGAGCTAAGGGCCCTTTCAATTTAGTGCTGTATTATATATATTGCGTGTGCATATTGATGTGTATCGCTTTACGACACCGATATTCACACAACACTTCAAATACTGTAACGTGTAAGTGCACAATTCTCAAGAGGTAGACTATTCCTGCACCGGATGTGGTGGACGCGTACAAACGCTTGACATTGACGTCCCTGTGTGATACTTTCTTTTTTAGAAGAACTTTGAAGAGGGAGTTGTCAGATTTGTGATGTGGATGTTCACCTCAGCAGAAAGTTGCTCAATTTTATATTATTTTGTGCAATTCTCTGCTGCGGTGAACTCCTGTAGTTGTGTGTGGGGTTTGCTTGAGTGGCATAAAAAGGAGCATAAAAAGGAGAAAGCTGTGGTGGGAAAGATCGTCGGCGCCACCGCCGACACCGCTTTCGGTGGCACTAGCTGACACGGCGCCCGAGGTTGCCGGGGCAACTATAGGTTGTCCCGGTAACCTCACAAACCTTGCTAGTACGTCAAGGGTTAAGGGCTTCGTAGCTTGCTACGGAGCCCTTTTTAATATCTGCCATAATTATTTTATAAGCGCTCATCTAATTTTATTGTACGCAGGTTTATTAGCGTGTGGTGTGTAAGCGCGCCCATCTTAAAGATGGGCGCGCAACTGGCTTTCTATTGACTTATGTGTTATATTAGTAGGATATTCAATTCAAGAACAGGGAATACGATTTGATAAATCGGTACCTTTGACTAAATTATGGATATCGTGTATAACAGTTATATCGTTATATGATAAAAAAGACTAAAACCAATCCAAAATCTAAAAAGACAGGACGACCAATTTCATTTGATGAGGCGGTACTTGTGGACTCACTTCTTAGCACTGTTCCGGAGCGCACCCGCGAAGTACTTTCAAGACGCTTTTGGCTTGATGCGCGAACCGCAAGTGAGACGCTTGAATCCATTGGTTCCAGCATGGGTATTACAAGAGAGCGCGTGCGCCAAATTGAATATGCCGGAATTGAAACCATACGCGAATCAGATACATTTACAAATGCAAAATCCTCATTTGAGGAATTGCGCACGCGCGTTCTCAAAGAGGGTGGCATCATGAGAGAAGATCATCTGCTCGGCATACTTTCAAGCACGCAAAAAGGGCGTAATAATTTTCGTTTTCTTTTGGTTGTTGGAAGTGCATTTTTCCGCGAGAGAGAAAGTGATGATTTCTATGCACGCTGGCATGTTGATGAGCGTACTGCAAAGGCGGTACATAATGCACTTGCTAATTTATATGAATCACTCCCGGAAGAGGAAGTGCTTTCTGAGCACGATATCCTCAACCGCTTTCTTAAAGAGCTAGCCGATGTCAATGATGCATACAGAGATGAAGAGATTCTGAAGCGATGGATTTCAATGTCAAAGCGAATTTCCAAAAACCCGCTCAATGAGTGGGCGCGAGCCACGTCTTCACTGATTAGGGTGAAAGGAATTCGTGATTATGCTTACATGGTTGTAAAGCGGGCAAACAAGCCTATGCATTTCAGCGAGGTGACCAGTGAGATTGTAAAACTATTTTCAAAAAAGGCACATGTTGCCACTACTCATAATGAGCTCATCAAAGACAAACGCTTTGTATTGGTTGGGCGTGGTTTGTATGCCCTTGCGGAGTGGGGATATCGTCCAGGAGTTGTTCGTGATGTCATTGCGGATATTTTAAAAAAAGAAGGCCCATTGAGCAAAGAAGAGATATTGGAGCGCGTACAAAAAATACGTTTTGTGAAAACAAATACGGTTATAGTAAATCTCAGCGATAATCACTTTTTTACTTGTAGGAAAGACGGGCGATACGAATTGGTGCAAAAATAAAAATAATACTCAAAGGTTACGAATTCCTTGGTGCTTGATGGGTTGGAATAATACACATGTTCCCGGAATTTTTTTCTATGACGTATCCATATCATACGGTATACTATAGACTGTGGCATTTTTTAAGAATTTAGGTAAAGTTCTGGGGTCTCCGGGGATTGACACATCGCCGGTGCCTTTGTTGGTGGCTGGTCTTGTATCTTTTTTGGTTGCGGTTTTCTTATTCCCAGCGCTGTTACGCGCGTCTTTTTTCTTTTTTGTATTACTTGTTCCGGTTGTATTTCCATTCATTCTTATATACGCGGCGTTTCGTGTGTGGGTTGATTACAGGCAATCAGCATACATTGTGGATCAGGAGCATATACTTCTTGAAATAAAACCTCCACGTTCCCACATGAAAACCCCTCTTGCCATGGAGGCGATATTTTCCGGTTTGCATCTCTCTCCGGGAGAGAGCACGTGGTATGATAAAAAAATCCGTGGGAAAACTCGCCCTTGGTGGTCATTTGAGATAGCAGTTATTGACGGAACCGTTCATTTTTTTATTTGGACACGAGCTTCGTTTCGTAATATTGTGGAGGCGCAGATTTATGCACAAATTCCCGGAGCTCAGATAATCACAGCACCGGATTATGCCCGGGCAATTTCCGGGTTGCCGAGCGAATGGGGAATATGGGGCGTTGATTTCGCTTTTACCAAGCCGGACCCTTATCCAATCAGAACATACATTGATTACAGTCTTGATAAAAAACCAACCAAAGAAATTGAGCAGGTTGACCCGCTGGCACACATGATTGAATATTTTGGTACGTTCGGTCCCGGTGAACAAGTATGGTTTCAGATTATCGCACGTGTTCATAAGGGCGAAAAATATCATAGAAAGAACGCAGAAGGCAAACCGTACACATGGCAAGATGAGGGAAAAGAAATAATTCAAAAAATTCGCACAGGAACAGTCGGAAAAGTAAAATACAGAGATGCGCTTACGGGAGAAATGCGTGAGACTGACGGGTTTCCAAACCCGACAAAGGGAGAATCGGAAAAGATGGCGGCGATTGAACGCAATGTCGCCAAGCAAGCATTTGACGTGGGTATCAGAGCTGTATATATCGCAGAACCGGATAAATTTGTAGGGTCAAAAATACCGGGCATAATAGGCTCACTTAGGCAGTTTAGTTCCGAATCATATAACAGTTTCAAGCCGGCGCGTTGGATGGCTCCCTTCAATGATTACCCGTGGGAGCTTTTCGTTAAAAAAAGGAAAGACATGGCACGTAAAAGACTCATTGATGCATATCGCCGCCGTTCATATTTTTATGCTCCGTATACAACGTCGTACAATGTTATGAGCATTGAAGAGCTCGCTACTATTTATCACATACCGTCTGCGTCAGTTGCAACGCCTGCACTCTCGCGTATTCAATCCGCTACGGAAACTCCGCCGGCAAATCTTCCGACATAAAATAGGCATGGAAGTTCTTTTTATTCGTATAAAAATGTGGGTAGCATGGTTGCGAAGCATTTATAAAAATAATCGCAAGCGTTTTTGGCTTGGTGGTGCCGCGCTCATATTCTTTGGATTTCTCATTGGGCAAGTGGCACCCCCGATTGATTTTCCTTCTGGTGGTACATATATCCATATTTCCAAAGGAACCACGGCACGCGCCGTGGCAGACAAACTCTCGCAAGCACACATCATTAATTCTCCGACGTCGTTTGTGGTGCTTACGCACATTATTGACGCTCAAGAAAATATCAAGAGTGGAATATACCGTTTTGTGGCGCCAATGAGTTTGTTTTCCGTTGTGCACATTTTAAGAAGTGGCGTGCAAAGTGTTCCGGTGCGTGTAACTTTGCCGGAGGGGATGACCGTGCAAGAAATGGCTCCAATTATTTCAAAAGCAATTCCGAATATAACAAAGAAAATGTTTATACAGGTGGCGACGCCGTATGAGGGATATTTATTCCCGGACACGTATGATTTCTCCCCAACCGAAACCGCTACGCAAGTGGTTGCGCAGATGCGTAAAAATTTTGACACGCGCATCGCATCAATTACACCATACATTGTCACTTCCGGACACTCACAAAAAGATACCGTAATTATGGCATCAATCGTTGGGAAAGAGGCGCGCACGCTTTCGGATAAGCGTATGATAGCTGGAGTGTTATTCCATCGTCTGCGCATCGGTATGCCGCTTCAAGTTGATGTGGTGTTCGGATTTATTTTTAACAAACCCACATTTACTCCATCGGCGAAAGATTTGCGTGTGCAGTCACCGTATAATACATATCTTCATAAGGGGCTACCGCCCACGCCAATAGATAATCCCGGTAAGGGCTCTATTTTTGCCGTAGCAACCGCTCCGCAAACAAAATATTTGTATTATCTTACCGGCAAGGATGGAAAGATGCACTACTCAAAAACTTTTTCAGGGCATCAGAGAAATATGAGATTATTTTTGCGCTGATACGCGAGTTGTGTATTTTTGTTACACTATCGTACGTAATGGAAAATGTAAAAGATAAAAAAATATATGTCGGGCTTTCCGGCGGGGTGGATTCATCAGTGAGCGTCGCTTTGTTATTGCATGCCGGGGCAAAAGTTACAGGGGTTTTTATCAAGGGGTGGTATCCTCCGGGGTTGCCGTGTACGTGGGCATCTGACCGGATTGATGCGATGCGTGTTGCGGCACGCCTGGGCATTCCTTTTTATACGCTTGATGCGAGTGCTCAATACAAAAAAAACGTTATTGATTATCTCATTGCCGAATATGCCGTGGGGCGTACGCCAAACCCCGATGTTTTTTGCAATCGTGATATAAAATTCGGTGTTTTCGCACGTGACGCATTTAAGCGCGGTGCTGATTATATCGCTACGGGGCATTACGCAAGATTGCATCGCGGTGCGGATGCTGATGTAACGCTTTTGCGTGGAATTGATGAAAAAAAAGATCAGAGTTATTTCCTTTGGGCGGTTTCGCCGGAAGTTTTTTCGCGCACGTTGTTTCCGATTGGAGAATATAGAAAGCCCGATGTGAGAAAGTTGGCGAGGGAATTTAATATTCCAGTTGCGCAGAAAAGAGATAGCCAAGGGATTTGTTTTTTGGGTCCCGTGTCGGTGGATGAGTTTTTACGATTGGAATTCGGTACTGAAATCGGGCGTGCGTTGGATACGCATGGGAATGAAATAGGTACGCACGATGGTGTTGTATTGCACACCATAGGACAGAAAATCGCGCTGAACACTTCTGTTGCCGGACCATGGTATGTTGTGGCGAAAAATTTTGATAGAAATGAAATCGTTGTGAGTCACAACGTGTCCCAGTCTACGCCCCGCCCCGCGAAGCCTACGGCTTCGCGGGGCGGGGCTACGATCTCTCTTTTGAATACAAACTGGTTTGTAAATCCTCTTCAAGCACATTTCGCGCAATATCGTTATCACGGACCAATCATTCCGGGCGCCATGGAGATAAAGAAAGGTGAGTACTTTTTTGTACTGAACAATCCATTACCCGAGGTGATTGCAGACGGTCAATCGCTTGTGTTATATCGTGGCGCACAATGTCTCGGGGGTGGTATACTGCAGTTATGCAACGCATACACACAAAAGAAATAGTCATAATCGCAATCGCCTTGCTGGTGATTATTGTTGTCGGCATTCGACTCTCTGCAAAACATCTGAAAGATAATCCATTACCACGCACGCACGTTGCAACCGACACACACAGCACGCCAATAAAGTTGGTTTCTTTTTCAGGTTCATATCGCCGTGGAGAATACACTCTTGACGGGGCACTCACTGTTCCAACCGTCTGCTATGTCGCGTCTGCTAAATCATCGCTTGTTCCTTCCACGACCCCGTCTGTCATTCGTCTTGATGTCACCGTGCCCATTGATACCGGAAGATGCCTACAACTCCCGGCAACAACAACTTTTAGCGTACGACAGCGTTCAGGCAAGGGGGCGACGATACATGTATACGTAAATAATGCATTGGCGACCTCAACCATTATTTAATTTATAATACAAAAATCTATGCCGGAAATAATCAAAGCCAGTGGAGATAAAGAAAAATTTGACCCCGAGCGCCTGCGCGCATCTTTGGTGCGCGCAGGCGCCGGAAAGTATACCGCACAGAATATCACCGATGCTGTGTCAAAAACAGTTCGGCGTGGTATGCACACTCGCGACATATATCGCAGAGCATTTACTTTGCTTCGTAAAGAAACCCGTCCGGTTGCCGCACGATACGCATTGCGAAGAGCACTTCTTGAGCTTGGTCCGTCAGGGCATCCTTTTGAAGATTTTATGGCGCGCATATTTGAAAAAGAGGGGTGGAAAGTGGAGTGGCGGAAAATGTTGCAGGGTGTTTGTGTACCGCACGAAGTTGATGTGTATGCGCACAAGGGCCCGGCAACGCTTGTTGCGGAATTAAAATACCACAACACCGCAGGATATAAAACCGACGTAAAGGTTGCGCTGTATGTGAAGGCGCGGTTTGATGACCTTTGGTCATATGCTGAAAAAACTTCCATTCCAAAAGTAGAGCGTGGTTTGCTTATTACCAACACAAAATTTACCAGCCAGGCAATTGCGTATGCAAACTGCGCCGGGCTTGAACTTATGGGGTGGGGGTATCCGGAAAGCGGCAATTTGTATGAGCGAATATGTCGCACGCGCGTGTACCCGATTACAACATTGACATATCTCAAAAAAGCTGAGAAAAAACTCCTTATTGACAAAGGGGTCGTGTCTTGTGATATGCTAAGGGAACGGCGAGAGGTATTGCGGTCTTTGCATATGACACCGCAAAGAATTGGAACTATCCTTGCCGAGGCAGATGCGCTATTGGCACTACCGCACCCCTATTAAGTTAATAACCTATTTTTATATGGACACACAACCGCAACAAATGAATACAGTTCTGAAAACACGCCTTATCTTGATTTTTATCTTCGGATTCGCCCTTGGCGCACTCACCATTATCGCGTGGGATAGCGCACCGCGGCAAATCAATAAGACAAACACATCAATTACCGCGCACACATCCGGCACCACCACCACACAAAATAAAGTGGCTACATCTACGGAAAAAATACCGGCTTCATTTTCTACCGGCATTGGAACCGGAAGAGTTACCGTCACAAACCAGCCCGCGGGAAATACCGCACTTGTTGAATCTGTAACTGTACCGCCGCCAGGTGTATGGGTCGCCGTGCGAGAAACTAAAGGGAAAGTATTGGGAAATGTTCTTGGAGCACAGCGTGTGCGGGGCCCGCGCTCAAATGTAATTGTTGACCTCTCGCGAAATACGCAACCAAACAGATTATATGTGATTGAACTTTATCGCCTTGGGGCCAATGGTAGTGTCTTTGATGTAAAGACAGAAAGTGTGTATGTTGATCTTGAAACCGGAAGGGGAGTTATTGTTCCGTTTCGTACGGATGATACTACTGTTGTTACCGCTACCACCACGAACACAAAATAAATGGCATTCGGCGGATACAAAATAAAGGGCGACTGGATACGCTTTAAGCCGGAATCAAAAAATCCGTTTGTTATCAGTCGCTCCAAGATTGACCGCTTTACCGAATGCCCCCGCTGTTTTTGGCTTGAGGCACGTTACGGTATCGGTCGCCCGAGCTCGCCACCATTTACTCTAAATAATGCGGTAGATGAACTTTTCAAAAGAGAGTTTGATATTTATCGTGAAAAAAATGAGGCACATCCTCTTATGAAAAAGTATGGCATTGATGCGATACCGTATGCACATAAAGATCTTGAAGAATGGCGTGACGCTTTTAAGCGCGGTATCAAATATCACCACGAGCCGACAAATATCACGCTTCGCGGCGGTATTGATGATGTATGGATAAATCCAAAAAAGGAATTGCATATAGTTGATTACAAAGCTACAGCTGGGAAAAAAGAAATCACACTGGATGACGATTGGAAAATTGTATACAAGCGACAAGTGGAAGTATATCAATGGCTCTTCAGAAAAAATGGCTTTACCGTTTCTCCCACTGCCTATTTCGTATATGCCAATGGAAAAAATGATGAGAAATCTCTTGACGAAAAGTTAAAGTTTGATATCACCGTAATTCCATACGAGGGAGATGATTCATGGATTGAGCCAACGCTATATAATTTAAAAGAAGTTGTCGCTTCAGATAACGCGCCGGATTCCGGAGCAAGCTGTGAATACTGCCCTTATCGTAAATATGCTGGAGAAACACTTCTTACTCTTTATCGTGCGAACACGAAAAAGAAATAATATATGTCAAAACGTTTTTGTACTTTTGGTGACAGTATAGCGTACGGCGCAGACGATAGAGAGAATGGCGGATGGGCTTCGTTATTGCAACTACGCTATTGGAAAGAATATAATATTGGAAATTTCTTTAATCTTAGTATCGACGGGGAAACAACAAGTGGATTACTTAAGCACTTGGCAAGTGAGGCAATGATACGCCGTGCCGGTGTGATTATCATTGCGATTGGAATAAATGATTCAATAACATATAAGACCCGCGACCCGGAAATTAGTGAGGAAGAATTCACCAAAAACGTACGTACAATTCTAAATCAAGCCAAGCAACAGACCGATTTTGTTGCATGGATTGGGCTTACGCGTGTAGATGAATCAAAAACAAATCCATATCCAGGAAGTAAAAGTGGTAAATGTTATACAAATGAACGCATTGAATTATTTGATAAAATCATAGCATCTGTTTGTGGTGAAATGAACGTTCCATATATTTCAATGCATAATGTCGTTGATCCGGGAAGTTTCAATGACGGACTGCATCCGGATACACAAGCGCACGAAATCATGGCTCGTGAGATTGATAAGTTTCTTAAAGAAATAAATTATCTTCCGCCAATCGGCAATTCCAAATAAACGAGCATCAGTCTCAGGCAGCTCTTCTTTGTATCAATCGTTCCAATCGCCACAACGCACTTGAAGAGTATAATCATAGCAAGGAGTTAAAATGTAAGCTCACGTAAAAAGAAAGTTTATTATGACAAATGACACCCTCATTAAATCTCTCAAGGAATCCGGTGTATTAAAGACCCTAAAAATTGAAGAGGCACTTCACGCTGTTGACCGTGCAGATTTTGTATCTGAAGAACTTCGTCCGGACGCATATCTTGATACGGCACTTCCTATCGGATACGGACAAACTATCTCACAGCCTACAGTTGTGGCTTTTTGTTTAGAGCTTCTTGAGGTAAAACCGGGCAATCGTGTACTTGATATTGGTAGTGGCTCCGGCTGGACTACGGCACTTCTGGCACATTTAGTCGGGGAAAGCGGGGAGGTGGTCGGTGTAGAGCGCATACCGGAACTCGTAGTCTTTGGTCAACGCAATTTAGCCAAATATGTGCTACCGCGCGCACACATTGAGCAAGCGGGAAGAGAGCTTGGTAAGTCCGATGTGGCTCCATTTGATCGTATTTTGATTTCTGCCGCCACAGATGAAGTACCGGAAACACTTAAGGAGCAACTCGCCGAAAATGGTCGCATGGTACTACCAGTACAAAGTGCAATCTGTGTGGTTGATAAAATCGATAATACTTTTTCTACTAATTGTTACGATGGGTATGCTTTCGTACCGCTCATTACATAATTCTATACCATATATATGAAAGTAAAAATTGATTCATCGTGGAAAGAGCAACTGGCGGGGGAGTTTGAGAAACCCTACTTTGCCGAGCTTACTGATTTTGTAAAAAAGGAATATAAGAGCGAGCCGGTGTATCCGGCGCCCGGGAATATCTTTCGCGCGTTTGATTTGTGCCCGTTTGAAAAAGTAAAAGTTGTGATACTTGGGCAAGACCCGTACCACGGGCAAGGGCAGGCGAATGGTTTGTGTTTTGCCGTTAATGATAAAGTATCACTGCCGCCATCATTGCAAAATATTTTCAAGGAAATAGAGAGTGACATTGGCGAGCCCATTGCACACAAAAGTGGCGATCTCTCACGCTGGGCAACGCAAGGAGTTTTACTACTCAATGCCACTCTCACGGTGCGCGCCCACATTGCCGGCTCGCACCAAGGAAAAGGTTGGGAAGAGTTTACCGATACAGCTGTACGAACACTTTCCGAAAATCGCGAGCACATTGTTTTTATGCTTTGGGGAAATTATGCAAAACAAAAAGGCGCACACATTGACCGCGCAAAACATCTTGTACTGGAGGCAACACACCCCTCACCATTTTCCGCATACAACGGCTTCTTCGGATGCAAACACTTCAGCAAAGCAAACGATTACCTCACCACCCACAACAGCTCACCGATAGATTGGTTATAGTTATAATCAATCATTTTCTACTTGTGGGTCGCACCCCTAAGTAGATTTAGTGAAGAACTAAAACACAAAACTATGACACAAATTTTAATAAACAAAGGGGTCAAACAAAGGGGTCAGACCCCTTTTCTTCAGACCCCTTTTCTTCTTTTCTTGTGAATCATCAGTTAAAATATGATTAACAAACATATTGATCAAATTACTATCGATGACTTAAGGCAATTGCAAACTGGTATCGGACATAAACATCGGACATCGGATGTCCGATGTTTATGTCCGATGTTTAACTTTTGCCACGAAATCTCTCGTAGCCGAGGTTCTCAAGATAACCTCAAGAACATTTTGATTATAAGATTTTAATCTATTTTTATCAAGCGCTTGCAAGTACTATAAAATAGTACTAAGATGTAGTATATATGAGTACCATTACCATACCTATTACAAAAGAACTTGAAGCTTTTATTAAAAGTGAGCTCGCGGATGGAACGAGTGAATCCAAGGCGCATCTTGTGCGCTATGCGTTAGGTCGCTTGCGAGAAGAGCGGGCTCTCGCACGCCTGCAAGAAGCTCAGTCCGATATAAAAACAGGAAGGGTGTATCAGGGTAACCTGAAAAGAATTCTCAAACGGTTTTGACATGCAGTATTTCTATACTGCGCGCTTTTTGCGTTCTCTTAAGAAATGCGATGGTGCTGTGCAAGATGACATTGTTAATGCGGTAACTCTATTTGAGAAAAATAACCGTACTGGAACTCTCAAACTTCATAAATTGCATGGGAAGTTTAGAACATGCCACGCTTTTTATGCGAATTTTTCATATCGTATCATTATTATGATAAGGAAGAAGTCAATTTATTATATGGATGTCGGGACACATGATATTTATAAATAAGAATAAGAAATTGACTTAATTTTGTAGTGCTAGGGGGCATGCACCATTTATTAAATGGTGCATGCCCCCTATTTCAGCCCCCCCTTTTTTTGTCCTTGTTGTAAGGAGAATAGTTGTGTAGTTGTACATACCGGTTTATTTGTTTTAAACATTATTTAGTTGGTAAGTAGTGCAACAAAAATTTGCATAACATGCAAAGCTTGTTATTATACAGAGTATAAATTTTAGATAAATCTGACTATGCGAAGCAACAACGTGACCTTTTGTAGTATATGTAATTGAGCAATTTTATGAACATTGAAAGACATAGGTCAAGTGAATCAAAAAATGATGGCAAAGTAATCGATGAAAGTGCGTATGTTAATGCTTGTGTTGATTATGCTCTCAAAACCGGTTGGGTTAAGCCAGAGCAAAAAGATATTCTCATCAATGGATACCTTTTACCCATCTATCATAAATATGATGAGATTATCAACGAGATAAAAGGGGAGATTGCGACAGAACCAAACGCGGAAGAAACTCTTAAAACAATCACACGAAGGCTGGGTCATATTTTAGATAGAACGCGTCGTATAGGATCTACCGATCCCGACAATATACGCCATTCCATTTATGATTATCGAGATATGTTTTGCCAATCAGATATGTATCTTGAATATGCGATAACTTCTTTGGCTGATTTTATTTCAGAATTGCTGTACTCAAAAAATTGATAGAATTATCTAATGCGTTTTGAAAAATCGTATATTCACAATAGCCGTCATGGTCCGCCAACACACAAACATCGGACATTAAACATCGGACATCGGATGTCCGATGTTTAAGTAATCGATGAAAGTGCGTATGTTAATGCTTGTGTTGATTATGCTCTCAAAACCGGTTGGGTTAAGCCAGAGCAAAAAGATATTCTCATCAATGGATACCTTTTACCCATCTATCATAAATATTATGACAATTTTTTATGAACAAACATAGCAATATTCTGCTATTGTACGAAATCTGCAAAATAAGGGGGAAGCGTGATACGTACAATAGTAGAATTACGAGAACGGGCGTAATGAAACCAAAATACAACGTTCCATTAAGTTTGATTCTAGGAAAGCCCCCATTCAGAATCAGAAAACTTTTCTTCTTGAAGCAATTTTTCGATTTCAATTTTTATATCTTTAATGTCACATTCGTTAAGTGGTTTGAAATTTTTGTAGTATTCAGGCTTCTCTTCTTTGTGTGGGAAAAAACATGCTTGCCCATATTTATGGGTCTCAGCACTTTTTGCTCTGCCATATAAATGAATATGTAGGTATGAGCCCCCGGGTTTGAATACAGCCCAGTTTCCATTATCTTGATAATTGATTCTTCCAATATTAACTCCATGCTCATTCATTATCTTAATCATTGCTTGACCTACAACAATTGTTAATCTCATTAATTCAACTGCATACCTAGGAGGAAGCTGCTGTCTGTCGAGAATTCTAATTTTTGGATAAATTTTTATGTGCCCGCCGTCATCTCTATCCACATGTGGTTTTTCAACAGCTTTTACAAAAAAATTTTCTGATGCATAAATCATCGTTATATTATATATGATATAACAACTTTTGGGGATTTTCGTTAAGAAACCATATTTTATACAACACTGGGCTTAAACGGAACCCATTGAATCTGATATACGCCATTAACGACACATGACACGAGTTTTTCGCTTTTTATTTTTGGTGCCGCCTTCCACATTTTGAACGCAAGACACTAAAAATGTAATCGTCCCAAAATTTTCCGTCCAGTTCGTGATGTTCACACAGGATGCCGTCTAAATGGAAGCCTATATTTTTTAATATCCTTACTGATGGTTTATTAAAAGAACCTGTTTGGCAATACAGTTTATTGAAATCATATTTAAACAAGTAATTAACACAATACTTGATCATTTGTGTTCCAACTCCCTTACCTTAAACATCGGACATCGGATGTCCGATGTTTAACAGTGGCAGATATAATGTACCGAATAATGTCGTATTGTTTACAGCTATATACGTTTACGATATAGTGCTCATAGAGAATGGTCTTTGGCTATTCATTTATAGATTTTTTGGACAACTTGGAGGATGGAAAAATGTTTGAAAAATATGGTGCACCATTAGTGCGCAGTGCTATCATAGGCCTCATTAGGAAGCTCTCTATAGATGGGGAGAATGTAAACCTCGGCTCCGAAAAGGATGCTCACTTAATGAAGTGGGTATTTGAAAATAAATACATGCCGGAAAAAGAAATAAGAAAGGCGGTACATGAACGAATTTGTGAAATTGGTAGGGAAGGATATGAATGGTGTGTTGCAGAAGGAACACACCGGCATCCGAACAAGGTTAGATCTCCTCGAGCATTTGGGTATGCAATAAAATATAAAAAAATATCGAATGAGGAGATGCAAAAGATTGTATTTGGTCATAAGGAAATTAGGGAGGACTATGTGCTTTGGGCGGACGGCTTTATCCAGAGTGTTATGAAGATACTGGAAAACGGCACGGCGTTCAAATCCTATCCCACATTATCATCTGTATAAAATAAAAACAAAGGTCGCCTCGGCGACCTTTTCCAATTTTCAATATATTTTGTAAAAAGAGTTTGTAACTGATATACTTGGAAATATGAGACGAAGGCGATACACAGTTTTTGATTTTGGTTGGGTCTCTTGGACATCTTCTGACTTGAAACGTATCACAAAAGAAATCTTACAGCTCAAGAAAAAGCATTATGAAAAGATATTGAGTGTTCCTTCCGGGGAACGCACATTTGATAATACGATTTACGCGCTTGAAACATCTGATGACAGTCTTTCCGATACTCTTGGCTATATCGGAATTCTAAAAGAGGCGAGTACAAAAGCATCTATACGAAAAACGGCGGGAGATGTCATGGAATTTTTACAGCGTGAACTTGTTGAAATTGAGTTTAATCCGCACCTTTACGAGGCGGTAAAAGAATATGCGAAGAAAAAAGAAAAACTCATCGAGGCTGATAAAATTCTGTTTGAAGACACATTGAAAGGATATCAGCGCATGGGTTTTGATTTACCAAAAGCAAAACAAGAAAAGCTCAAGAAAAATTTGAAACTAATTGCAAAGCTCGAGCTTGAATTTGACCGTAATTTGAACGAATATCATGATTATATTCTTGTGACAGAACAAGAACTTGATGGGCTACCTGAAACATATAAATCCGGTTTGAAAAAAGAGAAAGGAAAATACAAAATAACGCTTGCGTATCCTGACCTGCATCCTTTTCTTGAAGGAGCACATAATGAGGAGCGTAGGCGTGAGCTATTTGAAAAAAACATAAGGAAGGGCGGACAGGGAAATCTTAAATTGCTTGAGCGTATGATGAAATTGCGCGCAGAAAACGCAAAGCTTCTCGGGTATCCCACGCATGCAGATTTACAAACCGAGTTGCGCATGGCAAAGTCTGCACAAAATGTAGAAAAGTTTCTTGATAATCTCGCTAAACGCACAAAAACACAGGCATCTAAAGATATGGACATGCTTACAAAAGACAAACGTTGCCGTACCGGTGATAAGAAAGCGGTTGTGGGGATGCACGATGTGTCTTATCTTTTTAAACAACTTCGCAAAGAACGTTTTGATATTGACAGTGACTTAGTGAAAGAATATTTCCCGTTTGAGCACGTAAAGAAATCAACACTTGATATATATCAGAAACTGTTCGGAATAAAATTCAGGAAACGCACAGATATACCTTTGTGGCATTCGGACGTGCAGTTTTATGATATTTATGGCGCATCAGGAGAGTATCTGGCATCGTTCGGGTTGGATTTATATCCACGCAAAGGAAAGTTTGGGCACGCGGCGGCGTTTGAGGTTGTGTTTGGCAGACAGGAAGGAGATATGTACCGTGCACCACTTATTGTAATGCTTACCAATTTTACAAAGTCGACAAAAGCCAATCCATCACTTATGAGCCATAGAGAAGTGGAAACATTTTTCCATGAATTCGGACATGTTATGCACTTCACACTCACAAAAGCGAAGTATCGTTCACAAGCCGGTTTCAATGTCGCATGGGATTTTGTAGAGGCGCCTTCGCAGATTCTTGAAAATTGGACATGGGATTCAGAAATGCTCACGCGCATTTCAAAACACTACAAAACCGGTCGCTCATTACCAAAAGATTTAATTGACCGAATGATAAATGCACGACTTTTTGGTGAAGCGTGGGACATACGTCGTCAAGTGGTACTTGCGCGAATTGATATGATTTTGTACACGAGTGGCGCAAAGCGTCCCAGAGATGTGTACGCAGAGCTTGTGCACGATATGCTCGGCATCACACTTCCTAAAAAGCAGCTTTTTCTTTCAGGGTTCGCACATATCTCAAGTGGTTATGATGCGGGATATTACAGTTATCTTTGGTCAAGGGTATATGCGGAAGATATGTTCACGCGCTTTGCAAAAGAGGGTATCTTAAATCCAAAGACCGGACACGACTACCGAAAATGGATACTTGAAAAAGGTTCCAGCATGAAAGAGATGGATTTGGTTAAAGGTTTTCTCGGACGTGTTCCAAACAACAAAGCATTTCTAAAATCTATCGGCATATTAAAATAATGCATACCAAACAGGGGCAATTTTTTTATAAAATAAATCCCATCAGTATCATTATTTTGATGTCTCTCAAGTGCCACGCGTAGAGCAAAAACCACGGGGCGCCGACGATGTATCGTCTGGCACCCCGTGGTTTTTATGCCGTTCCCTCAGTATTAAGCACCGACAGTAAACACCTGAGAGAACAAAACGAAAGATGCCCAGTATATTCGCACCCGTTGGCTTCTTCCCGTATCCATGTGCCAAAATATACTACTCCGGCACAAATTGGGAAGACTTTTTGACAATTTGGACACGGTATTTTTTCGCAAGTGCCTTCTCCGGGAAGCACGTCCGTGGTTGCAATTCCTTTGGAAGCCGCCTGTTTACATATGACATAGCACACCTCCTTTTCCCAGTAATGAACATCCAGTGATATCTATTATCAGCATAGCACATTCGCTTTCCATTTGAAGCACGTTACCAGCCAAATATCGGACATCCAAATATCGGACATCGGATGTCCGATATTTGGCTGGTATGTCCGATATTCGTTCATCAAACACCAATACACAAATATCGGACATCCGATGTCCGATATTTGTGTCCGGTGGGAGAAGTTTTCTTAAGGATATTTACCAGATTTCCGCTCGAATTTTAGAAGGGCGATAAAGCTTGTCTCCTTTTTTTACATTGAACGCTTCATAAAATTCTTTCATATTTGATACCGATCCGTTTATACGGAATATGCCGGGAGAATGCGGGTCGGTGAGCACTTGTGCTTTTTCAGCTTCCGGACGTCGTAATTCTTGTCCAAATAATGCAAACCCAAGAAAGAAACGTTGCGTTGGCGTAAACCCATTAATATCTCCACATAATTTTGTCTTCGCACAATGAAGGCGGTATGCATCAAGAGCCATGGACACTCCGCCAAGATCAGCCACATTTTCTCCAAGCGTAAGTTTTCCGTTAACAGACAGTCCACCTGAAACTTTGTATGTGTTAAATTGTTTCTCAAGAAGGGTTGTTTTTTTTATGAAAGCATCGCGGTCATGTGACGTCCACCAATTTTTCATATTCCCATGCTCATCAAATTTTGACCCATCATCATCAAACCCGTGTGTCATTTCGTGTCCAATAATCATTCCTATTGCACCATAGTTGAGGGCGTCATCCGCGCACAAATCAAAAAACGGCGGTTGCAAAATTGCGGCGGGAAATACGATGTCGTTGAGTGTCGGTGAAAAATATGCATTAACAGTGTGCGGATACATCCCCCATTCGGTTTTGTCTATCGGCTTACCAAGTTTGCGCATATTTCGGCGATATTCAAAAGTATATGAGCGCATTATATTGTGTACGTATGTATCCGGTTCTATAACAAGCCCGCGATAACCTTTCCATTTATCAGGGAAACCGATTTTACGGTTTATGGAATGAAGTTTTTTCAACGCTTTTCGTTTTGTCGCGGGGTTCATCCATGGAAGAGCTTTGATGCGTGCTTCATATGCAGTAAACAAGTCGTCAACAATTTCATTCATTTTGCGTTTTGATTCTTTGTTGAAATGTCGTTTTACATATATTTGCCCGAGTATCTCGCCGATACCGCCGTTTACAGTACTGAGAACGCGACGCCATTGTGGGGACATGCGTTTTGTTCCACTTAAAACCTTTCCATAAAACGCAAAACTGTGGCGCTCAAACGATGGGGTCAGTGCCGATGCATATTCGTTAATCAAGTGACATGTAAGATATGTTTTCCATTCCGGGAGAGTGACTGTTTCAAACATCGTGTGTATCGCAGATAGGAAGTCCGGTTGCATTACAACTACCTCTTTTGGCTCTGTGATACCAATTCCTGCGAAATATATTTTCCATGGGATATTCGGCGCGGATTTAATAAGAGAGGCGATTGTTTTTTTGTGATATGTTTTTTCAACATCGTAAAAATCTTCTTTTATCATTGATGCTTTTGCAAGGAGTATTTCAATACGCATAACGGTTTCCATTGCTTCACGTGCATCATTGGGGTTTTTGCCCATCAGCTGAAACAATGTGCGCAGATGTTCTTTGTAGGCATTGCGCACGCGTTTTGATTCCGCATCATTGTGTAAATAATAATCACGGTCCGGCATACCAAGCCCGTTTTGATAAAAGTGCAAAATATGGGTATCGCTTTTCTTTGAGTCTTGGTCAACTGTGGCTCCCCAAAGTACGCCAACACCTATGGTATGCAGTTTTGCAACTGTTTTTATCATATCATTTACGGTTTTTATATTTTGTATTTTTACGATATGGCTTGAGAGTGGTTGCATGCCAAGCCCAGTGCGTTTTTTGGTGTCCATGCCGGAATTATAGAAATCGTGTATCATTTTTTCCGGAGTCTTTTTGCCAAGATTTCTTTTTCCGGATATTTCTTTAAGAATGGAGTGTGTTTTTTTATCCGTATCAAAGCGCAGTTTTAGGAAACTGCTCCACCTGGATTCATGTGGTGGAATGACATTCCTTTTCATCCATCCTCCGCTTGTATAGTGATAGAAATCATCCTGTGGGCGGACATTTGCATCTATATTTGCAAGAACATTTTTCCACGCTTTCATTTTTTGAGTATCTTTTTTTTGCATGTGCATTAAGTATGCCTGTTTGTTTACGTGTGCGCAACACTTCCGCCACCGTGCTCCTCGTGGTATCGTCTATTTTATACACCTATGACGCTTGATGACGTACGTTCACGATATTTGAAATTTTTTGAAAAGCGCGGGCACGCGGTTATTCCGTCAGCACCGTTGGTGCCAGAGAATGACCCGACAACACTATTTATTTCTTCGGGAATGCAACCGCTTATTCCGTATTTGTTGGGCGAAGCGCACCCTTCGGGTGCGCGGTTGGTGAACTCGCAAATGTGCTTTCGCGCGGAAGATATTGACGAGGTGGGGGATAACCGTCACACTACTTTTTTTGAAATGCTTGGTAATTGGTCATTGGGAGATTATTTCAAGAAAGAACAATTGCCGTGGCTGTTTGAATTTTTAACAAGCAAAGAAGGTGGGGTTGGGATTGACCCGAAAAAACTGTATGTGACAGTTTTTTCGGGTGATGAAAAAAGCGAAATGAGTGCCGATACGGAGTCTACAGAAATATGGAAGAATCTTTTTGCAGAAAAAGGTATTGACGCAAAGCTCGTGGAGCTTGAAACCAAAGAGCGGGGTGGGGAGCTCGGGATTCAGGGTGGGCGCATCTTTTCTTATGGGGCACAAAAAAATTGGTGGAGTCGTTCTGGTGTGCCGTCGCAAATGCCTGCTGGTGAACCGGGTGGTCCTGACTCGGAAATTTTTTATGATTTCGGTACTCCGCACGATACTAAATTCGGCAAAGAGTGCCATCCAAACTGCGACTGCGGGCGTTTTGTTGAGATAGGGAACTCGGTTTTTATGCAGTATATAAAAAAAGAAGATGGCACCTTTGCCGAGCTTCCGAAGAAAAATGTAGACTTTGGTGGGGGGCTGGAACGTATGACCACCGCAGCCAATCACAGTGCGGACATCTTTTCCATTGATGTGTTTGACGGGGCACGTGCGAAAATCGCCGAAAAAGTATACATTCTTGATAAAGAAGAAAGTAGTACCGCACAAAAACAAGAACTTGCAAAAGCATACATAGAATCTTTTAGGATAGTACTTGACCATATCCGTTCCGCGACATTTATGCTCGCCTCAAAAATCACACCAAGTAAAACAGAACAGGGATACGTGCTTCGGCGTTTAATTCGTCGGTCTATTATGAAATCAAGACAGATGGGTATTCCAGAAAATATTTTTATGGATATTGCTTCTGTGTATGCAAAGGACTATGAAAATACATATCCAATGCTGATACAAAATCTTGAAGAGATTCAAAATAAATTACGTAAAGAAAATGAACAATTTGTTAAAACGCTTAGTAGTGCGGTTAGAGAACTGTGGAAACTCTTTAATAACAAGTCCAAAGATTTATCAGAAAAAATGAACGGCCAGATACTTTTTCATTTCTTTACAGCCGAGGGATTTCCGCCAGAGCTAATTCTTGAACAGTATAGTAACTATAGAGAGCAAGAAAAACTTCCACAGCTGACTCAGCCCGAAACAAATTCTTTACTGGAAGATTTCAAAAAGAAAATGAAAGAGCACCAAGCGCTCTCGCGGGCGGGTGCGGCACAGAAATTCAAAGGAGGGCTTGCCGACACAAGCGAAGAAACGACTGCCTTGCATACAGCCACGCACCTTATGCTCGCCGGGTTGCGTAAGTATTTGGGAGAGCACGTGCACCAGGCCGGCTCAAATATTACCGCAGAGCGCACGCGTTTTGATTTTACTCATGGCGAGAAAGTTTCGCGTGAGGTGCTTGATCAAGTAGAAGCGTATGTCAACGATGCAATAGATAAAAACTGCGCTGTAACAATGGAGCAGGTGGCGAAAGAGGACGCGCGAAGTGCCGGCGTGGAGGCGAGTTTTTGGGATAAATATCCCGATGTAGTGAATGTTTATACCGTTGTGGCGCAAGACGGAACAATATATTCACAAGAACTATGTGGCGGTCCGCACGTAGAAAAAACCGGCGATATCGCATTAAACGGAAAGAGGTTTGTTATAGAAAAAGAAAGTGCGTCTTCTGCCGGGGTGCGCCGCATTAAAGCGACGCTTAAATAAAGATATCAGATGAACATGTTCCCGGACGAAATACACATCGATATTTTTTGTATGCGATTTTTTCAAAACTAACTGCTATACTATTTGTATGTATGACCTTTCATTGTTCGGACATCGGCGCAAGCGCACCGTTGTTCTCATTGATGTCGGCTCGGCGTCCATATCCGGAGCGTATGCATGTGTGGAAAAAGATTGTCATCCGATAATATATTACAGCACGCACGCGCCCATTTCGTTGCGCGATGATTTGTCTCCGGAAGATGCCGTTGCACAGGCGCTCGCCAAAGTTACAAAAAATCTTCTTACCGTCGGCGCACCTATAGTATCGCGCCATACAAACAAAAAGATTTGTATGGATAGAATCATCATCTCAATCGCGGCGCCGTGGCAAGATGTGCGCATACAGGAACAACAAAAGACTGAAAAAAAATCTTTTCGTTTTACCAAGTCTGTTATGGACGACATTGTTAAGAAACTTTTTGCGCAAACTGCGCGCGGAAGAATAATTACAAACAGCATGGTCGTATCAATTATGCTTAACGGGTATTCTGTCACAAACCCGTTTGGCATTAAAACAAAAGAAGTAAAAATGGTTGTGCTTGGTTCGTATATTACAAAAGAAATCGTCAAGCGTGTTACAGATATTGTTACGGAGGCATTTCATACTGAAAATGTTGAGATAACCGCATTTGCTCCGATTGTGTATTCAGTGCTTCGCTCTTTGTATCCGGATGAAAAAAATATGCTCATCATTGACATCACCGGGGAGATGACAGACGTGGTGCTTATAAAAAATGGATTGTTAGCAGATATAACACACACAAAACGCGGGCTAAACGTGTTGCGTAAAAGCGCGCGAGATGCCGGTATACGTACCACGAATCCATCTGAATCATTTCATGCGATTGAGCATGCGGTTCTGATTGATAAAGAGCACAATGCGCAATTTACAGCACGTATGCAACAGGCACGCGCATTATGGTTGCAAGATATTGCACACATATTACAGACACTCAATACGCGGTATGTACTTCCGAGGGCGATTTTCATTCTTGTGGATGAAGAGGCGGCATCTTTTATCAAACGACAATTTGATGAAGAGCCAATTCTTAAAAAGATATGGCTTTCATCAGACCCGCTTTCAGTTATGTCACTTGATGCAAAGCGGTTTTCTTCATTTGTAACATACAAAAAAGAATCTCACGGTGACCCGTTTCTTTCCATTTTGGCTTTATATGCTACACAGAAACAATAGTTTGCGTATGTGCACGGGCGCCATGCATGCATGGCGCCCGTGCTGTATAAGATATGCACTTCCAATTATGCCCCGCTAACGTTATACTGATAATATAATACATATAATATGTCACGAAACATTGAAGATATTATTCCGCCATCACGAAGAGAATCTTTCTCAAGTAGGTCACGCGATGTTGCTGAAAAAACAAGTGAGTTTTTATCAGAGAAAAGAAGAGAAGCGTCTCGTAAACAGCGACCCAAAAAAAAGTTTGCTTATACTCCCGCGGTAATAGCGCTTGTGGTGATTATAGTTTCCATTGGGGCGTTATTGTTCTTTTCCGGAGCGCGCGTGGAAATCGTACCAAAGACAAATACGGCACCTCTCTCAGCGAAGCTTACCGCGACGGCATCTTCAACAGGTGTCTTGCCGTTTTCATTGATAACCATAGACAAACGCGCGGTACAATACATCTCCGCCTCAGCAACAAAAAAAGTCACCTCTGTCGCAACCGGTTGGCTTACCATATACAATACACGCCCAGCGTCATTGCATCTAATTATAAAAACGCGTTTTAAGACGCTTGAGGGACTTGTGTTTTATCTTAAGAAACCGGTAACCATACCTGCCGGACACGGTGTTGTTCCAGGCACCATAACCGTATCGGTGTATGCATCCGAGCCAGGAAGCCAATACAATATTAAGCCGTCATTTTTCACCGTGCCTGGTCTTGCAAACACCAGTTTGGCGAATAAAATATATGGAAAGTCAAAGAGCTCGATGACAGGCGGAGCAAGCGGAGTTGTTCCCATCGTTTCAAGTGAGAAAAAATCACAAGCACGAGAAATTCTTAAGAAGGCGCTTGCTCAAAGCTTGTTCAAAGATGCTTCTTCAAAAGTTCCTTCCGGATATACATTTTTGCCGGGGGCCGCGACGACAACTTATTCCACGCTTTCAGACGTGATTGCCACTTCAACAGCCTCAAGTAAAATGGGCATCCAAGAAGAAGCGAAAATAACAGCAGTGATTTTTCCATCGCTCCCACTTGCTAAAAATGTAACTTCCGAAGTGGTTACGACATACGATGGGGTGGCACCGGTTTATATTCAAGACCCGCAAAGACTTACTTTCACTCCGCTTGGGGCATTCCCGAATGCAAAGACCCAATCGTTTCGTTTTATGTTATCAGGACAGGTGACCATCGTATGGTTTGTAAACAGAACAAGTATTGCTGCATCAATTGCGGGAAAATCGCATCAGGAGGCGCAAACAATAGTCAGTGCGCTACCTTCCGTAAAAAAAGCATATCTGGTTCTCCATCCGTTTTGGTTGAACACTTTCCCCAAGGACCCGAGCAAAATAAACGTAACGATATCTCAACCGTAAATGAAAGTAATATGCTTGGCGATAACAATGTGTTGCATAAAACAGGGCGCTCCGGACCGCTTGGACAAGTCTTACCCTCTTTTATGTGGTATGTTTGTCGGCCACATGACACAATACTTGCACTTGTGGTATAAAAATGTTGACGCGCGCACTGGCGTCTGTTACACTAATAAGGCTTCACATGGCAGAAGATATTGAAACAAAAGAAACGGTTGTTGGCACCGTAGAAGAAGTATTACCCAACCTCTTGTTTCGTGTTCGTCTGGAATCACAAGACGAGCTGATTCTTGCATATCTTGCCGGCAAAATGCGTTTGCACCATATACGAGTATTGGTAGGTGATCAAGTTGAACTTGTCATTGATCCATACGGTGGGAAAGCGCGTGTAGTGAGGCGTCTTACCTAAAAAATTATATACACACCATGAAAGTGCGCGCATCAATAAAAAAACAACAAGCAGGCGACATCCTTGTCCGTAGAAATGGTAGGCTGTATCGTATTAATAAGCGCAACCCTCGTCGCAAGGCGCGACAAGGGTAATAATTTACTATTCATCAACATCAATAATCATGCGTATTGCGGGAATAACTCTTCCAAATAACAAACAGCTGGCATATGCCTTACCATATATCTATGGTATTGGTGAGGTACGTGCACGTAAGATACTCAAAGAGGCGGATATTGATCCAACCAGAAAAAGCAACGAGCTTTCTACGGAGGAAGAGCAAAAAATACGTGTTATTGCCGAGGCGTATACGATTGAGGGAGAATTGCGCAGGCAGACAGGCCAGAGCATTCGTCGTTTGAAAGATATCCGTTGTATACGCGGTATCAGGCACGAGCGACATCTCCCCGTGCGCGGTGGACGCACAAAGACGAATTCAAGAACCGTACGCGGAAACCTAAGAAAAACGATGGGCTCCGGGAGGCGCAGTCTTGAGAAGACCTAAAGCCAGCACGGTTTTCTATTTTACTTTATTTATAAAAATCATTTTATCAAAAGTTACAACATATAACATACTATGGGGAAGAAAAGAATTATTAAAAAATCAGGAAGAGGGCTTGACAAGGGACGCAAGGACCGTGCGCTTTCGCGTGCAATTAAGCGCAAAATTACGCACGGAGTCTTGCATGTTGAAGCGACATTCAATAATACCAAAGCTGTACTCACAGATAAAAAAGGAGATGCGGTTATCTTTTCTTCCGCCGGCGCACTTGGGTTTTCCGGCGCGCGAAAATCCACACCATATGCCGCCGCAAAAGTTGGCGAGTTGCTTGGCGAAAGAGCTCTTGCCATTGGCGTCAAAGAAGCTGACGTGATTATCCGTGGTGTTGGTCCGGGAAGGGAATCAACGTTGCGCGGGTTTGCCGGGAAGGGAATACAGATTTCCAGCATAAAAGACGTCACACCGGTACCGCATAACGGTCCACGCCCGCCAAAACCGCGACGCGTATAACATATTAAAATTATTATGAAAACAGGACCACGATATAAAATTGCCAAACGTTTGGGTGCCGGTGTGTTTGAAAAAACGCAGACACAAAAATTTGCCATTGCGCAAGAGCGCACTGCCAAAAATAAGCGTCGCGGACGCCGTCTCAGTGATTATGGAAAACAGCTTTTGGAAAAGCAGAAGGTGCGCGTTACGTATGGTATAACCGAACGGCAATTTTCCAATTATGTACATGCGGCATCGCAGACACACGGTACCGGTGCGGTCGCCGCACTGCATCGGTTGCTTGAATTGCGCTTGGATAATGTTGCATATCGTCTTGGGCTTGCGCCAACTCGCCGTGCCGCACGGCAAATGGTTGCTCATGGTCACCTGACGATAAACGGACGTCGCACCATGATTCCTTCACGGCATGTACACATTACAGATATTATTGCGGTTCGGGACGGAAGTAAGTCCAGGGTGCTGTTTGCTAATTTTGCCGATACGTTCAACGAATCTCCGTTGCCATCTTGGCTTTCCTGGGACCCAAAAAAAATGGAGGGCGGGGTAAAAGAATCACCGACAGTTGATTCAGCCGATCCGGCAGGAGATTTGGGTGCCGTACTGTCATTTTATTCACGATAATATTGATTGCGTTATGGAATATCACATTACACTCCCGTCAAAACCACGAATTGTTTCTGAAGAGGGAAATCAGGGCACTTATGAAATAGACACACTTTATCCCGGGTATGGTCACACACTGGGGAATTCTTTGCGTCGCATTATTCTTTCATCTCTTCCGGGCGCCGCTATCACAGGGCTGAAAATAGAAGGCGTTCCGCACGAATTTGCAACAATAGACGGAATGCGCGAAACAGTCATGGAGATGATTTTGAAACTGAAAAGAGTTCACTTCACACTTCATGGAGACGATCAGCAAACAATAACGCTGTCCGTTAAGGGTCCGGCTAAGGTTACCGCCGCTGATTTTTCATTGCCTTCTCAGGTTGAGATTGCAAATCCCGATCAACATATTGCCGATTTGGCGAATAATGGGTCATTGGAATTTGAAGCTGTTATTGAGCGTGGGCTAGGGTACGTTCCGCGCGACAGCATCACCAAAGAAAGAGTTAATACTGGAATCATTGCGCTTGATACAACATTTACACCGGTACGCCGTATCAATTATGAAGTTGAAAACATGCGCGTGGGTGACCGTACGGATTTTAATCGCCTGCGTATCTTTATTGAGACAAATGGAACCATAGCCCCTCGCGAAGCGCTTGAGCATTCAATTGAGATAATGGTAAATCAGCTACGAGCGATAATTGGTTTTCAGGAACCGCAGGAACAGCAGAGCGTTAGTATTGACGCCACCGAAGACACTGCAACAAAAGAGTCTTTGCGTGCGAAAAAAGAAACCGGGGGTGTCAAAGATGCGTCTAATGAAAAAGATTTTGCAAAGATGAAAATTGAAGAGTTGAAATTGTCAACACGAATCGTATCTGTGCTTGCGGAGGCAAGAGTGGTTTCCGTAGCCGGGCTTGTAAGAAAAACATCCTCATCACTCAAAGAAATAGATGGCATTGGTGGCAAGGCTGTGGACGAAATAGAAGACGCATTAAAAAAGATGCATCTCTCTTTAAAAGGAGAATAGTGGAAATTATGTTCAAAATAATGTAAAGTATCATTATATTCAACTATCATGCATCATCACAATAAAATCAGATCATTTGGGCGACCAACAAATCAGCGCGTAGCACTGCTTCGTTCATTGGCGCGCTCGCTTATAATTCATGAGCGAATTTCCACAACGGAAGCGAAAGCGAAAGAATTGCGCCCATTCATTGAGCGGTTGGTAACATACGGGAAAAAAGGAACCGTGGCGAGTCGCCGGCTTGCAACGGCACACTTGGGCGGCGATGAGGAAAGTGTCAAAAAGCTTTTCGCCGTCATCGCGGGGCGATATGAAGATCGCGCTGGTGGGTATGTTCGTATTGTAAAGCGCAGTAAGGTATCAACAGATGGGCGTAAGACAGCATATATTGCATTTGTATAAATAAAATATGGAAAAGAAAAACGAAATGAAAAAATATAGCATTGATGCAACCGGGCGCACTCTTGGACGAGTTGCAAGTGAAGTGGCATCTGTTCTCATCGGCAAGAACTCACCTGAGTTTGTGAAATATAGAATATTGCCAGTGCAGGTTACCGTTGCAAACGCAAAAAAACTTCTTATCTTGGAGCGTCGTATGGAAAAAACATACACTCACTATACCGGCTATCCGGGTGGATTGCGTACTACGACGATGAAGTCTTTGATTGAAAAGAAAGGCATAGGCGAGGTGCTTCGTCGCGCGGTGTACGGAATGATACCGCACAACAAATTGCGAAAGGAACGAATGAAAAATCTTATCATAACCGATTAATTACTATGAGTGATACAAAGTACATTACCGCCGTAGGTCGCCGAAAAACCGCTGTTGCGCGCATCAGAATGGTTCCATCATCAAAGATGAGTATCATCATAAATGACATGCCTTCGCGTGATTTTCTTAAAACTGATGACCGTGAACGAACCGCACATGAATCATTGCGTATTGTGGATACTGAAAATTATTCAATCACCGCACGCGTATCTGGTGGCGGTCTTTCCGCACAAGCTGATGCGGTGCGACATGGCATTGCTCGAGCTCTTGAAAAAGCATCTGCGCAATTGCGTCCGACTTTGAAGAAGGCCGGATATTTGACTCGTGACCCAAGAGCCAAGGAACGCAAAAAGCCTGGATTGAAGAAGGCGCGGAAGGCACCTCAGTGGCGTAAGCGATAAGTATATTATCCGGCACAAAAGGAGATATCTCCTTTTGTGCCGGATACATAATCAGCAACGTATGACAAAAAAACAACATAAAGAAAACGAAAAAGTATCTGAGCCATCGGAAGAAATACAAGAAGAAATTTTCCCGAACGTTGAAGATGCAAAAAAATCAAACGAGGAGGATATGATTATTTCCGATGAGGTGGATGATGTTGAAATAGTTTCCGATGATGATGGGCGAGAAAATACTAAGTTAAAAAAGACGCAAAAAGAGCTTGAGCGTTGCAGAAAAGAAAAACAAGAATATCTTGATGGATGGCAACGTACGAAAGCGGATTACGTAAATGCAATGCGTCGTTTTGAGAAAGACGTGGGAAACGCAAAAGATATCGGCGTACAAAAATCAGTCAAGGCATTATTGCCGGCACTTGAGTCATTAAACAGGGCGCAGGGTGTGCAGGGCGGATTACCTGATGGTTTTGATGCCATAGCCAAACAACTTGCGTCCGCATTTGCGACGATTGGTGTTACTCAAATACCGACACACATTGGCGATGTGTTTGATCCGGTGCTTCACGAGGCACTCAGCAGAGAGGTAACGGAAGATTCCTCAAAAGACAACACTGTTTCAAGAGTGCTTGAGCCGGGGTGGAAATTGCACGACACTGTCATACAGCCGACAAAAGTAAGTGTTGCGTATTGTAAGTAGGCGGATAAAGAAAACCGTGTAGGGACAATTGTGAATATCGGACATATCGGACATCCGATGTCCGATATTGAGCCCGGGATTGAAAGCCTCGCTTTCAATCCCGGGCAGCGACGAAAGATATGGATGCCTCTAGGTAATTTAAGGTGCGTCTCTTGAAAAGAGATTTGACCTGATATATACTAAAAAAATAGTTGTAACGAGTGTGCATATAAATGGGTGTTAAACCCGAATTTAACAATAAGGTTTTGGTTGCATTATTATCAATAAATATTTTTATCTATGACTAAAATACTTGGTATTGATTTGGGAACAACAAACTCCGCGGTAGCGGTAATGGAAGGTGGTGAGCCACATATTTTGGAGAACGCGGAAGGTGCACGTACGACGCCTTCTATTATTGCAATTGCAAAAAATGGTGAGCGATTGGTCGGTGCGCTTGCAAAACGCCAAGCGGTTACCAATCCAAAAAATACCATTTATGGAATAAAACGATTTATGGGGCATCGTTTTTCCGATGAGGCGGTTAAACACGATAATGAAGTGGTGCCATTTGATATTAAAGAGGGTCCGGATGATGGCATATTGATTACGCTTGGGGATAAAGAATATCGCCCGGAAGAAATTTCCGCGATGTTGCTTACAAAGCTCAAAACTGACGCTGAAGCAAAGCTTGGAGAAAAAATAACCGAGGCTGTTATAACCGTGCCTGCATATTTTGACGATGCGCAACGTAACGCCACAAAGGCCGCGGGGAAAATTGCCGGACTGGAAGTGAAGCGCATCATTAACGAGCCGACCGCCGCAGCGCTTGCGTATGGATTTAATAAAAAGAAAGATGAAAAGATTGTGGTGTTTGACTTTGGCGGTGGAACATTTGATGTTTCCATACTTGAGGTCGGTGATGATGTCATTGAAGTAAAAGCAACCGACGGTGACAGTCACATGGGCGGTCGCGATATTGACCAAAAAATCGTGCGCCATATTGCTGATGAGTTCAAAAAGGAAAGCGGAATTGATGTTACGAAAGACCCGCTTGCACTACAGCGTCTTGATGAAGCCGCGGAAAAAGCGAAACAAGAACTCTCAACCGCAACGGAAACAGAAATAAATATTCCTTTTGTAACGGTAAACGCGGAAGGCACACCACAGCATCTGCTTATGAAATTAACACGCACTACGCTTGAATCACTTGCCGAAGAGTATATCACGCGTTCCATTGAAATAACAAAACGAGCACTTGAGTCGGCGGAGATGACAGTTTCCGATATAAACGAGATGGTTTTGGTTGGCGGTCAAACTCGTATGCCAAAGATTCGCCAAGTGGTGAAAGAGTTATTTAATAAAGAGCCACATATGGGAGTTAATCCCGATGAAGTGGTAGCAATCGGAGCGGCGATACAAGCCGGTGTGTTGCAGGGAGACGTGAAAGATATATTGCTTGTTGATGTCATTCCGCTTTCTCTTTCAATTGAGACGGCAGGAGGGGTTGCAACGAAATTGATTGAGCGCAACACTGCGGTGCCGACTTCCCGCGCGCAGATATTCTCCACTTACGCGGACAATCAGACATCTGTTGACATTCATGTAACGCAAGGCGAGCGAGCAATGGCAGCGGACAATAAATCCCTCGGGCGATTTATGTTAGACGGTATCCCGCCAGCGCCCCGAGGTATGGCTCAAATTGAAGTTACTTTTGATGTTGATGCAAACGGGATTTTGACAGTAAAAGCACTGGAAAAAACAACCGGAAAAGAACAATCAATTCGTATTGAAGGTTCAACAGGGCTTTCAGATGCAGACATTGAGAAAATGAAAAAAGATGCGGAAGAACACGCACAAGAAGATGAGAAACGAAAGAAGCTGGTTGAGGTTCGCAATGTTGCGGATCAAATGGTCTACACAGCAGAGAAATCTCTCAAAGATGCAGGCGACAAAGTGCCTGAAGATGTAAAAAAGGAAGTGCAAGAAAATATAGAAGCTCTTAAAAAAGAAGTGGCGAATGAGGATGTTGAAGCAATAACAAAGACCGCTGATACACTCTCAAGCTCTTTGTCAAAGGTTGGTGAGGCAATGGCAAAAGTAGCGAAAGAAACAAAAGATGAAGGTGATAAAACACAGGGACAGGAAAAAACTACAGATGTAGAATCACAAACAGTTGATGATAAGCAAGGGGGAAAAGATGATGTCGCCGGAAGCGCAAGCGATGAGAATAAAGATGGCGGAGCAACAGATACGGAGGGAAAAGAGAAAGCGTAGCCAATTAAAGAAATTATTATTTCTTTAATTTTGAATTACGTTTGAGTGGGTGCATAACTTAAAACAAACATGACAAAAGATTATTACGCGATACTTGGCGTTGACCGAAAGGCGACTAAAGACGATATTAAAAAAGCGTTTCGTAAATTGGCGCAAAAACATCATCCGGATAAGGGCGGCGATGAGAACAAATTCAAGGAAGTGACCGAAGCGTATTCAATTCTTTCAAATGAAAGGAAGCGCAGAGAGTACGATTCATACGGGAGGACGTTCGCCGGCGGAGGCGCCGCCTCCGCCGGCGGGTCTGACCCAAACCAATTCTCTGGAGCGCAAGGACAGGGGTCGCCATTTGGAGAGTTTGATTTCTCAGATATGTTCAGCGGATTTAGCGGTTTTGGTGATATCTTTACCGGAGGAGGTGGCGGGCAACAAGTGGCGCGTGGTCGCGATATCTCAATTGATCTTGAGATATCTTTTAGGGAATCGGTAATGGGTGTTAAGCGCTCCATGCTGATTGCAAAAGTAAGCAAGTGTGAAGCGTGTGGAGGATCTGGTGCAAAAAAAGGAACAAAGATGAAAAACTGCTCGGTGTGTGGCGGGTCAGGTCGCGTGCACGAAACACGAAATTCGGTTTTCGGAGCGTTTTCATCAGTGCGCGTATGTAGCGAATGTGAAGGTGCCGGGAAAATTCCAACTGAGCGATGCAATGTGTGTAGCGGGCACGGAGTGATGCGTCGCGAAGAGGAGATAAGCGTGTCGGTGCCGGTCGGTATTGATAATGGCGAGATGATTCGCTTGCCCGGGCAAGGGGAGGCGATAAAAAACGGAGCATCCGGAGATTTGTATGTAAAAGTACACGTTAAACCGCATCCTATTTTCAGAAAAGAGGGAATGAATATTGTGATGGATATGCCGATAAAAATAACCGATGCTCTTTTGGGAAGTACCGTCCCGGTTACACTTGTTGATGATAAAGTACTTGAGATAAAAATACCGCAACTCTCAAATGCGGAAGAAACATTGCGTGTGCGCGGAAAAGGTATACATATGCAGGGTGCTCAAGGGGATTTGCTCATACGCGTCACCATTGCATTGCCGAAGAAAATCTCTTCACGTGCAAAAAAGGCAATTGCGGAGCTGAAAGAAGAAGGGCTTTGATGTTATACTATTAAGTAGTATTTTATGCACAATACAATAATACAAACACAGGCATTTGCAACGCACGCCCTTTCTTGGCTGATGTCATTTACAAGTGACTTCTTCATCGCTCTCATTTTATTCGCGATTGTCTTTGCCCTTGCGTACTATCAGGGACGTGGTCGCTTCATCGCGCTCATACTCTCTTTGTATGTCGGGTACGCGTTTTACATGGTTTTCCCTTTTATGTCGTTCATTCCGACCTCGTCTGCGGTTGTAACGCTTGTCGCCGATATCATTTTATTCGCCGTATTCGTATTTATATCATATAGCATATTAAACCGTGTGGTTATGTCCGATTCTTTTTTGATTAGCACGTTTGGCATCGTCATACTTTCTTTGTGCATCACCGGATTTTTGTTGGCATTTGCATACCACGTTTTCCCGGTGCGTAGCGTATACACATTTACACACGCTACTGATGCCATTTTTGCCGCAAAGACATATTTCTTCTGGTGGTTCACTGCTCCTGCGGTGGGACTTTTCTTTTTGGTACGATAACACTTTTTTGCTATACTTTAGAGTATGGATATTGAAAAAGAACTTTCAGAACGAGGACTGGTTGCTGATTCTTCAGCTCCTCTAAAAAAGATATTTGAACATAAGCGTGTGGTGTATATGGGTATTGATCCCACCGCCGACTCAATGCAATTGGGAAATCTTGTGCCGATTTTACTTATGAAGCGTCTTGGGAATGCCGGACACAAACTTGTTTTTTTGGTTGGTGGTGCCACCGGACTGATTGGTGATCCGCGAGAGAAAGGTGAGAGACCGCTCATTACCGGGGACAATATTCCGAAACGTGTAAAATTATATAAAAAACAACTAAAGACCCTATTGGGTTCTGTGCCATTTCACATCGTTAATAACGCAGACTGGCTTTTGCGGGTTGGGCTTATTGATTTCCTTCGCGATACGGGGAAGTACTTTACGGTAAATGAGCTTATAAAGCGCGATATTATTCGTAGGCGTTTGGAGACTCCGAATGAAAGCATTTCATACACTGAGTTTACCTACGCACTTTTGCAAGGGTATGATTACGTTTTTCTTAACAAGAAATATGGATGTGATTTGCAAATAGGTGGAGCCGACCAGTGGACGAATATACTTTCCGGCGTTGAGCTTTTGCGAAAAAAAGATAACAAGCAGGTATTTGCGTTTACCATTCCGTTGGTAACGGATGCCACCGGAAAAAAATTTGGCAAAACCGAAGGTAATGCCATTTGGCTTGATTCGCGAAAAACTTCGCCGCTTTCTTTTTATCAATTTTGGATGCAATTACCGGATGATAATCTGGAAATTTATTTTAAGTATTTTACATTTCTTTCTATTGCGGAGATTGAAGCGACGCTTCGTGAGCACAAAACGAAGTCCAGCGAGCGAGGTGCGCAAAAGGTGATGGCAAAGGCGGTGACTGAAATAGTACACGGGAAGGTCGCCGCCGCGCGAAGCGCGGCGGCGACCGACGCGCTCTTTGGCAAACGCCCCCTTGGACAACTTTCAAAAGCTGAGCGCGATGTGTTGCGCAACGACGCATTTTCAGTCATTCTGCCCAAAAAAGATGTTGTTAGAGGATATTCGCTTACTGACGCTCTCATTAAAAGCGATCTCGCAACATCAAAGGGTGATGCACGCAGGCTCATTAGCTCCAAAGGTATTTATGTAAACGGTACGCAGACTGATGATGAGAAACAGCAGATTACCATAGCGGACTTTACCGATAATATGGCGCTCTTGCAAAAAGGAAAACATGAGGTACGGTTGCTCATTTTGAAATAACGGCAACATAATATATACTTGGCAGTATTGCGTCGGTGGCAGAGTGGTCAATTGCAATTGGCTGTAAACCAATCGACTTCGGTCTACGAAGGTTCGAATCCTTCCCGGCGCACCAACAA
>CAZFHH010000008.1:0-37805 GCA_964518755.1 uncultured Candidatus Saccharibacteria bacterium
CTCCAACACCACCGGCAACAACAACGCCTTTGTGGGACAAGCCGCCGGCCTCTACAACACCACCGGCTACAGCAACTCCTTTATGGGGTCCGGCGCAGGACAAAACAACACCACCGGCAACTCCAACGTTGCAAGTGGTTACCAGGCACTCTACACGGCGACATCATCAAACGACAACGCAGCGGTTGGCTATCAAGCGGGCTACTACAACACCACCGGCTCCAGCAACTCTTTTGTGGGAACAACCGCAGGCTACTACAACACCACTGGCTCCAACAACGCCTTTATGGGAATGAATGCCGGCCGTTACAACACCACCGGATACAGCAACTCTTTTGTTGGAACCAACGCGGGTTATTCCAACTCTACCGGATACAACAACTCCTTTACTGGAATCAGTGCAGGTCTCAACAACACCACCGGCTACCAAAACGCCTTTATGGGATACAACGCAGGTCGCTACATCGCCGACGGAACAACCGCAAATGAGACCGGCTCAGATAATGCATTCCTGGGGTACAACACAAAAGCCCTTGCCAACGGTGATACAAACGAAACAGTGCTCGGATACAATGCCACAGGCGTCGGCTCCAACTCTGTTGTGCTAGGAAACGATTCGGTTTTGACAACAGTATTAAAAGGCAACGTCGGCATCGGCACCACGTCGCCTGCATACAAGCTAGACATTATGGGTGATATAAACATCTCTTCCACCTCTGCGTACAAATATAACGGCGCTAGTGTCATCATCGCCTCCACAACACTAGACAACTACTTCTTTGGTGGAGCAGGGAACCTGACGATGACGGGATGGGGCAATGTCGCAAGCGGTTACCAGGCTCTTTACTCAAACACCACGGGCTATGAAAATATCGCAAATGGTTATCAAGCCCTATATTCCAATACCACCGGTAGCGGTAATGTCGCCAATGGCCATAGCGCTCTCTACTACAACACCACCGGTTATGAAAATGTCGCAAGTGGAGCTGGTACCCTCACGTATAACACCACCGGTTCTCAAAATACTGCAAGCGGTTATTTTGCTCTCATAAACAACACCTCCGGCAACTACAACACTGCTAATGGAGTGAGGGCTCTTTCGTTAAATGGCTCTGGCTCCGGCAACACTGCAAGTGGTTATCTGGCTCTATCTTCTAACGACACTACAAGCTCGTCAACGGCAATCGGTTATTCTGCTCTCCTTAACAGCACAGCCGCTTCTTCCACCGCACTTGGGGCTCTTGCGGGGCTCACAAATACAACCGGAATAAATAATCTCTTTCTTGGCGCGGGCGCCGATGCCTCTGTTGGTACGCTCACAAACGCCACAGCAATCGGCGCCAATGCTATCGTCGGTGCCTCAAATTCTTTGGTTCTAGGTGGTACCGGTTCTTATGCAGTGAGTGTGGGAATCGGGACGACGTCTCCAGTGGCAGCTCTTGGTGTTGCCGGGCTCATGTACATCGGTGGAACCGGTACTTCAACCATACAAAACAACTTGCATGTTATCGGTACACTTAGAGCTACTAATTCATATGTGGGTGACCTTATCTTTAAAAATGATTTCAGATTTACAGAGGCACCGGAAAGTTTTGTTCCGCAAACGCTCTTCCTGGAGAACGCGGACAGGACTAAACTGATCGCTTTTGGTGGAAATGGTAATATTGGCATTGGTACTTCAACACCGGTCAGTACACTTACGGTCGTTGGTTCTGGCTGTTTCTCTGTGGGTGCCGGAGCGACACTTGCGTGCGGAACGACACCGGGGAATATCTATTATACTACTGCAAATACCGGAAATTATGATATTGCTGAGAAATATCGCACTTATGATATGTTACTTTCTGCGGGGAGTGTCATTACCCTGGATAGCGCGCATGCGCTTTCCGTTACGGCAGCTACCTCTTCCGATGTATCGTTCATCGGCGTGGTTTCTACCGCTCCAGGTGTGTTGTTGGGAGGAGCATCTGTAGTCCATAAGCATGAAAAGTTTGTGCCCGTGGCGCTTTCCGGACGTGTGCCGGTGAAGGTGTCGGTCGCCAATGGCGATATCGCCATTGGCGACCGCTTGACGGTCTCCTCAACGACACCGGGCGTTGCGGTGAAGCTCATTGGTTATGGAGCATACTTCGGGCAGGCGTTGCAGGCGTATACAGGCGCTCTTGCGAGCACAACCGCAAGCAGTACCATTATGGCATTTATCAATCCGGGGGTTGTGCCTGCGATTTCGTTGCCACAGGTAGCAAACGTAACAGCCACCTCATCTGTTGGGTCATCTCATCTTGTTGCTCTTTTGCACTCATTTGGTTCATCATTTGCAAACGGAATTATGAATATCGCAAAACTTGCAGTTGGAACATTCCGCGCGACGACAGCTTTTGTTGGTAATTTGACGGCATCAAGTGTGACGGTTGGCGCGCCGACACACCCGACCGGTATCACTTTGTATGATACTGTAACAAAAAAGCCTTATTGTTTGAGTATTGCAAATGGCAAGACCGTAACAAAACAAGGTGCATGTTCCGCGCAATCTACCGCAAGCACCACAAACGTTACCGCCTCAACCACACCCCCTGTAAAGATACCACCCAAAGATACCATTGCCCCGGTGGTAACTCTTAAAGGAGCAGCAGAGATGAAAGTAACAGCCGGAGGGACCTTTACAGATCCGGGAGCAACAGCTACTGATGCTGTTGACGGAAATCTCACTGCAAAGATTACTGAAACGGGAAGTGTAAACACTGCTGTGTCGGGAACCTATCTGCTGATTTACTCGGCAACCGATGCTGCGGGCAATAAAGGAAGCGCTACTCGCACTGTAACAGTTGTCGCGAGTTCGCTGTCATCGCAAAGTTCAACAGGCGGTACAAACATATCAAGCACAACTATAAGCACAAGCACAAATGCACAAGCATCTTCCACGCCTCCGGTATCTTCTGTCACACCCACCATCATCGCCTCTACAACCACCGCCTCTACAACTTCCACCACACCATCACAGTAATTATCGGACATCCGATGTCCGATGTTTTTGTTCTTTTATTCTAGCTCGTGACTTTGTTCGGCAAGATCAGGATTTGTAATAATATTCATAATTCCATCTTCATATTCTTTTTGTGCGCCAAGTAGTGGGGATAGAAATTCACGTTGTGTTATGGATGGGAAATTCTTTATTCCATTATAATCCTGATGGCTACTCCAACGATATTTATTAAGATACTCAAGTGCTTTTGAGGGGTTTCTCACGTTGCCTTGTCGCCACTGCGGGTATGCCATATCAAGTGCATTAAGATGTATATAATAAGGTATGTACATAAAATGAGCGTCATTTTCTATTAGCACTTTTTTATGTTTACCTTGCCATAGCGCGCCGGAACGAATATGGCGTTCGTTAAAATATTTTGTGTAGCCCATGCTTAATTTTTTCATGAAAAGAGATACGCCATTTTCTACAACAGGCGAAATGAGCAGGTGATAGTGGTTTGGCATGAGGCAGAACGCGTAAATATGCACCAGTAATTTTCGCGAGGAATTTATTTTGTGTCGTTTTGAAAGATTGTAGTGAAGTACGTGATGTTGATCATTGAATATAAACAGGTCATGTAGAAAACGCATGCGGTCTGCGTCATCAAGTGTTATGTTACGTTTATCCACCCCGCGGTTTAGCACATGATAAATTTCCATATCTATTAAGTTTACGTTATTTGTAATGTAATCCAGATTATAACACGCTTTAACACATATCGGACATCCGATGTCCGATATGTGTTATGTTGAGCAGTTGATTTTATAAACTATATTTTTTGATAATCAGATATTGCTAATAAGCTGGTACTAGATATGAGTAACAAATTATGACACACTTTATTATCGGACATCGGATGTCCGATAATTGCAACACCCACCATCATCGCCTCTACAACCATCGCCTCTACAACTTCCACCACTCCATCACAGTAAGTTAAGTTGAAGCCTACTTCAATTTGAATGTTTGTGGATATCTAACTATTGCTTGCGTGCTACACTAATGGAACAGCGTCAGTACTCGCCTGAACATTTTATTTTTAGTAATTTTTTATTATGAAAACAACACGCGTAGCAATTAATGGTCTTGGTCGTATCGGTCGTTCATTTGTTCGTCGTTCATGGGGGCACCCTGAAATTGAAATTGTGGCAGTCAATGATTTAGGCTCTATTGATAACTTGGCATATTTATTGGCGCATGATTCCATGTATGGTCCGGCATCATTTTCAGTTGAGGTGGCAGATGGCGCTCTCGTGCTTGATGGAAAAAAAATTCAATTTCTTTCCGAGAAAGACCCTGCGCAATTGCCATGGAAAGACCTTTCCATTGATGTGGTTGTTGAGTCAACGGGATTTTTCACCGATTACGAAAAAGCAAACGCGCATATTGTTGCCGGTGCAAGGCGCGTGGTCATTTCAGCTCCAGGCAAAGGTGAAGAAACAGGTGCGGCGGGTGGAGCGACTATACTCATGGGCGTTAATATTGATAAACTAAAGGAAAATAAGATTTCTTCCAATGGGTCGTGCACAACGAACGCATCAAGTCCTGTCATTGCGATTCTAAACACAGTGGTCGGCATTGAGTTGGCGCTACTTAACACGACGCACTCGTACACATCAACGCAATCAGTTGTAGATGGTCCGGTGCATGGAAGTGATTTCAGAAAAGGGCGCACCGCGGCACTAAATATTATTCCAACTTCAACAGGGGCTGCTATTGCAGTGACAAAAGCATACCCGGAATTGGTAGGGAAGTTTGACGGTATCGCATTGCGCGTGCCGGTAGCCGCAGGATCCATTGCCGACGTTACTTTCATTGCAAAAACAGAAACGAGTGTTGAAGAAATTAATGATGCCCTTGAAAAGGCGTCGCAAATGGAGCAGTGGAAGGGGTTGTTTTCGGTTACGCGTGAGCCACTGGTTTCAAGTGATATTGTCGGACAACCGTTCGCCTCTATCGCAGACCTTTCAATGACGAGGGTTGTGGGAGGGAAGTTGGTAAAGGTGCTTGCTTGGTATGATAACGAAGTTGGATATACCGAATCACTCGTACAGCATGTTATCGCTTCGGGAAATATAGAATAAAAATTATGGAGGTTCCTCCGGCAGACGTGTTCGTATATCTTGCAAGTGACCATGCTGGGTTCGCCCTTAAAAACTCTTTAGCAGAGTTTTTAAGGGGAAAGGGTTATGGGGTGGAGGATATGGGTGCGCATGATTTTTCTCCAGATGATGATTATCCGGATTTTATAACGCCGTGTGCGCAAAAAGTTGCGCAGGAGAGCGAGAATGGCGAGGGTGCACAAGAACAACACTCGCGCGCCGAAGGTGCGCGAGTGTTCGGTGTTATCATCGGAGGAAGTGGGCAAGGGGAGGCGATGGCTGCGAACCGAGTAAAAGGCGTGCGCGCCGCCGTCTTCTACGGCGGCGCGCACGCAACCGGCGTCATTGATGAAAATGGCGCCGAGCCAACGGATGAGCTTGATATCGTGCGTCTTGCTCGTCTGCACAATAACGCGAATATTATATCGTTTGGAGCGAGGTTTGTGAGCGAAGATCTTGCAAAAAAAGCGGCGCTTCTTTTTCTTGAGACGCAATTTTCAAACGAAGACCGTCACGTTCGTCGCATTGCAAAGTATTAAAATCAAAATATAGAACCGAGCGGAATAAACCGGGCGAAGTGGCAAATGCCACTTCGCCCGGTTTCAAGTTGCTTGCCGTTCCCCCTTGAGTGTCCGACCCCCATATCGGACATCGGATGTCCGATATGGGGGTCGGACAGTTGATTTTATAAACAACAAATTATGACACACTAAATTATCGGACATCGGATGTCCGATAATTTAGGATTCGTAGATGCCGTACTGTTGCACCATGTCTTCAAATTCATGTATGCGCTCTGCGACGTCGCGCGCTTTCCAAATCGCGGAGCCGATTATAAGTCTGTGTACGCCGGCGATAAGCAGTGCCGGGGCGGTTTTAAGAGACACACCACCATCTACTTGTATTGGCATGTCAGGATAGCGTGAGCGCAAGAGTCGCACAAGGTTCGGTACTCGCTCATCAAACGGTTCGCCTTGCAGTCCAATATGATCAATCCCCATGTACTGTACGAAATTTATTCTGTTGATGATTGGATCTAGAGATTCCAGACTATCTTCAACTGTGAGTGCCACACCTATTGATATAACGTTTGGTGTTGAGTTTTTTTCATATCCGAAGTGTTTTTCCAAGTTAGAGAGTGTTGATTCTATGTCTGCCATATTCGTAGCGTGAAGCACCAAGCGTGAAGCACCAACTGCACTCCATGCGATGGCTGATTTAGTGAGATTGGTAACCATAAGGTCAGACTCGATACGAAATTTATTACAACACGGAAGTATTTTTTCTTGTCGCGCGCATTGTGTAAATCCAATAGATGCCTCAGTGTGTGGCCATGACGACGGAGATGCAAACTTGCCATCAACGGCGTCAATCTGTATGTCCGTTACAACACCATCAATTTTCGCGAGCTTTTCTTTAAGTTCGTTTGCGTCTTTGACAAGCAGTGCCGGAACGATAGCTCCCATATTTTATTATGATACCACATTGATATTAAAATTGGAGATTTATATACCAATGTGGTGAGGGTGCGGTATAAAAACAGGGCACCCCGGGTCACTCGACCCGGGGTGCCCTGTTTTTTCCAAAACCCACTCGTCCTTGTGCGGTGTGCTCATATATTTATTTCTCACAGAGCGCATATGATATGCACAAATTTTTTTATATGCGCATCGCGCGCGTGGTAGTATTGATTGTATGGTACTAACTGACGCTCAAACAGCAACACTTGAAAAACACGCGGAAGAAATTCGCGAAACAATCATTTCTATGTTGGTTGAAGCCGGGAGCGGGCACACAGCAGGACCACTTGGCATGGCGGACATGTTTTCCGCATTTTATTTTCATATTCTCAAGCACAATCCAAAAGAGCCCGATTGGAACGAGCGTGACATACTTATTCTTTCAAACGGGCACACCGTCCCTGTTCGTTATGCAGCCATGGCGCATGCCGGATATTTTCCCGTCAAGGAATGTCTTACGCTACGAAAATTCGGTAGCAGGTTGCAGGGACATCCGGAGCGTTCTCGTTTGCCGGGCCTTGAAACGACTTCCGGTCCATTGGGCGAGGGGCTGTCGCAGGCGGCTGGCATGGCATATGCGTTTAGAATGGACAACAAAAAAAATCACATATATGTGATGATGGGCGACGGCGAACAAGACGAAGGAAATGTGTGGGAGGCTGTTTTATTTGCCGGCAAATATGCACTCTCAAATATCACCGCCATCATTGACCGCAACAATATTCAAATTGATGGCATGACCGAAGACGTGATGCCGCTTGAATCATTGCGCGCAAAGTATGAGGCATTTAATTGGCATGTCATTGAAGTGAATGGAAATGATATCCCGGAATTTATATCTGCCACTCAGCAAGCAAAGGCGATTTATGAAAAACCGACACTCATCATCGCACACACCATTCCGGGGAAAGGAATTCCGGAGATTGAATTTGATTATCACTGGCACGGAAAACCGCCGAACAAAGAAGAAGCAAAAAGATTTTTAAAAGAATTACGCACCGCCGGTGGGCGTGTGCCACATGAATACGCATAAATTATGATTTATCCCGATGCACATCTAAGTGAAAAAGTCTTTTCAAAAGACATCGAAATGAAGCCGACTCGTGATGGGTTTGGTACCGGTGTGATGGAAGCCGGAAAAGATGACTCGCGTGTGGTGGTGTTGTGCGCGGACTTAACAGAGTCTACGAGGGCACAGTGGTTTAAAGAAGAGTTTCCGAAGAGATTTATTGAGGCTGGAATTATGGAACAAAATATGGCGGGGCTTGCAAGCGGTATGGCGGCGGCTGGGAAAATACCTTTCACTGCTTCGTATGCGGCATTTAATCCGGGGCGTAATTATGAACAAATTCGCACGACCATAGCGCTTAATAATCAGCCGGTAAAAATTTGCGGTATGCACGCCGGGGTGTCGGTCGGACCTGACGGAGCAACACATCAAATGCTGGAAGATATCGGTATGATGCGGATGCTTCCAAATATGATGGTTATCAATCCGTCTGACGCGCTTGAAGCGCACAAGGCGGTTGTTGCCGCGGCAAAAACGGCAACTCCGGTGTATCTTCGTTTTGCTCGTTCCGCCACACCTGTTTTTACGACACCGGAAACCCCTTTTACAATAGGGAAGGCGTTGACTCTTTGGGATAGTGACACTCCCAAAGTCGCTATCTTGGCGACGGGCTCCGTCACGCACAGAGCACTGCTTAGCGCCTCAGCACTTGAAGCGCAGGGAATTAATTCCGTCGTGTTGTCCGTACCAACCATAAAACCGCTTGATGATGAGGCGATTATTTCCGTGGCGAAGCGTGCCGGGCGCGTGGTGACGGTTGAAGAGCACCAAGTAAACGGTGGTTTTGGAAGTGCTGTTGCGGAACTTCTGGCAAAAGAATATCCGACACCAATGCGTCTCGTTGGCATCCAAGATAGGTTTGGACAATCGGGTGCTCCGGATGAACTTTTGGATGAGTACGGACTTGGTGTACCGCACATTACGGACGTCGCACGAAAACTGGTCGGGAAATAAATCTATTTGACCAATAAAAATTATAGAAAAGAAAAAGGAAAAAGTCGGCGCCGGAGTCGGAATAATGATTCTAAGAGATGGCAAGTTATTGTTGGGCAAGCGTCATGATGGTCCGGGAAAAGCATCAAGTTTGTTAAACGGTGCAGGCACGTGGACTATGCTCGGTGGCAAGTTGGATTTTGGAGAAACATTTGAAGAAGGCGCGAAAAGGGAGGTGTTGGAAGAAACCGGAATATCTCTCCATAAAGTTGATGCAATCTGTGTCAACCAAGACATAATTGAAACGGCACACTTCATCACCATTGGTTTATTCTCAGATTCTTTTTCCGGAGAACCAATAGCCATGGAGCCGGATGAAATTACACAATGGCGCTGGTTTGATTTAAATAATTTACCTTCCTTGATTTATTTTCCAAGCGCTAAAGTATTTGAAAATTATAAACAAAAAAGTTTTACATCCCGGGATAATCTACATGTAGATTATCCCGGGATGTAGGAAGCGGGTAAGTTTTTTGATGCCTTATTTTAAAATTTAATCCTGTCAATAACATACCGCAAAGCAACAGCTTTGCGGTATGTTATTTTTAGTATTGATTAGCTCAGCTCCGTAATTTTAAATTCTTCCGGGGCGTTACGCAAGTGTTCTTCAAGTACGTCTCGTGTGAGCAGTCCTTTTTGCGCACCGACTTCTTGCACGACATTCATTGAGTTAATTGGCCCCCACAGCATCGCTTCATCAAGGGGTTTGCCAAGAGCAAGTGCAATCGCAAATGTTGAAGTGAAAGCATCTCCGGCGCCGGTACGGTCAACAGGTGGGCGCGGGTCCGGATACATTGGCACTTTAATCATGCGTTCGCCGTTATACACATAGGCGCCATTTGGCCCGTCTGTGATGAGCGCTATCTTTGGTCCAAGTGCTCGCATGTCGCGTAATAAGTTTTTAATATCATCGGGACCTCGCTCAAGGATGCGCTCAGCTTCTTCCTTGTTGCATGCAACCACTTCCGTATTCGCATATATGGGCGCCATGGTGTCTTTCCCAACCTCAATTTGAAATGTGCCAGGCTGAAATACAAGTTTTGTTTCCGGGTGTTCCGGGAGCCATTTCGCAAGCTCGTCATGAATAACTCCCGCTGTTGGTGCAAGTGAGGAAAGATATATGGTGCGCGGTGCGGGGAAATCCGGGAAACCATATGGGAACTCATTGTGTTTAATCAAAATTGTTCGTTCAGCGCGAAACCACAGTACATAGTGCGCATTTGTTGGCACTTTGTCGCCACGGTTTACCAAATCGGTATCAATGTTTTCTGAGGTAAGCACATCCATGCAATCATCGCCGAGTCGATCGGTTCCCATCCATGTCATCATTCCGGTTGAAAGACCCAGGCGCGCGGCTGCGACAGCGGCATTGGGGCTGTTTCCAACTGCCGCAATGGGTGTGGATGATTCAAAAGGAATTTTATCGCCCCAGCTCATGGAAATGGTGCACTCGTCAGTGTTCACGTTGTGGTGTACCTCGGCTTCCTCAAGACGAATAAAATTATCAACAACAATGTCGCCAATGGCTATAAAATCAAGTTTTTTCATATTATAAATAATACCACATCGCCCACACTTACCTTTACTGTGGATAACTCACGCGTTGCTTGTGTGATACTGTATATATATGAATGACATACAAACAACTGCCCGTGATATCGTTGCCCGTGGCAAAGGATTGCTCGCCGCGGATGAAAGTGTGAAGACTGCCAACAAACACCTTGCCGAGCATGGAATTACTCAAAATGAAGAGATGCGAAAACAATATCGCGAAGTATTTTTCTTGGCGCCGGATATACAAAAATATCTTTCCGGAGTTATCCTTTTTGAAGAGACTCTCGGGCAATCAACAGACGACGGTGTGCCGTTTCCAAAACTACTTTCAGAAAAGGGGATTATCCCGGGTATTAAGGTAGACCAAGGGACTGAACCATTTGATGATAGTCCGGACGAGTTGGTAACGGGCGGGCTTATCGGACTCTCTGAGCGCCTCACTCCATTTTACGAAAGTGGCGCGCGGTTTACAAAGTGGCGTGCCGTCATTCGCATTGATGGTGATACGCTTCCAACTTCTCACGCAATATTGGAGAATGCAAAACGCCTCGCTTCATACGCGCACGATGCACAAGTTGCCGGACTTGTTCCAATTCTTGAGCCGGAAGTATTGCTTGAAGGCAATCACAGCATGCTTCGCGCAAAGGAAGTTCTCACTGAAACACTTCGTACAGTCTTTACGGCGATTGATGATTTGCCGGTTGATAAGACGGCGCTTATCGTAAAGACATCCATGGCGCTTTCCGGAAGTGAAAGTGGGAAAACAGATACGCCCGAGGAGGTTGCTGAAAATACACTTGATGCGCTCCTTATTTCTGTTCCGCCAAGCGTTCCCGGGATAGTGTTTCTTTCCGGGGGGCAGTCTCCGGACCAAGCAACTGACAACCTGCGCGCGATTGCCCGTCTTGCAAAAGAAAAAAACGCTCCGTGGCCTCTCACTTTTTCTTATGCCCGTGCGTTGCAAAGTGAGGCGCTTTCAGCGTGGCAAGGAAAGAAAGAAAATCTTTCACAGGCGCAAGACGTTTTCATTTCTCGCTTGCAACGCGTTTCCGAGGCATCTCTTGGAAATTAACATCCAACACAATACGTATTTATAAATGCCCGGCTTATCTTTGCGGTAGTGTAAATTTGCTTTTTTTTGTTTCTTGAAGTACATTTTATATATATGAATACATTAGCGGTAGAAAAACGAAGCGAGTTGGGCAAGCGCGCAAAGACGTTGCGCAAAGATGGCAACATTCCGGCAGTGGTGTATGGGCCAAAGCAGAAGTCTGTGCCAATTACGATTTCACTTAAGGATTTTGAAATAGTCTTGAAAGAAGCCGGCGAGTCATCTGTCGTGTCGCTTACCGGTCTTGAGAAACCACTTTCCGTACTTATCCATGACGTTGACCATGACCCCGTTACCAGCATTCCAAGGCACGTTGATTTTTATGCCATTGAAAAGGGAGCAAAGGTCATTGTTGCTGTTCCGCTTGTTTTTGTAGGTGAATCACCTGCGGTGAAAGCCGGGGCAAATTTGGTGAAGGTACTTCACGAAGTGGAGGTGGAGGCTGAGGCTACGCATCTGATGCATGAACTTACCATTGATATCTCCAAGGTTGTCGCCATAGGCGACAGTGTGCACGCAAGCGATATTTCGCTCGGCGCACATGTAACTTTAATAACTGAGCCGAACGAAGTGGTTGTTATTGCACAAGAGGTTGAAGAAGACACATCTGGAGCTACTGAAGCGCCGGATATTGCAAATATTGAAGTTGAAAAGAAGGGAAAGCAAGAGGACGCATCCGCTGAGTCCGCTTCGTAGCACAAACGGTTTCAAAATACCCCCTGCAAAAGCCCTTACGGGCTTTTGCAGGGGGTATTCCACACACATCACATGTACTTGCTCGTATACATTTGATACACTCAAATAATAATGCACAGACGTATCGTTACCGCTGTTCTTTTGTGTGGCATTCTTACAAGTATTGCCATTCCGGCGACATTTTCCGCGCAGGCGGAAAATGTCGCTTCTGCAGTGGATACACGTCGTGCGCAACTTCAAAGCAAGCTCACCTCCATTGAGTCGCAAATAAATACAAGTCAATCGACACTTAATACGTTGCGCACACAACACAATACTCTTCAGCGAGAAATTAATATTCTTGACACTGAAATAAGACGCGCGAAATTGCAGGTACGTGCCACCGAAATCGTGGTACAACAACTTTCCGGCACCATAGCGTCGCGTACGCAAACCATTAGCGACCTAACCGATAAACTTTCCAGAGAACAAGAGTCACTCGCACAAATCATGCGACAGACACAAATGCTTGATGGGTACTCCGCGGTTGATGTTGCATTTTCTTCGGAAAATGTGTCCACCTTTTTTGAAGATTTAGATGCGTTTGCATCCATCAAGCGGGCACTTGGAAAATCATTCAACACGCTCAATACAACGCGAACTAAAACGGAAGCCCAAAAGAAGGTGTTGCAAGATCAGCTTGTGCAGAAGCAACAATTGAAGCAAATTCAACTTCTTGAGCAACGACAAATTCAGAGGAACGAATACCAAAAGAGAGTAATTCTAAATAAAACAAAAGGGAAGGAGGGCGCATATCAAGCTCTTATAAGTTCTCAGAAGAAAACCGCCGCACAAATTCGCACCGAACTATTTACTTTGCGCGGTTCCGCTCCGATTCCGTTTGGACGTGCGCTTATGTATGCGCAAGAGGCGCAAAGGGCAACCGGCGTGCGCCCCGCGGTTGTTTTGGGAGTACTTAAACAAGAAACCGATCTTGGTCAATATCTCGGTACGGGAAATTGGAAAAAAGACATGAGCCCAAACAGAGACCAGCCGGTGTTTGTATACATCACAAAAGTTCTAGGGCTTGACCCCAATGTCATGCCGGTTTCAAGGCGTCCGTCATATGGGTGGGGCGGTGCAATGGGTCCGGGGCAATTTATTCCGTCTACGTGGGTGTGTTATGGTGGATTTATAAATGTGCATACCGGTGATTGTTCAAACAGACAGCATTCACTTTCTTGGAACAACTTCTGGAAAGGCCCTTGGAAATATGTCGCAAGCAAGGACCGTGTACGAAAATTGACCGGCGGGAACACCCCATCAAATCCGTGGAATGACAGGGATGCTTTTATGGCGACTGCTATGCTCATGGCAGACAATGGTGCATCTGCCGGAACGCGCTATGCTGAACGGCTCGCCGCGCTACGTTATTTTGCCGGGTGGACACACGCAAGAAACCCCGCGTACTCTTTTTATGGGGACGGTGTGATGAGATATGCCGACCAATTCCAGAAAGAAATCAATCAGCTGAACGGTTCTTAATTCTAGATAGTCGGCTTATGCTGTACAGACAGTCAAATATCGGACATCCTCAAATATCGGACATCCGATGTCCGATATTTGTGTCCGATATTTGACTGTCTGTACGTAACCAAAATCACCCAAGATGTTATCTTGGGTGATTTGATGCGGATGGTTGCTAAAAACCGTACGAATTGGTATGATATGCGTATTATGAAAAAAGATATACATCCGAAGGCATATCGTGCGGTGGTGTTTGAAGACATCTCTTCACACACACAGTTTATCATCGGGTCAACTATTGATTCCACCGAAACAGCGACGGTATCCGGTAAGGAGTATCCGAAGGTTATTGTTGAAATTTCAAGCCAGTCGCATCCGTTTTATACCGGCAATGACAGGATTCTTGATAAGACAGGAAGAGTTGAACGCTTCAAACAGCGTGCCTCGCGACGTAAATAATCTCTTCGGTATAATGCGAAGACAGGGTGCGTTCTTCGTCACTATTGCACGCAGTGTGTTATGTTAACGAGTATGGAATATTCACCGGAAATGAAGAAAAATCACGCAACGGCATTTCTCGCCGAAACGTATGAACGTCTTGAAAAACAGAAAGAGTCGGCGCGTGCCACCGCCGTGCTTGAGCCGGAGCTTGCATCTATCGCGCAAGAAGATATAGACATTCTTTCAGAGGAGCAACAAAAAGTATTATCTGAAATTGAGCACATAACAAAACAAGGAGAGGAAGAAGCGGAGCAGCCAAAAGCGATTATACTTGAATTTCGTTCCGCCGCTGGTGGTGACGAGGCGACGCTGTTTGCGAAAGATCTGCGTGACATGTATCAAAGATATGCAGAAAAAAAAGGATGGCGCGTGCGCGCACTCAATGAGCTTACTCTTGAAATAGTCGGCGCCGATGCATATCGGGCGCTTAAATACGAAACCGGTGTGCATCGTGTGCAACGCATCCCGGAAACGGAAAAGTCCGGGCGTATTCATACTTCAACCGCATCAATCGCCGCGATGCCCGTTCGCTCAAAACCGAAAATACAAATTAACCCCGCTGATATTGAGATGGAGTTCTCTCGTTCAGGTGGTGCAGGTGGTCAGAATGTAAACAAAGTTGAAACTGCAGTGCGTGTTGTTCATACTCCAACCGGAATTGATACGCGTTCATCTTCAGAACGGTCACAGCAAGCCAATCGTGAGAAGGCAATGCAAATACTAACCGCAAAACTTGAGCAGTTGCTTATTGAGCAGGATGATAAAAAAAATGCAGATAAGCGCCGTGGGCAAATAGGAACCGGTGACCGTTCGGAAAAAATACGTACGTACAATTTTTTACAGGACCGTATCACAGATCACAGGTTAAAAAAATCATGGCACAATCTCCCCAAAATTCTCTCCGGAGATATTGACCCGATTATACAAGCGTTACAGGAAGAGGAGAAAGCTTTGCACAAGGCACAATAAAATTACACCACATTTTTTTTAAAACAAAGGGGTCAGACCCCTTATTCCTTGATGGGTTTACGAAACCCATCATAAATATTTGAAAAAAAATTGTCTCGTGGTATACTTGCAAATATGGATACGGTAAATATAGAAAATACGGAAGATATCTTGCAGCGCCTAACTCAGGCGGGTGCTCATTTCGCGCAAACAAAGAGCAGGCGCCATCCTTCAATGCGCCAGTATATTGTTGGTAGCAAGGAGCGTACGGATATTGTTGATCTTACTAAGACGCAGAAGCAACTCAATAAGGCGGTTTCCGCCATGGGAACATTTGCACGAGAAGGGAAGACGATTCTTTTTGTTGGCGGGAAAAGAGAGGTCGCGGATATTGTTCGCACATCGGCAACGCGACTTAGCGCACCATATGTTTCCACGCGATGGTTGGGTGGTACGCTTACAAACTTTACAGAAATAAAAAAGCGCATTGACCTGCTTGCAAAGCTTATTGATGACAGCACATCGGATGAATTTGAAAAGAAACATACAAAACTTGAGCGTATATTTATCGGTAGGGAAATAGAGCGCCTCACACGACGGCTTGATGGTTTGGCAACACTTTCAAAATTGCCAGATGTACTGGTCGTGGTTGATACTCGTCACGAAGAATTGGCGGTGAGAGAGGCGCGCAGTCTTGGTATTCCGGTTGTTGGTATTCAAAACTCAGATTGCGATCTTGCGGATGCAACTCATCCGATTGTGGCGAATGATGCGTCGCGCGCGACCGTTGAGATAATCCTCACCGAATTGGTAAGTGCATACGAGAAAGAGAGTTCGCGTTCTTAATTTCCCGCAATTTTCACTTGAGCCGGTGGTATTGTGTTATTATTATATATCGTATAATTATTTAATATGAGTAAAATAGATATTAAAACAGTTAAAGTGTTGCGTGACCGTACCGGCATATCAATTATGCAGTGCAAGAAGGCACTGGAAGAATGTGATGGCGACATTGAAAAGGCTGTGGTGCTTTTGAGAAAACGTTCCGGAGCCATAGCCCAAAAGAAAGCCGGCAGAGAACTTGGCGCCGGAACCGTAACAAGCTACATACATGACAATGTCATAGGGGCGCTTGTGCACCTTTCGTGCGAAACCGATTTCGTTGGAAAGAATGAAGAATTTATTTTTTTGGCTAGAGAGATTGCCATGCAGGTTGCCGCGCTCAATCCTGCATACCGAAGTGTTGAGGAGGTTCCGGAGGAAGTAAAGAGTACCGCTTTATCGGTTTTTGAAAAAGAAGTTGAAGGAAAGCCGGAACAAATGCGCGAGAAGATTCTCGCGGGGAAAATGGAATCCTATTTTAAGGACCAGTCGCTTTTAGACCAGACATACATAAAAGATGACAAAAAGATAATTCGTACACTTATTGAGGAGGCAACACAGAAATTCGGTGAGCGAATTGAAGTTACAAACTTCGTGCGCTACAGCGCGCGTGGATAGACCATGTACTATTTTCTTGCCGAGATTGCAAGTATTGTTTTATTCGCGGGATTTATAGCTTTGGTATCGTATGAACAGCGTACGGGCAGACTTTTCCTTGCGTCCTCCCGCGCGTCATTTGATAGAAAAATAGATAGGGGGGTGTACGTATGTCGCCATGTTGATATTTTGGCCTTTCTGAAAGACACGGTTCGGTCACTTTTTGGGAATGGGCTACACGTTGTCGTCCGCATGGCGTTGCGTGTGGTTCGTTTTATTGAACGACGTTTGAGTAATTCTGTGCACACACTCCATACAAAGTTTTCCATGTACAATGCTCCATCGGGACATCCGTCCGTGCCAAGCAAATCTCAGTTTATACAATCAATTTCCGGCTATAAACAGAAATTGCAAAAGGAGAAAAAGCCTCCGGAACTTTCTTCGTAGGATTAGGGTTAATAGAAACCCCGCCCAAGCAATGGTACCATTGCTTGGGCGGGGTTTCTGGAGCCGGTGGTCGGGCTTGAACCGACGACCTGCTGTTTACAAAACAGCTGCTCTAGCCAACTGAGCTACACCGGCTTGTTTTTATACATTGCGTCGCGTGCAATATGTTGCACGCGACCATAATGAGATAATACCATATTGTTACCGGTCTCGCAGTATTCCACTCGCTTTTTTAGAAATACACTCTCCCCCGATATTTTGGACATCCAATGTCCAAAATATCGGGGGAGCGGTGGCTAGAGCGGGGTCTTACCCGAGGATCTCACGCTACATATTATTTCGCGCGTGTAGCGGTGGATGTTGCCGTGCTACTTGCAAACAGGTCTTTTGGAAATTCTTGCTCAAGCTGTGTAAGTGACGTGAAGCCATAGAAGCGTTTTTTCTGAATGACAAACGCCGGAAGAGTTGGCTTTATCTTTTTCACTTCTATGAGTGTCTTTAACGCACCGAGATTGAGGTGGTAATCAAATGAATATACTCGTATTCGCGGATATGTCTTGCGCAGATACGAAAGTGCGTAGCCCGCCTGGTCGCAAGAAGAACAATCGCCGGTGTTTGAATAGAAATAAAGCACGGTGATTGGTGTGATGTGGCATGTCGCCGATAATTTTTGCATGAGCAGATAATCACGTATTTCAAGAAGTGCGTATTCTTTTTTAAGCTCTACCACTTGCTGGTCCTGGCTACCGAGACGTCCCTCCGCAAAGGAAAGTTTATCGCCAAGTGTGGAAAGTCCGTGAGAAAATACCGTGTCGGAAGAAATATCTTGGCATGGAGCGTTTTCAAGCAGTGCGAATTGCGTTTCCAAGGAGAGCGTGTCGGTGGAGAGCTGTGTCTGCATTGTGTTGATTTCAGAAAGCCGTTGCTGATTTATATAGTGTACGGTATAGACAATCGTACCAACGATAAGCAATGTGATGCCAAGCGCGATAATGGCATTTCGTATGACAGTATTCATATTAGAATTTTTAGCGCCATGTATGACGAGTGTTTGTGATGGTGTCCGCAACGGCTCTTACAAGCCATATGGGCGAGATAATCCAATACAGCAAAAGGTACGACATGGTGCCTTTTGTTAATTTGCCTCTCGTGTGAGATATTTGTTTTCCGATTATCATAAAAATAATTGTCATGGACATAAGAACAATTCCTATGAGTAACAATGTGGTAATGGGGAAGTAAAACCAATCAAATGCGTGTGGGGTCAATATATAGGAAAGCGGAATGCCTCGAGATACGATGAACATGTGTACCATGTTTGATGCGAGCTGGAAAATTGAAAATAGAAACAGACCCGCAATAGTGAGAATTGAAAAGATAGAAAGTGGCAACACACCGATTCCAAGCACTCCATAGCGCGGATTGCCAATCAGTCCTCTGTATTCAAACAGCATGTTTCTTAAGAAGCCACTTGTCCACCGCATACGCTGTTTGATGAGCGCGGTGATTGTTGAGGGGGCTTTTGTATAAACGCGCACTCGTGGCGAGTTTTCAATTATCATGTGTGCCTTTTGCATTCGTAGCGCCATCTCCATGTCTTCTGTTTGATAGCCGTGAGAGAAGTATCCGATTTTTTTAAATACTTCCATGCGATACAAAGAAAACGGACCGGGTGTTACATAGAGGCTGTTTAATGATGAGAGGATGTGGCGCATGGTGATGCCGAAAATATATTCCGCATACTGCATGTGTTGTATGAATCCTTTTGGCATGTGAATAGACATGGCAGATGTTGTCGCCATTACTTCCGGACTGTTAAAAGTTGGAATGGCAAGCATGAGCGCGTCCGGTTCTACGAATGAATCGGCATCCAAGCATCCGATGAGGTCGGCACTGTGTGCGATTTTTATGCCTGCGTTTAGTGCGGTGTGTTTGCCACCGTTTTCTTTTGTGTGTATTGTAACGCGCGGATTGCCGGCATAGCGCGCCATAACGTTTGCCGTGTTATCGGTTGATCCATCATCCACAAGAATTATAGAAAGACTTTCTTTTGGATATTCCAATGCCAAGAGTGAGTCGGTTGTTCCGGCGATTGTATGCTCTTCGTTCCAACACGGAACTATAATTGCCACGTTTGGTATGGCGCCCGTGTGTGGAGCGCCGAACCGACGCTTGCGCGCCGGTTCGGAAAGAAAAGTTACCAATAGGAATGACTCAAAATACAGTGCAATAAAAAATGAAATATATGCAATGGTATTTGGTCCCCACATTGTTACTTATAATAACAGACATATGATGTTTTTCATATAAAGCCCACCCCGGCAGTGGATGGGTCCCCCATCCACTGCCGGGGTGGCAGGGGGTTCCCTAAATAGCGGGGCGGGATTTCGTGTGGCGGGATTTCTTTCTCTCGTCACACTTTGCAATTTTGAGATTAATTACAAGATAGCGTATAGTAAAGCAATAGCGTCATTTAATATAAATAAATATGTCTGTCGGAAAATTACACCCTATTACAATAGCCATACGCGACATCGCGATGATTTTTGAGCGTATGGGATTTACCGTTGCGTCGGGGCCCGAGCTTGAGGATGAGTGGCACAACTTTGATGCGTTAAACGTTCCCGCCGATCATCCTGCGCGTGATATGCAAGATACGTTTTGGACAAAAGAAAATCCACCGCGCGTGTTGCGCACACAGACTTCTTCCGTGCAAATTCGCTACATGACCAAGCAGATGAAAAACAACATATCGCCCCCATGTCGCATTATTGTTCCGGGCAAGGTATTTAGAAATGAGGCCACGGATGCTACGCACGAAGCGCAGTTTTATCAAAATGAAGGATTGGTGGTCGGCGAGAATATTACGATGTCTCACCTCAAGGGAACACTCAACACTTTCTTTCGTGAATATCTCGGCCCCGATGCTCGCGTACGATTTCGTCCAAGTTATTTTCCATTTACCGAACCATCGGTTGAGGTGGATGTATGGTTTTCCGAGGGTGGTGGAGAAAAAGGAAACTGGCTGGAAGTTGTCGGAGCCGGTATGGTGCACCCAAATGTATTGAGAAATGTTGGAATTGATTCATCGCGGTACAGGGGCTTTGCTTTTGGTGGCGGGATTGAGCGTTTGGTGATGGTGAAATATCACATTCCGGACATACGCCCTTTTCATTCCGGAGATGTTCGTTTTGTACATGGTTTTGAACAGAAAATTATATGAAGGTATCTTACAAATGGTTACAGAATTTTTTTGAAACGCCATTGCCAAGTGCGGAGGTTATTGATGACGCGCTCACTTTCCATTCGTTTGAAATAGAAGAGAGGGAGGGTGACTTGATTGATGTAAATGTGCTTCCAAATCGCGCGGCAGATTGCCTGTGTCATCGCGGTATTGCAAAAGAAATTTCGGCGATTCTTGATATACCAAGTTCACACGATTCACTTCGGGAAGAGTTGCCGGTTTGGGAAAAGTTTGATGTACTTGCTGTAGACATTGAAGATACGCAAAAATGTTCTCGCTACATTGGTGCGCATGTTAAGGGGGTGAAGATTGGACCTTCCCCCACGTGGTTAAGGGAAGCGCTTGAGGCTGTTGGGCAACGTTCCATTAATAATGTGGTGGATGCGACCAACTATGTCATGCTCAATATCGGGCAGCCATTGCATGCGTTTGATGCTGACAAACTATCAAAGAAAGATGGTGTGTATAAAATCGGCATACGAGGTGCGCGTCCGGGAGAAAATATCACTACGCTTACGGGAGAAAAATATGAGCTCCCGGAACAAACACTTCTCATCTCGGACGCTGTTGCGGATGTCCCTATAGGTATTGCCGGAATAAAAGGCGGGAGCGTGGCGCAGATAGACGAGGCGACGACTTCGCTTGTGGTTGAGTCGGCGAGTTTTGACGGAGCGTCCGTGCGTCGCACAGCGCAGAAGTTAAACCTCATCACTGATGCGTCGTTGCGTTTTCAAAATAATCCATCATCCGAACTCGCGGCGTATGGTATGCGTGATGTGCTCGCGCTTATCGCCAATGTGGCGGGGGGTGTTGTTGCCGGCGTAACGGATGTGTATGAGGTGACACCGCCGCGCCCGGAGGGCGCGGCGGGCGGGGCTGTTTCTCTGTCTCTTTCTCACCTAAGTAACGTTCTGGGCGTTACTCTTTCGCATGATACCGTTTCCGATATATTTAAGCGTCTCGGTTTGCCGGCGGAAGTGAATGGCGATACGTTTACAATTACTCCTCCGTTTGAGCGCACAGATATTACCATTCCGGAAGATCTCATTGAAGAAGTCGGACGACTTGCCGGGTATGATATTCTCCCAGATGAAACTCTTCCGAAAATATCAGCACCACCAAACAATGAAAGATATTATGGTGTACAGTGTATCAAAGATTTTCTTGTTGAACATGGATTTACAGAAATTTCAACTCAAACTTTTGCAAAAAAAGGCGATATAGCTTTATCTAATCCATTTGATAAAACAAAACCGATGTTGCGAACGACGCTTATGCAAAATATGGAAACGGCTCTCACACAAGCGAAGCAATATGCACCACGTGTATTTGGTCCTGGTGTCGCGATAAAGCTTTTTGAAATCGGTTCAGTTTTTACAAAAAATGATGAAAAGATGGCGCTCTCACTTTCCGAAGATGTCCCGGAGCTTGATGAGCTTCTTCATTCTCCAAAGGCGCTGTCGCAGAGCGGGGGAATTGTTGAATATATTTTGTCACCTGACATCCTGGCGTCAATTGGCAAAGGGTACACGCCAAAACTATGCGAGATTGTCGGTACGTATAAACCATATTCATCGTACCCGTTTGCATTGCGTGACATAGCGGTATGGACGCCTGAAGGAACGGCAAGCGATGCGGTGGAGGAAATTATTCGCTTGCACGCGGGAGAGCTTCTGGTGCGTGCTGACCGATTTGATTCGTTCACTAAAGACAGGCGTGTTTCTTTTGCTTTTCGTTTGGTGTTTGAGTCGCCGAATCGTACATTGACTGATGAGTTAATAAATACTCAAATGGAAAATATAACCACCGCGCTCAATGGCGAGGATGGTTATACGGTGCGATAGTGTATTATTCAATCTACAGAAAAGCAAGAGATGCTACAAAACAGGGCGCTCCGGGCCATGTGGCCCGGAGCGCCCTGTTTTGTAGCATGTTTCCCTTTTTTATAGTGTAACAAGTCTACAAATAACCACTCTGATGTGCTATACTGAAAGTATAAAATATGACTAAAGATGACAAAAAAGGAGTGGAGGACCGCGCCGCCAAGGGTGGCGCGGATGTATACGATGCCTCCTCCATTCAAGTTCTTGAAGGTCTTGAGCCGGTGCGAAAGCGCCCGGGAATGTATATCGGAACAACCGGTCCGGAAGGTCTGCATCACCTGATTTGGGAAATTTTTGATAACTCACGTGATGAGGCAATGGCGGGCAGGTGTAATCATATTGAAGTCGCGCTCCTCCCAGATGGATTTGTACGCATCGCAGACAACGGCAATGGTATTCCGGTTGGTATCCATCCCAAAACAAAAGTATCCGCGCTTGAAACAATCATGACCACCCTTCATGCCGGCGGAAAATTTGATAACAATGCGTATAAAGTTTCCGGTGGTTTGCATGGTGTCGGTTCCTCGGTTGTCAATGCGCTTTCCGAATATACAAAAGTTGTGGTGCATCAAGATGGTGGCATACATATGCAAGAATATAAAGAGGGTATAGCGCGTGCGAAAGTTAAGAAAATCGGCACCACGAAAACACACGGCACCATCGTCTTTTTCAAGCCGGATGCCACCATTTTCAAAGAAGGCATCGAGTGGAATTGGGAAAAAATCGTTACTTATCTGCGCCAGCAAGCTTATTTGGTTAAGAGTACTCGCATTCATGCAATAGATGCACGCGAAGGGCCCGGTGATTTTCTTGCAGACACCACGCTCTTTTTGTCAGAAACAAATATTGATGTTCCATCGATAACCTTTTATTTTGAGGGTGGTCTGCGGGCACTCATTGCGTTTTATAATAGGCACCAAACGCCGGTGCATAAAAATATCTTTTATCTTGAGAAAGAGCGCGACAATGTTATCGTGGAAGTCGCACTTCAATATATAGATGACATCTCATCGCGCATTACGGCATTTGCAAACAACATATATAACAGCGAAGGCGGTACACACGTAACCGGTTTTAAGACCGCTCTCACGCGCTCTCTTAACACCTATGGTCGCGCATCAAACCTATTGAAAGAAAAAGATGAAAACTTTACAGGTGATGATGTGCTTGAGGGCATTACCGCCGTTATCTCCGTTAAATTGCCGGAAGTGCAGTTTGAGGGTCAGACAAAAGTAAAATTGGGGTCGGTAGAAGCGCAAAGTGCGGTTAATACTGTGTTTGGCTCGGCGCTGACTTCATTTCTTGAGGAGAACCCGGACGATGCGAAATCTATTATAAATAAAGTACTTCTTGCGCTTAAGGCACGCAAAGCTGCAAAGGCTGCAAAAGACTCTGTGTTACGAAAAGGCGCTCTTGAGGGAATGACGCTCCCGGGGAAGCTTGCCGACTGTCAAGTGAAGTCGCCCGATGAAGCGGAACTGTTTATCGTTGAGGGGGACTCAGCCGGTGGTTCATCCAAGCAGGGGCGCGACCGTAGAACACAGGCAATTTTGCCACTTCGCGGTAAAATCTTGAATGTGGAGCGGGCACGTATTGACCGCATGCTTGCTTCCGTTGAAATCAGGGCACTTGTTGTCGCACTTGGTACTGCCATCGGAGATGTATTTGATATTTCAAAATTGCGTTATCACAAAGTTATCATCGCCACCGACGCAGATGTGGATGGCGCACACATTCGCACACTGTTGCTCACACTTTTCTATCGCTATTTTAAGCCGATTATTGAAGGTGGTTTTATATATATCGCACAACCGCCTCTATATAAGGTCAGCAAAGGAAAGAAAGTAAGCTATGCGTATTCCGATGAAGAAAAAAATACTATACTAAAAAGCTTAGGCGTTGTATTGGACGATAGTGTATCTCCCGATGACGTTGGTGTTGGTTCAGATACCAACACCGATGAAGACACCCCCGGCGCCGAAAGTGAAAATGCAAATGAAGATGGTGATAAAAATAAAAAAGGAGCCGCGACAGGTAAATCTGCAAAAGTAAATGTACAGCGTTACAAAGGGCTTGGAGAAATGAATCCATCCGAGCTATGGGAAACCACTATGGACGCTTCACGGCGCGTGCTAAAACAAGTTACAATTGAGGATGCGCAAAGTGCGGATCGTATTTTTGATATTCTCATGGGAACCGATGTGCCATCGCGTAAAAATTTCATACAAACCAACGCGCAATACGCAACCATTGATGTGTAATGAGGCGAGAAACGGAAAGCCTGACAATAATTTTGTATATGATAAGCTCTTAAATGGATTATTTTGTGAAGCAGTTTCCCTGGGCTTGGTTTCTCATATAGGCGTTAAGTTATATGAGATTCCAGGTGCGCGGTTTTTTGTTTTCCGTCATTGGCGTTGGGGCGGAGCCACGCTTTATGTGCCGTACTAATTTCCCAAAACCGTAATACTTACCGAAGCGGAATTATTTTTTTCGTTTGATTCTTTGATTTTATTCTTCGGGTCGGCGATGACAATTATTTTTTTATTTGCCCCGGCTATTGCATTGGTGAAGTGCACCATGAAATCTTCCGGTTGCCCCGGCAAAAGACTTTTGATTGTTTTGGATGGGTAAGTTGAGTTTAGTTCCGTCGGAATATGTATCTCAAGATTCCACGGTCCGGAAACATTTGTTCCTTGGTTCATTATTTTAAACTTAACCGCCACTTGAGTGTGCGCTGGAATTGTGTTGCTTACCACAAAAGAGCTTGTTGAAGTGCCAGTGAGATAGCCGACCGCGGTGATGGTGGTTGCCAAATCAGGTAGTCCATAATATTTCGGAGCGGTTGTCGTACTTTGTTTTCCTCGGGGGTATATTTGATAAGTGGTTTTCTTTCCGGTGGCGTACCATCGTGTATGTTTACGAGTGTGTGAAATATGTTTTTCAGGAGAGGTTTTCTTTGTAATTGTGTGGGTTGTTTTTTGTACGGTACTTGTGGCTGGTTGCCCTAATGCTCCACCGATATTTTTGCTGAAGGGAAGTGTCGTTTGCGGGATAACGGTCAAGTTGCTTTGATTTTGTCGTGGAGAAAGTATTGCGCTCATATAAGCCGTCCCGGACTCAAGGGCTCCGGTAATGGAAGGTATAAATCTTGCCATATAAACAGCAAGCAACACGCCGGCTATCACAAGCGTAATAAATCCAACAATCGCAAGGCTTTTTGTCGCCATTTGTGATACGATGAATTTGTTTGGCTGTTGATTTGGTTGCGTGGATCTCTCCTTTGCGCTGAAAATCGTCATGGGCTGTAATTTACCATGTATGCAGGCCACTGTCAAATCTGCTGGCTGAACCTGAATTTAGTATTAAATTCAGGTTGCCGTTGAAAATTTCTTACAGATGTCGTATTGTAATGATATTCACGTTTATTTAATGTGGTGCCGATGTAGCTCAGTTGGTAGAGCACGTCCATGGTAAGGACGGGGTCGTCGGTTCAAGCCCGACCATCGGCTCAAGCATGTTTTACTATAATTAGTTTATGGTAAAAATATGTTATGCCGCCTTAGCTCAGTTGGTAGAGCGACGCACTCGTAACGCGTAGGTCCCCAGTTCAATCCTGGGAGGTGGCTCCAAAAGTTGCCCCCCATGGCGCGTGAAGCGCGCCATGGGTGCAATCAAAGTTGTCCACACGTTTCTTTATGTTAATGGAATGATTTGATATACTTAACAATATAATGTCTATACAATCAAAAAAATATGAACAGGTAATACTGTATTTTGCCTCGGTATTGGGGAAAGAAATTCGTGGGAAAAAGAAACTCGCGAAGTTACTTTACTATGTTGATTTTGACTTTTTTGAAAAATATCAAAAGCATTTCATAGGTGATACATATAAAAAACTACCCATGGGTCCATATCCGATTTCCTTGGAAAGGATCACAAGAAAGATGGCTACGCAAAAAAAACTAACCATTGAGTCTGTAGATGAGTGGAATGGGTTTAATCCAACAGAAGTATATAAATCTCTCATTGAGCCGGACATGTCGGTTTTCTCCATGGAAGAAAAAGATATGCTTGATAGAGTGCTGAAAAAGTACGGATACTTAAATGGGAAAGAGCTTGAGAAGCTTACTCATGCAGAAGCCCCGTATATAGGGACTGAAGAAAAGGGAGAAATTTTTTATGAGTTGGCTTTTTACAGGGGAACTGATTTTGTTCATGATTGATTTTATCAGTCATCCTAAATTTGAAAAAGAAATTGCAACTCTGGAGCGACGATTCCGCACAAGAGATGGATTAAAATCTTTTGAAAGATTATGTGAGGTACAGTTCCACCCGGAGAACCCACAAGGAGTAATTGCTCCAGCAAAACTTCATCGCGTAAGACAGGATGACATTTGGACATTGTGGAAAATTGAGCTGGCTGTAAAAGGTTTGCGAGCAAATCAATTCCCGCGTATGTGGTTTTGTGTACAAGGTTCCAAAATAGGATTTTTGTGTATTGGTACACATATTGATAATTATCATGATAATGATATGGACAACGAGGCATTGAGGCGACTCACTGATATATTTTAAATCCGGGGAATCATTTTTGTTTTTCACGTCCCGGGTAGATTTGTACGCATATGAAAAAAGAACCGGATAAGTGGAGCTTCGCAAGTCCTTTTGCTATACTGTCAGTAAATGAATAATTCCCCGGAAGAAAGACGTGTTGAACTGGAAGCGCTTATGGCGCTCCCTGATTTTTGGTCAGATAAAGATAACGCGCAAAAAATAGTGCGAGAATATCAGTCCCTTAAAAATGGAGATTCAGGCAATCCCCACGATAGTGGCGACGCAACGCTTGCAATTCTTGCGGGCGCCGGTGGCGATGATGCGGAAGATTTTGTGGGTATGTTGAGGCGCATGTATGAGGGTTATGTGTCGCGGTGTGGTTGGGGCGTTTCAGAACTGCATTCAAATGAAAATGAGCACGGTGGATATCGTAATTTTATGATTGAGGTACATGGAGGCGGTGTATATGGAAAACTCAAGCATGAGGCGGGTGTGCATCGGCTCGTGCGTATCTCTCCGTTTAATGCAAACTCAAAACGTCAGACATCATTCGCACTTGTTGAGGTTTTGCCGGTATTGACGCATTCGGATGTGGTGGAGCTTAATCCAGATGATTTGGAAATACAATTTGCAAGGTCGGGTGGCGCAGGTGGGCAAAACGTCAACAAGCGCGAAACCGCGGTACGCATTACGCACAAACCAACAGGACTGTCCGTACATATCTCAAGTGAACGTTCGCAACACGCAAATCGTGAAAGAGCGATTAACCTTCTCAAAGCAAAGATATTTGCGAAGGAAGAAGAGGAACGGCTTGCACAAGAAAAAGGACGCTCCGTTGCCACCACAACGGCAAACGAATGGGGAAGTCAGATACGTTCGTATGTGCTACACCCGTATAAAATGGTAAAAGACCATCGCACTGGTTGTGAGTCCGGGAATCCCGACGCAGTGCTTGAGGGCGACCTGGACGATTTTATAGATGCGGAAAAAAATTTATCTTGACATATCTACATAGGTAGAACACTATCTAAAACAGGCGTTCGGTGACCGACAATGTTTGTTGGTCAAAATGATCATTGAGAGAGAATGGGGGTAATATCATGCACAAATTCACAGGATTGTCTGGAATTGTGATGTTGCTGGCGGTTGTGGGAGTTGCCACGGCCGCCACTGTTCAGAAGGGGAACAACGGCGATCTTCGTGTTTCCCCGGCGACATCGTGGGAAAACGTGGGGGTCGTCGTTCCGCCGGACGTTCTTGCCTATGGCAATGTGTGGAAGAAGGCGTACCGGCATCCCGGTGTTATTGTGCCGATAAGGGCGCATGACAAGTACACAAGGGAGGGACTATTCCACATCAGAAAAACACGAGTTGTAGATGTTGGTATTGTATATGATGTAAAAAAAAGTGTGGTGCGGGTTGTTCGCAATATCGCACTAACACACCAAGATACGTTCACCCCGTATTTTGGTATATGGCTGATCACAATGATCTTCTTGTTTCTCGTTTTTAGAAAAGCAAGAAGGGCAACAAACGATGCAGACAAAGAGAAAATATATGCCCTCGCGAGTATGTCGACGTTGCTAATGGTTTCCGGGGTGGTGACAATGGCTGTTCTCATATTGGTGACCGAACTGTTCGTCGCTACCGTAGGAGCAACGGTTGCGGGAATAGCAACAGCCCTGTTTATTTTGTACACTATGGATAACCTCCCAGAGAGCCCATTAATGCGGTCGTGTGTTGCAGTCTTAATGACTGCGGCCGGTGCTCTTTTCTTGGCGATTTGAAAACGAAGGGATGAGCTTGCCCACGCCATACACCCCACAACCCGGTAATCATGGATGATTTACCGGGTTGTTATTATATGTCCTCTTAATTAGCGACCCTGGGCTACAATATGTAGTTACACACAGTTTGACATATGCCGATAAATAGAACACTATCTAAAACAGGCGTTCGGTGACCGACAATGTTTGTTGGTCAAAATGATTATTGAGGGAGGTGGGAATTATGCACCACATCATGTACTTTGTTTTTTGGGGAGTTTTATTTCTTTCGTTCATGACAGGGAGCGTCCTGTTGATAGTGAAAGAACGGAATGATGACAGAATGGAGAGGGTCATAGTTGGGGTAGTTACCATCCCCACCTTCATTACTGGCGCTGTTGCCACCGCGGAAGCGACCGGGGCGTATGCCGCCGTCGCTTCCATAGCGCTCACAGTAATCGTCGCGGGAGTTATTATTTGTCGATTTAAAATTTTTTGCTAATTGTGATTATGTCGCCCCCTCTTTTTCTGGGCGAGCTGACTATGGGGCGAGCTCGCCCACGCCATACACCCCACACCCCGGTAAATCATCCATGATTTACCGGGGTGTTTTTATGTAGATTATATAAAAACATACTCGCATACGTTCTGTATTTTGTGTATTGCACAATCTTGTTGGACGCGATGGCATGCCATGGGTTATACTGGAGAAGCCGTATTCAATCATGATTTATTTTGAAAAAGTCTCCAAGATATATAACAGCGATAAGGTCCCGGCTCTTGAAGATATTACTCTCTCCATAAAACCAAAAGAATTTGTTTCCATAGTCGGTCATTCGGGCGCGGGGAAAACAACATTGCTTAAAATGCTTATCGCGGAAGAGAAACCGACGACGGGTTCTATTTTTTTTGAGTCGGCCAACATTCACGAACTTCCTCGTGCGCAGATGTATAAGTATCGCCGAAAGATAGGAATGATTTTCCAAGATTTCCGCCTCATTCCACACAAAACCGCATATGAAAATATCTCTTTTGCCATGGAGGCGGCGGGAAAACCGGACGAAGATATTGCCTCAGACGTTCCGCACATTCTTGAGCTGGTTGATCTTTCTGAAAAGGCAAACCATTTTCCACGTCAGCTTTCGGGAGGCGAACAACAGCGTGTTGCAATAGGCCGGGCGATTATCAACCAGCCCGACGTCATCGTTGCAGATGAGCCGACAGGCAATCTTGACCCGGTTAATGCATACGAAATTGTACAAATTTTGCAAAAGATAAATGAATTTGATACAACTATTTTGGTCGCCACTCACAACAAGGGGGTGGTTGATTTGGTCGGTCGGCGCGTCATCACCATGGAGCGCGGAAAAATAGTGCGCGATGATGAAAGTGGCGGATACGTCCTATAATGCTTGTATGAAGTGGATTACTTTTCGTAGAATGTTTTCATCCGGTGCGAAGAATTTTATTCGCAGTGGAATTGTTTCTTTTGCAACGGTGCTCATCATGGTTGTTACGCTTGGAATTATTTCAATGCTAATTTTTCTTTCGGCGTTGTTGCAGCAAACTCTCACCGCCATTGAAAATAAAGTTGATGTGAGTGTTTATTTTGTTACTACAGCAGCACCAAATGATATCATCGCGTTTCAAAACAAACTCAAGCAGTTACCGCAGGTCGCCAACATTACCTACACTTCTCGCAGTGAAGCATTAGCACAGTTTAGGGCTCGTCATGCAAACGACCAGCTGACACTGCAGGCGTTGAACGAGCTCGGGAGCAATCCGCTTGATGCGTCAATTTCAATTCTTGCAAAGAACCCTTCGCAGTACGACAGCATCGTGAAGTTTCTTAATACCGGGCCAGCGCTTTCCGCAAACGGAACTTCAATAATTGACCGCGTCAATTATGCGCAAAATAAAACCGTTATCAATCGTATTACGTTTGCCATCGGCGCAACTCAAAAGATAGGTATCGGAATCGCTCTAATTTTCGCGCTTGCTTCCATTATCATTGCGTTTGCCACCGTGCGACTTGTTATTTATACTTCGCGCGATGAAATTACCGTGATGCGTCTTGTTGGAGCCTCAAATGCGTACATCCGCGGTCCGTTTATAATCACTGGAATCATCGCCGGTGTTTTAGCGGGGCTTATAGTTTTGTTATTGTTAATTCCAATTACATGGTATATCGGTGGAGAAACAACGCTGTGGTTTGGGGGTTTTAATTTCTTCCTATATTATCGTCAACACGCTGTGTATATCGCTTCAATTATTATCGGCGCCGGCTTCTTCCTTGGCAGTACGGCAAGCTTCATCGCCATTCGGAGATATTTAACTGCATAATTATGTCAAAAGAAGGACACAAATATATTTTTATTATCGGCGGAGTAATGTCCGGTGTCGGGAAGGGAATTACTGCCTCATCAATCGGGCTACTTCTGCAAGCAAAAGGATTTTCAGTTAATTTGGTAAAAATAGACCCGTATCTTAATGTTGATGCGGGCACCATGAACCCCACTGAACACGGTGAGGTTTTTGTTTTGGATTCCGGCTTGGAGACTGACCAAGATATGGGGAATTATGAACGTTTTCTTGGGCGTGATTTAGGCCCGGAAGATTATATGACAAGTGGCACGGTGTATCAATCGGTTATTTCTCGCGAAAGAGAACTTGAGTATGGTGGTATATGTGTTGAAACCATACCGCATGTGCGCGATGAGATTTTGAATCGGCTGGAAGCGGCGGCAAATCATAATGGAAGTACTGTTTCCGTTATTGAAATAGGCGGCACAGTTGGTGATTTTCAAAATGCATTATTTATTGAGGCTGCCCGCGTACTTGGTATACGGTATCCGGGGAATGTGCTGTATGTTATGGTGTCCTATTTGCCGGTCCCCGGAACGCTCGGAGAGATGAAAACAAAGCCAACTCAAAATGCGGTGCGTCAACTTAACGCGTGCGGTTTACAACCGGATTTTCTTATTGCGCGAGGGAAGTACCCGCTTGATAAAAAGAGAAAAGAAAAAATAGCAATTGCATGTTCAGTTCCGGCAGACCACGTTATCTCTGCCCCGGACATTGAAAGTATTTATGAAGTACCGCTTAATTTTGAAAAAGATGCACTTGCGGAAATGCTTACTAAATCACTTAATATGCATGATGAGCAAAAGACCGACTTGACCGCATGGAAGAAATTTTCTCGTGGCATTATGAATGAGAAGCGTGATGTGGTAGACATCGCCATTGTCGGAAAATATTTTAATACCGGGGATTTTGTTCTCTCCGATGCGTATCTTTCGGTTATTGAGGCAATCAAGTTTTCCGGTGTTGCGTGTAATGTGAAGCCACGCATTCACTGGATTAATGCAAAGCAATTTGAAGAGGGCGTTTCTCTGAGTACTCTTGCTCGCTACGATGGCATTATAGTTCCCGGGGGGTTTGGGAAGTCTGGTATTGAAGGAAAAATAAAAGCTATTCATTATGCACGTACGCGCAAGATTCCTTATTTTGGTTTGTGTTACGGTATGCAACTTATGGCAATTGAATATGCACGTAATGTCGCCGGGCTCACAGGAGCACACACGGTGGAAATTGATTCGCATACGCCACACCCCATTGTGGATATTTTGGATTCGCAAAAAGAAAAGATACAGAAAAAAGAATATGGTGCTTCTATGCGTTTGGGCGGCTATGATATGGTTGTAAAAAAAGGAACCATCGCGTTTGGTGCATATAAAGAGGAGCGCCTTGTTGAGCGACATCGCCACCGTTATGAGATCAATCCGAAGTATATAGGAAAACTTCAAGAGGGCGGACTCATATTTTCAGGTACATCTCCGGATGGAGTGCTTATGGAGATAGCGGAGTTGCCGCGCCAGGATCATCCATTTATGGTCGGTGTACAATTTCATCCGGAATTTCATGCACGACCACTTTCTCCACATCCTCTATTTACAGCGTTTCTTCGCTCTGCAATAGGACGAAGAAAGAAACGTACGGAGGAATAGTGTATAATGTGAGATATCGTGTCCACTTCACCCATTATTGAAGTTACTCACCTCTCTAAAAACTTTAAAGAGTTTTCGGCGGTTGATGACATTTCTTTTTCCGTGCCCAAGGGTGAGATATATGCATTTCTGGGACCAAATGGTGCCGGAAAATCCACGACCATAAAAATGCTCACCACACTTTTGCGACCGACGAAAGGAAGTGTTCGTGTCGCCGGTGTTGATGTATTGCAAAAACCAAGCGAAGCGCGAAGATTGTTTAGTGTTATGTTTCAAGAATCATCACTTGATGACGAGCTCACCGCGTACGAAAATTTGGAATTCCACGGAGTCTTGTACGGTGTCCCGCGCGCTTTGCGACACGAACGCATTGATGAGCTCTTAGAGATGGTTGAATTATCCAAGCGTCGCAACCACATGGTAAAAGGATTTTCAGGTGGTATGAAGCGACGTCTTGAAATCGCAAGAGGGCTCTTGCATCACCCCAGCATATTATTTTTGGACGAACCAACAGTTGGGCTTGACCCACAGACGCGTAATCATTTGTGGGAGTATGTGCACACATTGAATACATCAGAATCAATAACCGTCTTTTTCACGACACACTACCTTGACGAGGTGGACCAACATGCCAATCTGGTTTCCATTATTGACCACGGAGTTATCATTGCCGACGGTACGGTTGATTCCATAAAAAAAGAAACACATGCCGATACTATGGAAGAAGCATATCTATCTCTTACCGGGAAAATGATTAGAGAAGAAGGAAGTGACAACAGCAATCGTTCGCGTATTATGCGCGCATTTGCGAAATAATATGTTTATGCAAGAAATTAATGCTGTGTATATCCTTTGGCTTAGGCAGATAAAGCGCTACTACAGAGCGCGCTCAAGAGTCATTGGTTCTTTTGCACAGCCGTTGTTGTTTTTGTTTGCATTGGGATATGGTCTTGGTCCTGTGTATGCGCAAGCAGGGAAAGGAAACTATATTGATTTTCTTGTGCCGGGCATCATCAGTATGTCAATAATTTTCTCGGGAATGTTTTCCGGGCTCGCTGTCATTTGGGACAGGCAATTTGGTTTTTTGCGTGAGACGCTCGTTGCGCCGGTATCACGTTTTTCCATTATGCTCGGACGAACTCTGGGCGGTGCAACAATCGCATTTGGGCAAGGAGTATTTATATTTCTCGTTTCTCTTTTGATGGGTTTTCATGTGCAGAATTGGTTTCTTGTCATACCCGCACTCATAATGATGTTCCTTATCGCGATACTTTTTACGGCACTTGGTACCGGTATGGCTTCGCGTTTGGAAGATATACAGGGGTTTCAGTTCATTATGAATTTTCTTCTTATGCCGTTATTTTTTCTTTCGGGAGCACTGTTCCCTCTTACCAATATACCAACTGTACTTATGTATATTGTTGCGTTTAACCCTCTTTCCTATGGCGTAGATGCTTTGCGAGCGCTCCTTGTTGGAGTAACACAGTTTGGGGTTGGTGTAGATTTTGTAGTGGTAACGTCTGTGGCGGCAGTATTCATGGTACTTGGTGCCTATTTGTTTTCAACGATAGAGGCGTAGCCCTCGCCCACGCGCCCGTGCGTAAGCACGGACGTGTGGGCGAGGGCTAGAAAAATCAAACTCAAAAACTTGAAATTACTCACACTTTTGGGTATCGTTAATGTAATTGCGGGATCGTCTAATGGTAGGACACTTGGTTCTGGTCCAAGTAATCTAGGTTCGAGTCCTAGTCCCGCAGCAAATTCGTGTGGTTGGTGTTCTCGGATGATTAAGAAAACAAGCTTGCGTATGCGGCTTCAAGCCCGGCTTTTCTGTTTGGAGCCATATCAAAATAAGGGATGTCGTATTTATCCGCACCTTTCTTAATCATGGCGCTCTTCTTTACGAGCTCTTGTGGAAGCTGTTTCTGATATTGTTTGGAGCGTTCTTTTACCCAATCATTATGACCGGCAAATGCGAGTATGTCTTCAAGACGAATATCGCTTGTTCCAAGAAATACACTTTTTATTTCAAATTTTCCAGAAAGGCGATGTGCATGTTTGGGGAAGAAAGAGTCTCCCTCAATGACGTAGTTAGGCATGGCAAGTTCTGACCATTTAACAAACTCCCGAAGATATGGATAAAACATGTCCGGTATGGTACCCCATCCATCGGAGCGAATGCTGAGCTTCGGATACGCGCAATCAAGCGCATGAGTGAGCACATCCGTGGGAACGAAAGGAATCTGTTTTCTTTCTAAAATCATTTGAGCAAGCGTTGTCTTCCCTGTGCGTGGGGTTCCACCGATGAGATATATCATACGAATATCATACAATAAATATTCATTTTTACATAGCATAATGATTTTGAAATCTTGAGCTATCCGAAACTGACAAGAGGTGATGATTTTACAAAAAGTTGACCAGGTTATGGATTGGCGATATTCTAAATACAGAACATCCTCGTCGTGAGGATGAGAAGAAGGAGTTGCAAAATGGAGATCTTCGAAATGATGATAGGTTTTTTTAGTTTGGGCGGGGTTTCTTTTACAATAATTAGCGACGCCTGGATTATCGGACATCCGATGTCCGATAATTGTCTTTTGCAGTCTTGCAACATGGCATCGGGTTGTTTTATACTGTTATACATAACACAGCACCATGGATTCACTAATTGAAAAACTTACGGAGCGTTCAAAAGAAGCATTTACGCGTGCGGTTAATATGGCACATTCTGCTCATCACGCACAAGTGGAGCCGATACATCTTTTTTCCGCACTGATGGAGCAGACGGATACTATCGTTGCACCACTCATTGAGAAATCAGGTGGGAACATTGCGGAGATTATGCGCGACATTACCGACCACCTACAAAAGCAGGCAACCTTGCAAGGTGATGCGCAACCACGCATATCTCCACAGTTGCAACAGGCGTTGGAAAAGAGTGCACACGAAGCATCTTCACTTTCCGATGAATACATAAGCACAGAGCATCTTATTCTCGGCATGTGTGACGTATCTCCAGAGGTGAAATCTGTTCTTGAAAATCACAAAGTAACTTGCGGTGAGCTAAAAAAGAATATTCCGATTATTCGCGGTGGCGCACATGTGCAAACTCCCAACCCGGAAAATACTTACGATGTTCTCAAAAAATACGGTCAAGATTTCACTACGCTTGCGCAGCAAGGAGAGCTTGACCCAGTTATCGGGCGTGATGATGAAATTCGTCGCGTTATGCAGGTGCTGTCTCGCAGAAGAAAAAATAATCCAGTACTCATCGGTGATCCGGGCGTTGGCAAGACAGCCATTGTGGAAGGGCTCGCGCAAAGGATTGTGTCGGGAGATGTCCCGGACTCTTTGAAAGGGAGGCGTCTTGTTGGGCTTGAGATTTCGGCACTGCTTGCCGGGGCAAAATTCAGGGGAGAATTTGAAGAAAGGTTACAAACACTTTTGAAAGAAGTTGAAAAATCAGAAGGGAATATTATTTTATTTGTAGATGAGTTGCACACTATCGTTGGCGCCGGAAAGGCAGACGGGGCGGTTGACGCGGCAAACATGCTCAAGCCATTACTTGCGCGAGGGAAGTTACATCTAATCGGAGCGACAACTCTGGACGAATACAGGCAATACATTGAAAAAGACCAAGCACTTGAACGCAGGTTCCAACCGGTGTATGTTGGAGAGCCGTCCATTGATGATTCCATCGCCATCTTGCGCGGGCTCAAAGAAAAATATGAAATACATCACGGTGTTCGCATCATGGATACTGCACTTGTCGCCGCCGCGCGCCTATCGGCGCGCTACATCACAGAGCGTTTCCTGCCGGACAAGGCTGTAGATCTTATTGATGAGGCAACCTCCACCCTCAAAATGGAAATTGAAAGCATGCCCATAGAGCTTGATCAAATGCACAGAACTCTTTTGAAATTGGCGGTGGAGCGTGAGGCATTGAAAAAAGAAAAAGGGAAAGAAGGCAAAGAACGGCTTGCGGAAGTGGAGAAAAAGATAGCGTCGCTCAAGGAGGATTTTGATGGAAAGAAAGCGAGATGGGAAAAGCAAAGAGAGCTTATTCATCAAGTGCACAGTCTTTCAAAAGATATTGAGGATTTGAAAGTGGGAGCGGAAACGGCAGAGCGAGAAGGCGATTTGGCGAAGGCGGCGGAAATTCGATATGGTACGCTTCCAAAAAAAGAAAAGGAACTTGAAGCGATGCAAAAAAAGATAAACGCCATTCCGGGGAAAGAGCGATTGGTACGTGAAGAAGTAACGGAAGAAGACATCGCGCGTGTGGTGGCACGTTGGACCGGCATTCCCGTGGCAAAACTCATTGAAGGAGAGGCGCAAAAACTCGTACACCTTGAAGAAGAATTATCAGAGCATGTTGTGGGTCAAGAAAAAGCGATTGCAACCGTGTCGCGCGCAATCAGAAGAGCGCGCGCGGGATTAAAAGACGTGAAAAAACCAATCGGTTCATTTTTATTTCTCGGTCCGACAGGCGTCGGGAAAACGGAGCTTGCAAGAACATTGGCGGAGATTTTGTTTGATGATAAAGACGCAATGATTCGCATTGACATGAGCGAATACATGGAGCGCCATTCTGTTTCGCGACTTATCGGTGCGCCTCCGGGGTATGTTGGATACGAAGAAGGCGGACAATTAACAGAGCCGATACGCAGGCGCCCATATGCTGTGATACTACTTGATGAAATAGAAAAAGCGCACCCAGATGTTTTTAATATATTGTTGCAAGTTCTTGATGATGGGCGCCTTACGGACGGGCAGGGAAGAACGGTTACTTTCTCGCACTCACTCATCGTTATGACCTCAAACCTTGGGAGTGAGATTATGCTTGATTTTTCAGGCAAACCTGAAGCACTTGAAAAAGAGGTTATGGCGATTGTGCATAAACATTTTCGCCCGGAGTTTTTGAATCGCATTGATGATATTGTATTGTTTAATGCGTTAAGCAAGTCAATGCTCAAAGAAATTATTAAACTTCAGGTTGACGAGCTGGTTGGGCTTCTTGCGCGTGAAAAAAAGATAACGCTTACAGTAGACAAAAAAGTATATGACCTTCTTTTGAAAAAAGGATATGACGTGGCGTTTGGCGCACGTCCGCTTAAGCGCGCTTTGCAGACACAGCTCATGGATGAGCTTGCAATGGGAATTATTGATGGAAAGATACACGAGGGAGATGTGCTTACCGCAACGGTATCAAAGAAGGACACGGTGATTTTCCACTAAAAAATAATTTGCATCTCGTTGAAGTTTAGTTTCCACAACAAAGAATGTGACGTCACTTATAACAGCCCCCGCCCATATTTGGACATCCGATGTCCAAATATGGGCGGGGCTCTCATGATAAATTACGCCACACTTTTTAAAAAACAAAGGGGTCTG
>CAZFHH010000009.1:0-34333 GCA_964518755.1 uncultured Candidatus Saccharibacteria bacterium
ATAGTAAGAGCCCCGAGCAGGGGTGGGCTAAAATAAAAAGTGAGATACTGGAATACAATATCCGATCTTTTGCGCTTGCGCAAGAATCTCCCTCCTCGGGATTCGGAGATAATATTTCAATATGCTATCTCTCTTTGAGTCCGCTCCTGCTTGGGGTTTTTGTATAAAAATATTCGGAGGTGGGTGGTGTTAATTGTTTTTGTGAGCGTGTGCGGGGTTGAACATAAACCCATACCGGCGCTTCATTTATGAAGCGCCGGTATGGGTTTATGTTTGGATAGTGAAAGTGCGAATGAATGATTCTCGGATTTATTTACATACCCGATACGGAAATAAATTATTTCGTTTTGTATACGCGGTCAATGATGCCGTATTTTTTCGCTTCTTCTGCGGTCATGAAGAAATCACGGTCCACGTCGTTTTCTATTTTTGAAAGTGGTTGTTTCGTTGCTTTTGAAAGAATTGTATTGAGGCGCTCTCGTGTTGCAACGATATGTTTCGCTGTGATTTCTATATCGGTCGCTTGTCCTTCCACGCCGCCCATGGGTTGGTGAATCATAACTTCCGTATTTGGGAGAGCAAATCGTTTTCCGCGAGTACCACCCGCAAGAAGTATCGCGGCACCTGATGCGGCAATGCCAACCGCTACCGTTGCTACGTCCGGCTTTATGTGGTTCATAGTATCAAGAATGGCAAGCGTTCCCGTTACGGCACCTCCCGGTGAATTTATATACAAATAAATATCTTTTTTCGGGTCTTCCGCTTCAAGAAAGAGTAATTGTGCAATTATAAGGTTTGCAGATTCGTTTTCAATTACTCCGCTCATAAATATCACACGTTCTTTGAGCAACCGTGAATAAATGTCATATGCTCTCTCGCCGAACTGTGTTTTTTCCACGACCATAGGCACCAGATATGATGCTTGTTCTTGTTTTGTTGATGTCATGTTTGTATTGTAACGATTTATAATGTATCTCGCAAGAACTTCTGATTATCTCATGCCGAAATATTGTCTACCGTGTTGTCGTTGCCGTTGTTTGTTGCGATGTGTATTGCCCCCGGCGTGTGTGTTTCCCAAGCGCATAGAAAGCGCCGATGATAATCATTGATAGAACAACTATGATAGCGATAATCGCACCAACGGATTGTTGCTTCACGGTATTTGGATATTGGTTGTGTGTATCTTGTTGCATAATGTGCGTACGATATTATTTATCTTCGCAGGAATTTTAATAATACCTGAATGAGGAGGGGGAGGGGGGGTTGTTATTCGTCTTTTGCGTCTTCATCGCGAGCTTCCTCTTTATCAACTATAGAGTTGCCCTCATCCTCTGTCAATTCTTCTTCTGCCGGAAGCTCGTCCTTTTCTTTTTTCAGCGCTTCTGCTTCCGGAATTATTTCAGGAGATTCTGTTGGAATGAGTCCCGCTTCCACGGCAGGGTCTCCCATGCCTTCTTCAGAAGGGGTTTCATCGGAGCCCGCAACAGTGTTGCCTCCCGTGGAGATAATATCAATATTCCAGCCTGTAAGTTTTGCGGCAAGGCGTACGTTTTGCCCGCCACGTCCTATTGCCAATGACTGTTGGTCTTCGCTTACCGTTGCAATGGCACGGTGTTCCGAGCCGATTAGTTCTACGCTGATGACGCTTGCCGGGGAGAGGGCTTCTTTTATATATGTTTCCGTGTCTTGTGACCACTCAATAATATCAATGCGTTCACCGCTTAGTTCGCCTATAACTGTTGAGACACGCACTCCGCGCTGCCCGACCAATGAGCCCACAGGATCAACATTTGGGTCAAGTGACAGGACGGCGATTTTTGTACGACTTCCAGCTTCGCGCGCGATGTCTTTTATTTCAATGGTGCCGGATGCAAGCTCCGGTGTCTCAAGTTCAAATAGTTTTACAACAAACTGTGCACTTGCGCGTGAAAGGCGCAGATAAACACCACGGAAGCCCTCGTCAACCATATAAAGGTATGCGTGAAGGCGCTCGCCGGTACGATATCGTTCACCGGGGATTTGTTCTTCGTATGGCATGATGCCCGTTGTGCGTCCGAGGTCAATATAAAGGGAACCGCGCTCAACTTTTTGTACGATTCCGGACACCAGCTCGTCTTTTTTGTGCGCAAATTCTTCAAGGATGGAAAGCTTTTCCGCTTCACGTATTTTTTGGATGATAACTTGCTTTGCCGTTTGTGCGGCGATGCGTCCGAAGTCTTCTTGTGGCTCAAGTGAGAACGCTATGTCATCACCTATTGTAGCGTCACGTTTCATGCGTTGCGCATTTTCAAGCAGGATATGTTTTTCGGGATCAAAATAGGGGAGTTCGGTGTCTTCCGATTTTGTTATTTTTTTTGTTTCGTCGTCTGCATTTTCTGGCTTGATTTGTACAATGGAATCATCAACCACTGTTTTTATTTGTTCAAATATGATGGTTCCGGTGTCCAGGTCAACGACGGAGCGGATTACTTGCCCACGCTTTCCGTATTCTTTTTTGTATGCGGTAGCAAGAGCCGTTTCAATGGCCTCTATCACGGTTTCTTTGGTGATGCCTCTGTCTTCAAATTCTCCGAGCACAGAATGTATGGTTTTTAAATCAATCATAGTATTGTGTGTGATGCCTTTAAATATGTAAGGAAACACTGATTATTATAACAAGAAATGCCCGCACCGCGGACATATCATACCGACCATTTTAGCAAGTGGGGGTGAATATGTCAATAATTGTACGCGGGCTTGTGTTGAGCCCATAGCCCACTGCGCGCCTTCGGCGCGCAGTGGGCTATGGGCTGTTCAAGCTTTGGACATTGAGTGCTCGAAGTTTACGGGGCGGGCGGGGGATACATAAACGACTCTTCAAAAATTTGCTTAAAAAAAGACCCGATGTCTTTCCATCCTTGGAAAGTACATACGGGTCTTATAGGTTCTGCATACGCCACCTCCTTGCGGCGTATATTTTTTGTATTCCGCGCGTCTGTGCGCGGGGTGTTTTTATTTCCCAATACGATAAAATTTTCCGTTGGGTGATGGGGCGAATACCAAAAATGTCGCCCCGATTCTGGCGGAGGCATATGTCGCGCCTTCCCCGCCGGAAATGCTCGCTCCTGCGCCACCACCCGACAGAGCGGACGATGCCATCTTCACGAACGTCGGAATGATGGAAAAACTTTTCCCCGCGGTCCGCACTCCAGTCGCGGCCGCGACTGCACTCGGTATTAATACGAGCTTGATATTTCTCCACCCCTCCATGTACCCGAGGGGGGCAACTCTGGCGTCGGAGATAACTCCGGCGAGTCCCAATCCATCCTTCTTGCTCACTACCGTGAGCAGTCCCAGGCACAGGTATTTATGTGCCCGTGCTTCTTGCGCGGTGATGATGCTGACGCTCTTCACCTTCACGGGGTGAATGAACATCGGCATCTCTCCCTTATATGGCGGAATTTTCTTAAGCCAGAAATAAATATGAGTCGGTGAGAACACGACTGTAGTGTTACCACTCAACTCAAGCTTTCCACCAAGTAAATAGTGGTTTTTGAATACCATGTCTTTAAGCGGGTATTCCCGCGTGGCGGTCGTGTCACACGTGGTTTCCTCCCACTCCACCAGTGGGACGCTCTTCATGTTTGTCGGCGCGTTGAGCCGACTGAAGATTTGGGGGACCGGGACCCCGGGCGCCGAAACGATCGGCAATTGTGCCGGAATCTTGCTGGCAGCAAAATTTTGAGTGACGCTTGCGCCACCCACCTTAACGGTCCCAATTGCGGAGCTTTTTGCATTTCCGCTCTTGGAGGTTACGTTCCCCACTTTCGCGGCGCCACCTGTGGCATTTCCGCTCTTGGAACTTACGTTTCCAACTCTTGCTGCGCCACCTGTGGCATTTGACCTTGAGAGAGCGCCTGCATTCGCTGTAGGCGCCGCCATATTACCAATGGCGACTGAGTTTGAGTTGGAACTCGTCTGTGCCGATGACACAGCCGAGTTCATGACTGGCGTGGCGAATGCCACGCCTCCGATGAACAGCATGGTTGCTCCCAATGGGAGCAACCAGATGAATTTCTTCATAGTAGTTTCCTTCCGTTGAAGTAGCACCCTCGGGGAGAATTCCCCGAGGGTGTGTTGGGAAACGTGCACTTACATCCTACGGATGAAAGTGCACCCCAGCCCACATGGACGCTGCCGACGCACTTCCGCCGGCAGACGAACTCGCCGACGCATTGTGACCCGACGCCGTGGCGTCGGTGCTGGAGGCGTTGTACGTCCCGGAATCGCTACCGGAACGGTAGGCATCGGCGAATCCACCGCCGTTTACCATACCATCCACGGAACCGAAACCATGGGTGCCGGATGCCTGGCCATTGGTCTGGCCACCGGCATTTACCTGCGTCATTCCCTGGGTGGTGGTCTCGGAATTGATGCCGAACCCGCCACTGAACTCTCCCACGCCGTGGCCATTGAACATGGCGCCGGCATCGACATTACCGTCTACGTAGCTGGACGACCCGCGAGCGCCGGCTGCGAACGCCGCGGGGGGGGCCACGAGTGCCAGGATGAAACCCAGCAGGATTCCCTTCTTCATGATGTTACCTCATTTTCAATGAACATCGGCTCCGATGAGCCGATGTGGCGTTAGCCATGTGTATATAAACATGCTTATTTACATAAGTCAAAGTGAAGCCTAACTTCATTTGTGCTAGCCCACCCCACGCGTTTGCCTACGGCAAACGCGTGGGGTGGGCTAGATTTTATTTTTTCCACGTATCGCAACGAAAAAACCATACACGAAAAACACAGAGGCGCTATACTGTAAGTATAAATATTTTATGGAAGTCCCAGAAAAAGATTTGGAAAGATTTATCATTGACTCCGGCGTTGTTGCTCGCAAGGATATTGAATCTGCTTCAGCGGAAGCTAAAAAACAAAAACAATCCATCGGTACTGTGTTGGTTTCTCGTGGGTTGCTCACCAAGGATGCGTTGCGCCACATCAAGGCATACATGCTTGGCATTCCGTTTGTGGATTTAAAAAACAGCAAAATTCCGGAAGATGTTTTATCGCTTATTCCAGAGCCGATTGCACGAACACATTCAATCATTGCGTATAAAAAAAGTGACAGTGGGCTTGAAGTTGCCATGCTTGATACGCAGGACATTACTTCCATTGATTCAGTACGCAAAAACACCGGACTGAAAATACTTCCGCGCCTTACAGATGACGATTCTCTTAAGCATGTGTTGATGCAATATCAAAAATCTCTCAAAGAAGAGTTTGGCGACATTATCACCACGGAGGCTGGGCGTATAAAAGTAATAAAGGAGCCAAAAGATGGTTCCTCCGGAGAGGACTTGAAAAAAATGGCAGAAGATTTGCCAATAGTGCGCATTGTGGATTCTTTGTTGCGTCATGCGCTTGTGCAGCAGGCATCAGATGTGCACATTGAGCCGATGGAACAAGAGATATTGGTGCGATATCGCATTGATGGCATTTTGCACGATGCGATGACATTGCCGAAGGTTGCGGCACCCGGTATTGTTGCGCGTATTAAAGTTCTTTCAAATCTAAAGCTTGATGAGAAGCGCCTTCCGCAAGATGGTCGTTTCAAAATGGATATTGAGGGAGAGAAAGTTTCTTTCCGGGTTTCAATTTTGCCGGTATTCTATGGTGAAAAAATCGTGATGCGTCTTTTGCGCGAGGGTGGTGGTGGATACACGCTGGAGTCACTTGGTTTCCACGGGACGATAATGGAACGCATATACAAAGCAACGCGCCAGACGACCGGCATCATTTTGGTTTCTGGTCCGACGGGTTCCGGGAAAACCACCACGCTTTATACGATTTTAGATATCTTAAATACGCCGGACGTTAACATCTCCACCATTGAAGACCCGATTGAATACCAAATGAAAAGAGTAAACCAAACGCAGGTAAACCCGCAAATTGGATTTACTTTTGCAAGCGGGTTGCGCTCTCTTGTGCGACAAGACCCGGACATTGTGATGGTTGGAGAAATACGAGATGGTGAAACCGCATCACTTGCCATTAACGCTGCACTCACCGGGCACTTGGTGCTCTCAACCATTCACACCAACAGCGCGTCCGGAGCAATCCCTCGCCTTATTGATATGGGCGTGGAGCCGTTTTTACTTGTTTCCACATTGCGCGTTATTGTCGGACAGCGCCTTGTTCGTAAGCTGTGTTCCGATAAAGAGTCGTACACGCTTTCCGAGCAAGAACAAAAGAAAGTCGCCTCACTTGAAGAGTTCAAGCGCATTATAGATGTGTTGACTGAAGAAAAAATAGTGAAAAGTGGAGCAGCGGTTTCTTCCATTCCTTTCGCGCGCCCCAAAAAATCCGCGGAATGTAGCGATGGGTATCATGGGCGTATCGGTATCCACGAGGTGCTTTCCGTTTCTCCTGCGGTACGAGAGCACATTTTGCACGATGCCACTACCGATGCCATTGAATCGCAAGGGAAAAAAGAAGGCATGCTCACCATGTTTGAGGATGGTTTATATAAGGCGGCGCGTGGAATTACTTCCGTTGAAGAAGTCTTGCGCGTCATAAGCGAATAATTTTTATGAAATTTTCTGTAGTACTTAGAACAAGTGATGGAAGAAAAGAAAAACGTGTTATGGAGGCACAATCTCGCTTTGAAATATACGACGCGCTTGAAAAAGAACACGCTACGGTTATTACTCTTTCAGAGGGAGGTGGATTTGCCATTCCGTCATGGTTAAACATAACGTTTGGCACAGGGGTTTCTCAAGATGAGTTGGTTTTGGTAACGAAAAATATCGGCTCAATGCTCAACGCCGGGCTTACTCTTTCGCGTGCGCTCTCCATTGTGCAAAGGCAAACGCGCAATAAAAGGTTTGCGGCCATACTTGCCGATGTTGAATCCGCACTAAAGCAAGGGTCTTCATTCCACGAGGCACTCGCCAAGCATAAAAAATTATTTTCAAACTTATTTGTTGCCATGGCGCACGCCGGCGAGGAAAGCGGAACTCTCGCGGACTCATTGAAAGTGGTCGGTGTACAAATGGAGCAATCTCGCAATCTTACAAAAAAAGTACATGGAGCGATGATTTATCCAATTATTATTATTTTTGCAATGATTATTATTTTCATTCTCATGTTGCTGTTTGTGGTGCCGACACTCACTTCAACATTTATACAGCTTGGTGTTGCGTTACCGCTTTCAACACGCATCGTTGTCGCCGCATCAAACTTTCTTGTACAGCACACTATTTTGGTATTACTCGGCATCGCCACGTTTTTTACGGGAGCATTCTTTTTTGCAAAATCCCGTTTCGGCGGGAGAGTTCTTTTTTCGGCGGTGTTGCATCTTCCGTCCATAGGAGAATTGGTGCAAGAAACATTTGCGGCGCGCACCGCGCGGACTCTCTCGTCACTTCTTGCCTCGGGTGTTGACATGTTGGAAGCGCTCGCCATCACTAAAGAGGTGGTCGGTACCGAAACATTCGCCTCTATTCTTTCCGAAGCGCAGGTGCGTGTGCGCAAGGGCGAACCGCTTTCCGCCACGTTTCTTGATCACTTAAACAGGTACCCGATAATGTTTTCCGATATGATTGCGGTGGGAGAGGAAACAGGGAAGCTCTCAGCTATGCTTGAGCAAGTTGCTGATTTTTATGAGAAGGATGTGCAACAACGTACAAAAGACCTGTCCACAATCATTGAGCCACTCCTAATGTTGTTTATCGGTACCGGTGTCGGAATCTTTGCTATCGCGATTATTTCTCCGATATATTCACTTTCTTCAAAGATGTAAATTATCCATTTATGCATATCTCAACACCATCACGCGGTATGACTCTCATAGATGTTTTGGTCGGTTCCGCGATGGTGCTCGTTATCTTCCTTGCACTTATGAGTTTTTTGCGAGCATCAATTTCGATTTCAAATCTATCAAAGGCGCGCGCGGGTGCCACTTCGCTTTCCGAAAGTCAAATGGAATATCTGCGTGGACTCTCGTATGATTCGCTTGGCACAATCGGTGGCATTCCGGCAGGTGCGGTACCGCAAGCGCAAGTGGAGAAAATAAATAACATATCGTATACGGTAAACACATACATTCAATATGTGGATTCTCCGGCAGACGGTCTCGGTGTAAACGACACTAACGGCATCACTACCGATTATAAAGTTGCGAAGGTGAGCGTTAATTATCAAGCCGGCGGAATGGCGCACTCTTCCATACTGGTATCAAATTTCTCACCGCCGAGTATAGAAACAACAAATGGCGGCGGCACTCTTACCATTCATGTGGTGAATGCGGTTGGGGCGTCGGTACCCGGGGCAACCGTACACATCGCAGACTCGGCACTTACACCCGCAATTAATATGTCCGCATTTTCAAATACTCTTGGAACGGTTTCATTACCCGGGGCGCCCGTATCATCCGATTATCAAATACACGTTACAAAAAGTGGGTATTCATCCGCGCAAACATACGCGCGCGATACCACAAACCAAAACCCGACGCCGGGATATCTGACTGTTGTGAAAGAGCAGATTACGTCGGGTACGTTTGCCATAGATACTTTAGCATCTCTTACGTTGCGTACGTATAAACCAATTGCAAGCCATGTCTTTTTTGATACCTTTGCAGACCAATCATTGCTTTCTGCGACCTCAAGCGTTTCTGTATTCGGTGGGAAAATTGCACTTTCCATATCCGCGCTTTCCGGATTCGCGCGCTCAATTTCCGTAACCCCAACGTTATTGCATGTGTGGAAATACGTACAAGCAAGCACTTCTGCTCGGTCGGGGTCAAGTGTCCTTATGCATGTGTACACCGCCGGCAACACGCTATTGCCGGATAGCGTGTTGCCTGGCAACAGCACTGGTTTTTCTACCTTCCCGATTGACTTAACAAACGTATCTACGAGTACTTACCCGACACTTGCCATAGGGGCGACACTTTCAAGAACCGGAACCTCCACCATCCCGAAAGTGTTTGATTGGTCGCTCGCATACGCAACCGGACCAACGCCAATTCCAAGTGTTCCGTTTACACTTACCGGAGAAAAGACTATCGGCTCAACCGGTACCGGTGCACCCATTTACAAAACGAGCATATTACAAACAACCGGTTCTTCAGGACAAATCACCCTGCCTCTGGAGTGGGATTCCTATCATGTTGGAGTAACCGGATACGACATTGAGGACACATGTCCGTTTCCTCCGTATCCGATTGCTCCAGGCTCAACAAATACAGCATCGCTTACTTTGGTTGCGTCAACTACAAATAGATTATTGGTGAACGTGCAGGACTCAAGTGGCGCTCCGGTTTCAGGGGCGACGGTAACGCTATCGCTTGCGAGCACGGGATATTCCAAAACAGTATCTTCATCGGCATGTGCAAATGCTTATTTCGGAGGGTTGTCTTCATCTGATAAATATACAATTACCATCGCCAAGAGCGGATACACTACATCCACTCTTAACAACGTGCTAGTTTCAAAGCAGTCATTTTATACCGCAACATTTCAATAATCCGGCTCGGCGCTGTGGATAAACAATTATTTTTCGCTGTATTAATGTTCTATACTTATATAATAGGTATTATGATTACTCAACAACTTATTGAATACGTGCGCCAGCGTGTTGCCACGGGTACTGCGCGTGACGTGCTTACAAAAGAATTACTTGCCGTGGGTTGGGGTGCGGATGATCTGGACAAGGTGTTCGCTTCACCGGAAGTTGGGATGGGGCGTGGGCAAGGGGTGACACAGCCTAAGGTGTCTGCGGAAGCGCGCCCCGGCGAGCCCGCAAAGAATATACACATGGATATACAAAAGCCCTTCACCGAAAATACAGTATCATCGGATTCGTCGCCCATGTCAGAACAAACCGCTGAGTCTTTTGTCCCGTCGGCATCTCTTGTGTCCGCGCAACCACCGGCAACACGTGATTCTTTTTGGTATCGTCCGATAGTCATTATTTTGGCACTGGTTATTCTTATGGGCATTGCCGGTGGGGGTGTGTATGCGTATTATGCGTATACCAAACAGCCATCTGCGATTTCAGTATTGCGCGGTGTGTTGGAACATACGGCGACGATTCAGTCATTTGATTTTGCTGCGACATCCACAAGTGCTACCGCCGCAAACATTGCGTCATCATCGCTCGGTGTGGAAACCCACGGTATTTTAAGTGGAGCAAAGTTTATATATGCAACCACAACCATTGCCGAGCACGGCACTATTGTGCTTGGGAAAGCCGGGGGGCATCCGAACTTTGATATAATAACCGCACTGCAAAGTACAATTTCAGTTGCGACAACCAGTGGAACTTATTCTCTCGGTCTTCACGCCATCCTTTCTCCCAAGGCTCTTGATTTGAACCTTTTACGTGGCAAGGTAAGTATTGAGTCCACAAGTCCGCAATTGCGTATGGGTGCGGTTTTTGTAAATGCTGCGCTGGCAAAAATATCAGATAAATGGGTTCGTGTTATTGATTTTGCAAACGCATCGTCATCTCAGCAAATTTCCAAAATCTTTTCTGGACTTTCAGCATCATCCTCGCCTGTCATTGCAAAAGATATAAAAGACTTGCGTGCATATGCGGACAGTATGCAGTATATACACTCCGCAAGAAATGTCGGAACTGAATATGTCGGAGGTATTCCGACATATCATCTTTCACTGGTGATACAAAATACCCCCCAATCGGTTTTGCTGGTGCAAAGATTCATATATGATTACATACACTTGTTGCGTACCCGTGATGGAGCAATGGGGCAGAATATATCTTTTGCCACATTTTTACAAAAAAGTGTGGGGTTTAGTGAAACATTTACACAAAAAATTCCGGTTAATATCTGGGTTGGGAAGAATAATTCGCGTGTATATAAATTTACCATTCCGAGTATTGCTTTCGTAGAGGTCGGCGATAACCAAAATAATAGTGTAATGTTGAATGAGAAATTTCGTTTTACTCATTACAATGCCACCACACCAATTGTCGTACCGCAAAAATCGGAACCGTTAAAGTCTTTCTTGGGCGGTTTATTGGGAGTCAGCTCCGGCTCCGGGTTATAGATTTCTACACCTGCACATTCTGCCTGTTAGCTGGAATTATCACTATGCAAACAAAAGCATTTACTCTCATTGAAACAGTAGTTACCATTGCTATTTTTGCGGTGGTGCTCTTTTCCGTAACGTCACTTATTATTTATTTTTATCGCACAAACACATTTGTACTTGAGCAAACCTCGGCGGTTGAGAGCGCAAGCATCGGCGTAACCGATGCGATGAAAGATTTGCGTGAGGCATCGTATGGTGCCGACGGCGCATACCCGGTTGTGAGTGCGTCTGCAACAGAAGTTACTTTCTATGTTGATATAAAAAATAACGGTGTGGTTGATCGTATAATATATTGGCTCTCGGGCACCACACTTTATAGAGGAGTTACCATTCCTGCCGGAAACCCGCTTTCTTATGCCGGGCAACCGGAAACTGTTACATCCATCGCAACAGACGTGCACAACGGGAGTACTCCTCTTTTCCGTTACTTTACTTCTACCGGTGCTCAAATGGCGCCTCCAATAAACGTTACTGATATCGCTTCCATAAATACAACGATTACAGTTAACATCAATCCAAATCGCGCGCCGGATAATTTTACTCTTTCGGTTGGTGCAACGTTGCGTAATTTGAGGCGTGCACCGTAAACGCGCTATACTGATAGTATGCATATGAAAAAAACTTTCGGTTCCATTATGCTTATAGCACTTATATTCGGTGCCATTTTTCTTGGGGTATTCACAGCGCTTTCAGGTTTTGTATTATCCGGTAATAATTTTGAAATACAAAAGCAGGCGCAAAACGAGGCGGTTTCAATTGCGGAGGCGGGGCTTGAATATTATCGCTGGCACCTTGCTCACTTTCCAAGTGACTTACAAGACGGCACCGGGGTCCCCGGCCCGTATGTTATTTCTTACAAAGACCCGACCGGGGGCACTGTGGGAACATACACCCTTTCCATAAACGGGAATAAATCGTGTGGGCAAATCACTTCAATTGACATCAGTTCAAAGGGCGTTCCCGCAAATGACCCAAATGTTTCCGAGACATTGATTGCTCGCTACGCGCGCCCTACGGTCGCACAGTATTCATATGTTATCAACGGAAGTGTGTGGGCGGGCCCCGACCGCATCATTAACGGTCCATATCATTCAAATGGTGGCATACGTATGGATGGAACAGCGAATGCTCCTGTTACGAGCTCGCTTTCAAAATGGACATGCACCGATTCATTTGGTTGTAAGCCAAACAAAACCGTAAACGGAGTGTTCGGCGGCGGTGGCAATCAAAATCTATGGAAATATCCAACACCGCAGATAGACTTTGCCGCAATTTCCGCAAATTTCTCATCATTGAAATCAACCGCAAATGCGCAAGGTCTTTATTTTCCGAGATACAGCTCAAGTGGCGGTGGTGGTGGGTGGGGTTGGCGGTGGAGACGTAGCGGTGGGTCAAGCTATCGCGGGTACCTTCTTAATTTTAATGGAGACGGAACCGTAACGGTGTACAAAGTAAAAAGAGTTGCGACACTTGATTCTCAGCCGGTTGATGGCTCCTCAGACGTTATCAGCTGGAATGATCATACTCTTATCACACAGAAAACACTTCTTGGTACATACGACATCCCATCAAATTGTGGGCTTATTTATGTGGAAGATAATATATGGGTTGAAGGAATAATCAGCCGAAAAGTTACTCTTGTCTCTGCAAACGTTACCAACGTCGGAGTAAAAACCAATGTGGTGCTTGAAGGAAACATTACTTACAACTCACCAAACTCAGGGCTTACGCTTATTGCGCAAAATGATGTGCTTATTGCTCCAAACTCTCCTTATGACATGACCCTGGACGGCATCTTTATCGCACAAGGCGGAGCGTTTGGGCGCAATTATTACTCTTGCAGTAAATACCCGAGCTATTCTCAAAAAGGAGCCCTTACCATGCTCGGGTCTGTGGTTTCAAATAAAAGAACCGGAACGCAATGGGTGGGTTCCGCATGTGGAAAGACATATGCATCCGGATATGCCACGCGCACCAACTCATTTGACCGTTCACAATTTACCAACCCGCCGCCATTCACGCCCGGAACATCCGCAAATTATCAATTCGTCAGCTGGCGTCAGAAATAAGGGGTCTGACCCCTTTGTTTTCTTAAAAATGTGGTGTAATATTTTTAACATCGGATGTCTGAAATTACATGGTTTAGTTTTGTGTGATACGTATTACCGGATGACTTAATTTCTTAGGGTGCATATGTCACGCCGGTATACAGATTTGTAAAGATGTCATCGCAATCGTAATTTCCATCATTGGCGCCATTTGATTTATTTGATCCGCCGGAAACAACCACGTTTAGCACACACTGTTGTCCACTTTGTGTAAGCCAAACTGTGTTGCTATGTCGTATTGCTGAGTGCGTACACGCGACGGTCTTGTTTTTAGGAGGGACGGTGCATCCATCTATAGTGGCGTCTCGATAGGGGTAATAGTCAGAATCAAACCAGTATGATTTTCCCCATGGGTCACGTGGTATGCTACTTATGTAAGGTCCGTCCCAGTTCGCCGGAGTGGGATCCCAATTACAATTTATATAATTACCGGTGTTAGGATCATCTCCACCCGAGAAACGTACATTAATTGTCGGTGATATGATAATGCCACTTGCAGGATTTGATACTTTAATTTCATTTCCTGCTCCGGACACCGGACCAAGTGTGGTACAGCCATTTGGACCCTTTCCCGTATCTAGATAAAGCTCATTTATTGCAGTATGTATTTGATGTTCTTGTTGAGTAGCCCCCGAAATATTTCCTTTTGTACGTGCTAGATTTAATGATGACAATATAATACCTGAAAGTATTCCTATAATAGCGATAACTACCAAAAGCTCAATGAGTGTAAAACCATCGTGGTTTCTCATTATTATCATAGAAATATTGTGAGCATATTATAAAAATAATAAGATACTGGTAACATCATCTCGTTTGGTTTAACTCCCGATATTTCCAGCATAGCATGTTTTTGCTGTGAGGGGAGTCCAACATTTTGAAATGGTAATGGAATTTTACGTGGCGTGTTATTTCATCAATGATGATTTGTTCAGATAGGAATTATTATGAGCGGGCACCTTGATGCCCGCTCATTGTTCGTACATTGTCGGATAATACCGCTCGTAAAAAATGGATTCCGTGCGCCGTATTCGCGAATAATAACTTTCTCTTTCGCAAAAGAGCGGTGTTTTCCACCCCAGTCCTTTATACAGACGCAATGAATTTTCCATCAAGCGAGCTGTGCGCCCATTTCCATCAACAAAAGGATGGATGCACAAGAACCATTGGTGCAAAAACTCCGCCAACTCAGCACAATCGTCCGATTTTTTAGAGATGGTATAATACTCGGAAATCATCTCCTCCCACTCGCTAATCAGAGCGGGAATAAATTTCGGGCATGGCATTTTGCGACCTCCCACATACACATCGCCATTCCTGTAAAATAAGGGTCAGACCCATTTGTTTTCATTTAAGTACTGGGAGGGGCAGTCCAAGGAGCTTGCGCATCGGCTGGCGGAGCCGGTGCGTTTGGTAAACGCGCGCGCGGTTGTGCGCACGGCGACCAAAAAGGCCATGAGCGCCGGGATGGGGTTTGAGTGGCTTCCGGGGATGAGTTTAACGAATTAGTCCTCGTGACTGACAGTGGAGACAAGGATGTCTCCACTGGGTTGTTGGATGAGCTGGGTGGTACTCGGCGTCCTATTTTTTGAGTATTTCAATATTGATTGGAGTTTTCAAACAGATACAAGAGCAGTGAACAGCTATTAGAATTTCAAACAGATAATTTCTGATAAAAATATTGGACATCGGATGTCCGGAGTTTTTATCTCTTTTCATAGATTTGTCCTTGTAATAAATATTTCAAGGTTTCTTTTCTTATAACTGAAAATCTATTATTCTTACTTCTTAATATTTCAACAGGTCTTAAACGGGAATTAAAATTACTTGACCGAGAAGTACAATATGCACCAACAGTTTGAATTATTATTAAATCACCCTCAACAACGCCATTAATTTCTCTTTGTTTAGCAAGTAAATCTCCGGTTAAACATAAATTCCCAGCGATATTCACAATTTCCTTTTTTCTTTTACTAAATGTCTCTATCTCATGATACTCATCATAAAGTAAAGGAGTCGGAATATGGTTTGAATTTAAATCAACGCCAACAAATTTTTTGTTTTTATTTTGCTTTATTGTATTTACCAGACCGATAGCACAAGCACAAGGCCACATAAGAAATTCTCCAATTTCTATCCTTAATTCTAAATCATTACCTCGATTTTTATTTTTATTAAAATTCTCTAATAACTCAATAACATCATGTCCATACTTTTTAATATCAAAATCTTTTTGATTTTTTTTAAAATTTACGCCATACCCTCCCCCAATGTTTATATACTCCAGATAAGGAAAGTCTTCTGCCGATTTTAGTAAAATGCCCAGCGCTTTAATAAAAGGATCTAACTGAAAACAGCTTGATCCAACATGGAAATGTAACCCTATTATTTTCAAATTGTTTTTTTTCGCCTCTTCTCTGGCTTTAGATAGATTTTCTAAAATTATTCCCAGTTTACTCTCATCTCCACCTGCGTAAACATCCTTATGAAAACCACAGCCAACCCCGGGGTTAATCCTTATTCCTATTTTTGAACTTGTATTCAAATGTCCGTATCTTCTTATCAATGATACAGAATCCATGTCTAAAAGAATTTTTTTATCTATAAAGTATTTAAGGTCTTTGTTCGTCCAATTGGGTCCGGTCGCATAAATATCTTTATGATTAAACCCAGCCTCAAGAGCTAAAAAAACATCGCCCGGAGAGGAAGCGTCAATTTTGCATTTTGCTCTTTTAAATATCCTCAAAATAGAAATATTAGAATTAGCTTTTAATGCATATAAAATTTTAATATTTTTATATCGAAACGCTTCTCGGACTAGATTAATTCTCTTTAAAATTAAATCTTCGTCATAAACAATCAAAGGGCTCCCATATTTATTAACTAAAAATTGTGTTTCTTTTTGACTTAATTTAACCATATTTTATTCTTAGTATTTCGTATGCAAGCATTTTATACCAAAGTCATTTTCAATTTCCTTAATTGCTAAATTAGAATTTGTAACAATCCCGGAAATAAAAGAGATTTGTAGTCCGGTCTGATTGGCTACTCAAAAATGCTTACAAGTGGCTGGTATTGTCCAACTTTGTTCACCTCGTGAACAAACTATTATTGATCGCCTTGAATTTCAATGTTGCCATGACAAATCCTCTGCTGTCGGTTGGGTGGTGTGCTTCCGTATCAAACCCTAACATAATACAAACGGCTTGTCCTGTCTGCCCCCCCCCCATTTGAAAGTAAAATATCGGACATCGGATGTCCGATATGTCCGATATTTTAGTCTGCCCCCTCGTTTGTTTTTTGAAAGTGTGGTTTGATTTTATTTTGGTGTAGTGCATATGTACATGCGCATTGGTGTATAATGTAGACAATGTTTATTGCAGCAAATTGGAAAGCATACGTGGATACGACCGAGCGCGCGAAGAGGCTTTTTTCGGTTTCCAAACGTCTCGCTTTACGCTACGCAACACAACATGAGATATTACTCGCTCCTCCCGCGCCGTTCCTTGGGCTTTTGGCGCATGGAAATCGTTCTGGGGTGTTATTTTCCGCGCAGGATATTTCTACGGCAACGGGTGGTGCGCATACCGGTGAAGTAACCGCCGGCGCTGCGCGCAGTGCCGGCGCATCGTACGCTATTGTTGGACATTCGGAACGCAGGGCGGCTGGCGACACAAATGATATCGTTGCGCAAAAAATGCAACACGCAATTGGACAGGGTCTTATCCCGATATTATGTGTCGGAGAACACGAGCGAAATGAAAATGCACAATATCTCACTTTCGTGCGTGAGGAAATACTCTCCGCACTTACGCCTCTTCCGCACAAAGACCGTGCGAAAGTGATGCTTGCATACGAACCGATATGGGCGATAGGGAAGACCGCGTCGGAAGCAATTACATCTTCCGATTTGACTGAAATGATTTTATATTTGCGCAAGGTGCTTTCCGATGTGTTGTCCGGCAGTGCGTCAAAGCGAGCTCGCATATTGTATGGCGGTTCGGTTGAGCCGGACAATGCGCGCATGCTTGCGGAAGGGACAGGCATTGATGGGTTTCTTATCGGGCACGCCGCAACGCAGCCGGAAAGTTTTCAGGCGCTTGTAAAGGCGCTCGTATAACATCGCATGGAAATTATGCGGACTGTTAAAGATATTCCGATTTTACATAATGTGCCGGTGTTGGTGCGCGCTCCGCTTAATGAGCCGATAGAAAACGGAGAAGTTGCAAATGATTTCCGTTTGCGTCGCACTATCCCTACAATTGAATTTCTTGCGAGAGCCGGAGCAAAAGTGATTGTATGCGGACACATTGGCAGGGACCCGAGCGAAACGCTTGAGCCGGTGTATAGGGCGCTTTCGAAAAAACTTGACCATGTTTCTTTCTCGGGGGAGTCTGTTGGGGCGAGCGCGCGCGCGGCGGCGCGCGCGCTGTATCCGGGCGACATACTGATGCTTGAAAATTTGCGCAGACACAAAGGAGAGATTGAAAATAGTGCGGAATTTGCAAAGGAGCTCGCGCAATTGGCGGATGTATTTGTTCAAGACGCGTTTGATACGGCGCATCGTTTGCATGCCTCCATCGTTGGTGTGCCCGCCATTCTTCCATCGTATGCCGGGCTTCTGCTTGATGAAGAAGTGCGAGAACTTTCAACGGCGCGCGCTCCGGAACACCCGGCATTTGCCGTCATCGGCGGGGCGAAGTTTTCAACTAAAGAGCCGGTATTGAAAAAATTACTTTCATTATATGAGAATGTGTTTGTCGGTGGCGCGCTTGCAAATGATTTTTTTGTAGCAAAAGGATATGCCGTCGGAACGTCGCTTGTTTCAGGCGCCGATGATGACGCCATTGGGTCTTTTCTAAAAAATAAACATTTGGTACTTCCTGTTGATGCGTATGTCGCGCGAGCTGATGCTTCAATGGACGACGCGCGTGTTTTTGAAGTGACTGATATACCTGAGGGCGAATCAATTCTTGATGCCGGTCCGCAAACGCAAGAACAATTTTCACAATTTATCGCGCACGCGAAAACCATTCTTTGGAACGGGCCACTCGGACATTATGAAAGCGGGTTTACGCAGGGAACAAAGATTCTCGCATCTGCTATCGCGCAAAGCAAAGCACGTTCCATTGTGGGTGGCGGTGATACCATTACCACAATTGAAGAGCTTGGCATTGCCGAGCACTTTTCATTTATTTCTACGGGAGGCGGGGCGATGTTGGAGTTTTTAACACATGGAACTCTTCCGGGTATTGAAGCGATTTTGCAATCGCAGGTGTGATTGATGGTACGCGGGCGTGGCGGAGCGACCCCAACACCGCGCGGGCAAAGCCCGCGCGGTGTTGGGGGTCTTTTGGAATATGTGACGCTTATGCTCCTACACAAAATGTTCTCGTATTTTTCGTGCGGTGGTGTGTAACTCCTCCGAGGTGGCTTTTTTCGGTGGCCACATGACGAGCTTATCATTTTGGTATCGTGGGATAAGATGCACATGCATATGAAAAACTATTTGTCCTGCGGAGGGCTCATTGTTCATGCTTATGTTCATGCCATCGGCTCCAAGCGCCTCGCGAATGGGTGTTGCAATGTGGCGCACCGTGCGCATAAGCGTGCAAAGTGTCTCATCATCAACATCAAAAATATTTCGCACCTGTTTTTTTGGCACCACAAGTGTATGCCCGGGCACAATCGGGTTGATGTCAAGAAATGCGATTGTGGTATCATCTTCATACACAATGTCCGCGGGTATTTCTCGCGTAATAATTTTCATGAAAATACTTTCTTCCATATATAAAAAGTGTACCTCTTTACCACGCGCGGTACAATGCGCCATATTCCATGTCCGCATTGCATAAACCAATTGACTCCGCGTTGCGCGAAGAGCTCAATGCGTATGACGATATCACAGCGGCGCTTTTGGCGCGCAGAGGTGTAACAAGTGCGCAAGAGGCGGATACGTTTCTTAATCCTTCCTATGATGCGCACACGCATGACCCGATGCTCATGCTCAATATGCCGAAGGCGGCAGGGCGTCTATCTCGCGCGATTGATGAGGGTGAGCATATCGCCGTGTGGAGTGATTACGATGCGGATGGAATTCCGGGGGGTGTCATCTTGCATGATTTTCTAAAAAAAGCCGGGGCGAGTTTTACAAATTATATTCCGCATAGGCACCTGGAGGGATATGGGGTGAATACTTCCGGAATCAAAAAACTTTCAGATGAAGGTGTGTCGCTTCTTATCACTGTTGATTCCGGCATTACCGATGTTGAAGCCATCGCCCTTGCAAAAGAACTTGGCATGGACGTCATCGTAACCGACCATCACGAGCCCGGCGAAATACTTCCAAATGCGTTTGCGGTCGTTGATCCGAAACAGCCCGGTGAGACATATCCATTTCGTGAATTGTGTGGTGCCGGGCTTGCGTGGAAATTGGTGGTGGCAACATTGGCACATGGTTTTTCGGGGCGTGAAAATATTCCCGAGGGTTGGGAAAAGTGGTTGCTTGATATGGTCGGGTTTGCAACTATCGCCGACATGGTTCCGCTTATGGGTGAGAACAGGGTGCTTGCACGATATGGATTGACTGTGTTGCGCAAGTCACCGCGTAAAGGAATTGGTGCATTGTGCAGTGTTGCGCGCATTCGTCAGCAAACACTTTCTGAAGATGATATTGCTTTCTCACTTGCTCCTCGCATAAATGCTGCATCACGCATGGGCTCCGGCATGGACGCATTCAAACTTCTCACCGTCGTGGATGAGGTGCAGACGCAGGAACTTGCCAAGAAACTTGAAGCGGCAAATCGTAGCCGTCGCAGTGCTTCAGGAGCAATCACTCGCGCGGTGCGCGCGCGGCTGGAGAAGGCGGTGGTGCTTGGGGGCGCGGAGTGCGGAGGTGTCGCATCGGCTGATGCGACACCTCCGGATGTAATTGTCATCGGGGACGCCGATTGGAGCCCCGCACTTTTGGGCTTGGTCGCAAGCTCTATCGCGAAAGAATTTGAACGCCCCGTTTTTTTGTGGGGGAAAGAAGCGGATGGTTCTCTGAAGGGGTCGTGTCGTTCCGAGGGTGCGACGCACGTTCTTTCCGTTATGGAGTCGGCATCGGACACGTTTACTCGTTTTGGCGGGCACGCGATGGCGGGTGCTTTTACCGTTCGCGCCGATGCGATTGTTTCTTTGCCGGAGAAGATTTTGGAAGCGTATCGTTTATGTGCGGCGCAACCCACAAGCGTGCCCGGCGGAGCCGGGTGCGCTGATGGGCTGCTAACTGCCGACGATGTTACACAAACTCTCATTGAAGACATTTCTCCATTTTCTCCATTTGGAGAAGGAAATCCAAAGCCGGCGTGGTTGTTTCATAATACTACGGTTAAAACTATTGCTCGATTTGGGAAAAATAATGAGCATGTGAAACTTATGCTTGAGCGAAACGGCAAGCCACTTGAGGCGGTTGCGTTTTTTGTTACCGGCGTGCTTCGCATTCAGTTTGAAGACCTTGCGACGCCTTCAAGAATCACACTACTCGCTCATGTTGAGATGAATACATTTCTATATCGCAACACTCCTCGCTTGCGTATTATTTCCCTGGGGTGACTTCACGGGGCATACATTGCTATACTTACTTCCATGAATATTACAATTTACGCAGATGGCGGTTCGCGCGGAAATCCAGGGAATGCCGGCGCCGGGGCAATAGCAAAAGACTCGCACGGAAAAACACTCGCAACCGTATCCGCATATCTTGGAGTGCGCACAAATAACTTTGCGGAATACGAAGCGATTATTCTTATGTGCGAAATGCTCATTAAAATCCTCTCTAAAGAGGAGCGCGGTGGTGCGGTTATAAATATTCATATGGATAGCGAACTCGTGGTCAAACAAATGAAAGGAATATATAGAGTGAAAAATCCGGTACTTCGTGTTCAGTATTCAAGGTTGACCACGCTTATTTCTCCATTCGGAAAAGTTTCTTTCACACATGTGCCACGTGCGCAAAATAAAATCGCAGACCGCCTCGCAAACGAAGCAATGGATAGAGGAGAATAACAAATCCATGCCGGGACGATTGTTTTTTACCATCGGGATTGGTTTTATCACGGGAATTTTTATTGAGAGTGTATACAATTTGTCCGCTCCGTATATTGGGCTGTCGCTCATATTGTCGAGCATATTTTTCGGCGGATATTTTTTTAAGAGACGTACCATATATATACTTGCGGGAGTGCTGTTGTGTTTCATCGCACTTGGCATGGCGCGCGCCGCATTTGAGCCGACGGCACTCCCGAAAGTTTTTGTGCAAGACATCGGGAAGGCGATAACGGTATCTGGAACGGTGGTGAGCGTGCCGGACAAGCGCGACACCACGCAACGTTTTATCGTTTCTGTTTTTGAACACGACGCACACACGCGCATACTTGCTGTTACATCGCTTGCATCAAAAATATCTTACGGCTCTCATATTGTGTTGCGTGGAAAACTTTCCGTACCCGCGCCGTTCCAAACAAAATATGGTCGCACTTTTAATTATGAAGAATATCTCGCCGGCAAAAGAGTGTTCGCTCTTTTGCCGTACGCAAGCGTGCGCAGTGTGACGCCACCAACATCTGTAACAGCATATATGTACAACTCTCTTGCAAGTGCAAAGTCTGCATTTTTAAGAGCACTTGATAGAGCGTTGCCGGAGCCCGCGTCGTCACTTGCCGGTGGGCTCATTGCAGGAGGAACGCGCGGGCTTGGAGCAACACTCTTGGATGACTTCATTCGTTCTGGGCTTATTCATATTGTCGTCTTGTCAGGATACAACGTGATGATTATCGCGGACGCACTGCGCGCGATGCTTTCATTTTTGTCGCGGAAGTGGTCGCTTGGTATCGCAGCGCTTGCCATTGGTTTGTTTGTCCTTGGAGCGGGAGCTGGGGCCGCAAGTATTCGCGCGGGGCTCATGGCACTGTTCGCGCTTCTTGCCCGCGCAACCGGACGAACTTATGACGTAACTCGCGCATTGACCGTTGCGGTTGTGCTTATGCTCATATGGAATCCAATGTTGTTGGTGAATAGTATCGGTTTTGATCTTTCTTTCATAGCAACGCTAGGGCTTATTTTTGGTGTACCGATTCTTGAGCCCCATTTAACTTTTATCAAAAGTGATTTTTTGAGAGAAACTGTTGCCGCCACAACCGTTGCACAGATTTCCGTATTGCCACTCCTTATATATGCAAATGGATTATTGTCACTAGTTTCGTTTATTGCAAATGTGTTGGTGTTGCCGATGGTGCCTTTGGCAATGGCTCTTTCCGCGGGTGCGGGAGTTGTCGCACTTATCATTCCTGCGCTTGCAACGGTCGCTGGGCTACCGGCGTATGTTATTTTGCATCTCATCATCGGGCTTGTGCATTTCACAGCACACATTCCGTTTGCGGTAATTTTAATTCCGGAGTTCTCATTCGTGTGGGTATTCACCGCGTACGCACTCCTTGCTTTTTACGCGTGGCGACATCACCTAGTGAGCATCGGACGGCTCTAAACTCTATGCAAAATTAGTTTGCCCGGGTGTGCAACCACTAAGTGGGCAAGTGTGCACCGTGTGTGGGGAAGTGTGGATTTTCCAATCGCAAATAAAAGTATTTTGGTATAATTGCATGTATGAATACATTAAATATATTTCCAAATCTTTTCGCTTTTGGTTTCGTCGCGGTGTTTCTTTTAAGGGTAACCGCCGGAACTATCTTTATGTATTTCGGTTATACAAAAATATATAAAGATAAAGAAAGACGAGTTTCATTTTTTAATAAAATAGGGTTTGGTAAGGGGAAAATCTTTTTTTGGATTGTGTCACTCACCGAACTTGTCGGTGGAATTTTTCTGGTCGCGGGATTTTTCATTCAAGTCACAGCATTGATATTGTCCGCCATAATAATGGGTGCAATATGTACAAAAATAAGAAAGCCGAACCTTCTTGATAATTCTTTGGAATTTTTCGTACTTCTTTTTATTGTGTTGGTGTCTCTTCTTTTCTTGGGAGCTGGGTTTCCGGCAACTTGACACTCGTCGTTCAATATGTAAGTATCTTACTTATTATGGAAAGTCGCACAAACCAACTGCAAGAGATGCTTGAGGGATTTTACACTATGAGGCATCGCACCAATCCAAAGCGACTTTGTCAGTCGCATGGGTTTGCCGTCACACATTCTCAGTGGATGGTTTTGAATTTTATTCATAGAGAAAAGTTGGTATCAGTGAAGCAGATACGAACTACGTTTGGAATAACGAGTAGTGCAGCAACACAGCTTGTCTCAGGGCTTTTAAAAAAGGAGCTGGTTATTAAAAAGACGGGCGCTTCGGACAGGCGAAAGACACTTGTGTGTCTTTCGCCTGTGGCGCGTAAAAAGATAGCCGGTGTTCAGCACACCATACTAACCAAGCTACTTGGTGTATTTTCCGTTTTGAATGACAAGGAGTTTACGACATACGTGCGCCTTAACAGAAAAATTATCAACAATCTTAAATAATAATTTTAATATGTCTTTATTCACCGCTATTCGCACATTCTTTACTCGTCTGCCAAAATTATTTTTGTGGGTCGGCGGGTTTGTTATTGTTATCGGTGCGGTAATCGGCATCCATCATTTAATAACACCATCCACTCCGGAAAGCGCATCTTCGGCAACCAATCTGTCACACATTACGGTTGCATCTGTAGCGAGCCTCTCTCTTGCAACAAGCTCAGTTCCGCTGGTCGGCACGGTAACATCACACAGCAGTGCAACTGTCTTGGCGCAGGTTCCCGGCGAGGTAGTGTCGCTTCCCGGTTCGCTTGGTGATTCTGTAACGCAGGGTCAAATAATTGCGGAGTTTTCCAACAGTGCGCAGAAGGCGGTGGTGCTTCAAGCGCAGGGCGCTTATGAAGCGGCACAAGCCGGGCTTAAGAGTGCACAAGGAACATCCGTGACCGGTGTTAAAATAACCGTTCGGCAAGCAAAGCAAGGTGTACACAATGCGCAAACCGCGCTTTCAAACGCTTTGCAAAGTATGTATGTCGCACTTGATGATGCGGTTCACGCAAAAGCCGACCAACTTTTTTCAAACCCAAGAACTTCACTGGTGCGAATAACTTTCACGGTTCCCGATAGTCGCCTCGTGCTTCTTGTGCAACAAGAGCGGTTAAAACTTAACACAACGTTCACAACCATACTTCCCGGGAAAAATAATGAAGCAACCTCAACACTTGATGCACGCAGTACCGCCATGATTGTTGCGGGAAATTCGGTTATTCAATTCTTGGGAAATCTTGCAACCGCAGTCAACGAAACAAGCTCAAGCAAAGGCGCTCCCGCAACAACGCTCGCAGGATACACCGTGGCGCTTGGCGCGGCTCGTGCTGAAGTAAGCTCGGCGCTTTCCGGACTTATCATGGCGAAAAGTTCATATGACAACGCGCGCATGAGTATGCAGGCGGCGGAAAACGTTGCCACAAACGGTACTCCCGATGCCATCGCTCTTGCAAGGGCGAGAGTTACGCAAGCCCGCGGCGCCGTAGGCGTCGCGCACAGCGCTCTGGAAAAAACAATTATTCGCAGTCCCATAAACGGCATCATTGTAACCTTGCCCATTATGCTTGGTGATTATGTGCCAATGTTTTCACCGGTTGCGATTATTTCAAATCCATACACGCTCTATGTAAAAACATTTGTAACTTCACAAGAAGCGCGAGCGCTGTCCATCGGCGAACATGCAACAATAAATAATGTTACACCAGGCGCGGTAACCTTTATTGCCCCGACGCTAAACCCGCGGACCAATAAGCGTGAGATTAAAATAAGTATATTAAACACTGCACATTCACTCACCGATGGAGAAGCGGTATCAATTACTTTTAACCACCCACTTTCAGCAACGGCGCAAACCGCAGACCATGCACTTTCCGTTCCGCTTACCGCCATTAAAATAACTCCCAATGGTCCAAGAGTATTTACTGTAAACAGCAAAAATATTTTGGTGGGTCATAAAATAATTATTAAAAATATTACGGGGTCTTCGGTACGGCTTCTTTCCGGAGTAACGCCTGATATGCGTATCGTGCTTGATGCGCGGGGGCTCTCAAACGGGCAAACTGTTGCGATAACCAACAAATAATTATGTTGTGGCTTTGGAACTTCTTTCTTGAACGACGTCAGTTCAGTTATGTCCTGATAGGAACACTCATTATCGCCGGGTCATTCGCGCTTATCGCAATTCCAAAAGAAGTTCAGCCCCCGGTGAATATCGCAGAAGGTGTTGTTGTAACCGCACTTCCTGGAGCTTCCGCAAGAGATATAGAAACACTCGTCACCAACAAAATTGAAGATCAGATATCCGGTATCAGCGACATTGATACCATGAAATCGGTCTCAAGCAACAGCGTATCACGCATCATCGTACAATTTGATTCAAATGCAAACATCACACAGTCTATACAAAACCTCCGTGACGCGGTTGCCAAAGCCGTGCCGAATTTACCAACCGATGCAACTGCGCCAACAATAACAAAAGTCAGTTTTTCAAACACACCAGTCCTCATAGCGTCGGTATCCGCAAACGTGCCGCCACTGTTGCTTTCGCACGTGGGGCAAACGGTGTCTGACGCACTAAAACGTGTGTCTGGTGTTTCCGATGTTAATGTTGCGGGGGTTCCGGATAGGCAAGTTACAGTGATAGTAAACAAAAAGAAGCTTCTCACTTACGGACTACATATTTCAAATGTAATGGGTGCTATCCAAATGGCAAATGCTCCACTCCCGGTTGGCTCTATTTCAATAAAAGGTGTTTCGTACAACCTGCACTTTAACGGGGGCATCACAAACCCCGGCACTATCAACGATATTGTTGTGGCAGACAAAAACGGCTCACCCGTATATGTGCGAGATGTGGCGAAAGTATGGAATGGACTTGCTCCCGCAACCACCTATTCTCGCCTCTCAATTGGCGGAAAGCCCGACCAAAATGCAATTACTTTTTCGGTCTATAAACAAACAAGCGCATCAACTCAAGGTGTTGCGTTTGCGGTAAAAAAGGAGCTGGCAAAATTACAAAAAACAACACTCGCCGGTTTCAAGGTCTATGTATCTCCGGCAACCGACATGAGCGTACAGGTTGGGAAACAGCTTGGTGACCTTGCAAAAACCGGTCTTGAAACTGTTGCGCTTGTTCTCATTGTGCTTCTTATTACCATCGGCTGGCGCGAGGCGGTTGTCGCGGCGCTTTCCATTCCGCTGTCATTTCTTATCGCTTTCATCGGGCTATACCTCACCGGAAACTCTTTAAACTTCATCAGCTTGTTCGCGCTTATTCTGGCGGTGGGTATTCTGGTGGACTCCGGAATTGTTGTGACAGAGGCGATTCATGCGCGTATGCGCGACGGTAGCGAGGCTCTCTTTGCGGCACGGAAAGCTCTGGCGGATTATGCGTGGCCACTTATCGCCGGAACGATGGCTACCGTTGCCGTTTTCATTCCACTCTTTTTCATTTCCGGTATTGTCGGAAAGTTTATCGCCGGTATTCCGTACACGCTAATTTTTGTTCTCTCCGCATCTATTTTTGTCGCACTTGGCATGGTTCCACTCATTGCAATTTTGCTCAGCAAAAAACACAAAAGTCGGTTTGAAGAATTACAAGAGTTTTATACAGACCGCATCACTGCGTGGTACAAGCGAATGCTTCGTGGCGTACTGAACCATCCGAACACACAAAAGATTTTTCTCTTTTCTCTTGCTGGACTTTTCGTGCTCTCCATATCGCTTCCGTTGATGGGAATGATGCAGACGGTATTTTTACCGCAAAATAATCAAGACTTCGTCTTTATCAATATCACAAAACCGGAAGGTACCACACTTGCTGTTACAGATAAAGCGGTACGAAAAGTGGAGGAGGTACTGTACAAAGATACGGATATCTATTCATTCCAAACAACAGTCGGGCAAAGCTCAGCGCTTAAGGGCGGGGTGCTTGAGGGCGCAAGCAGTGGTTCCAGTGTTGCAAACATCACGGTGAATCTCCCACTCAACCACGCCATGTCAAGTACGCAAATAGTAAACGATTTACAAAAAAGATTATCACCAATCACAAGTGCGACAATTCAAGTGCTCCAAGTTACCGGCGGTCCGCCCGGCGGTCCGCCGGTGCAGATTCAATTTCTTGGGAATAATTTGAATAATCTCATTACCGCCACCAATAAAGCAAAGCAACTTTTGGCGACAATCCCCGGCGTTACAAACCTAACCAGTAGTACTCAAAACAATGGTACAAAGTTTGACCTCACCATCAATCGTGCGAAGGCGGCGGCGCTTGGGGTAAACACACTTGCGGTAGCACAGACATTAAGAAGCGCTATCAACGGAACAAAAGTAATCAGTATCACCAGACCAAACAAAACCATAGACGTGGTGGTCAAGATGAATATGAATGCCAGATACACAAGCCCGTCAAACACCAATCGCGCAACGTTGGCGAGTATTAAAAATCTCACCATACAAGGCGCGGACGGGCCCGTGTTGCTCGGCTCGGTTCTCACTGGCTCGCTGTCACAAAGCAATGCCAGTATCGTGCATAAAGATAAAGTACGTATGGAAACCGTTTCTGCATACCCAAGCAGTGATACGACCGCGTCCGCCATTGTAAATGCTTTTAAAAAACGTATCGGTTCTTTATCGCTTCCGGAGGGGGTTTCTGTATCATACGGTGGTGCCACAAAAAATATCAGCCGGTCTTTTTCACAAATGTTTGTCGCACTTATCGCGGGGTTAATATTGATGTTTATGATTTTGATTGTGGCATTTAATTCATTTCGCTATACGTTTTATCTGATTATGATTGTGCCACTTTCACTCATTGGCGTGCTTGACGGGCTTGCGCTCACCGGGCAACCGATTTCCTTTTCTTCACTTCTTGGTGTCATAGCGCTTGGCGGAATTATAATCAACCATGCAATTATTTTGATGGACTCCATGCTTCACCGCATAAAAATATCTCCGGATGTTCCGCTTATTGATGCGGTCATTGAATCCGCCGCGACGCGGCTACGTCCCATTGTGTTGACCACCATCACTACTGTCATCGGCATGGTTCCGCTTTCGCTCACCAATGCTACATGGGGACCTCTTGCGTTTAGTATTATGTTTGGATTATTGTTTGCCATTATCCTAACGCTCGTGCTGATACCTGTTTTATTCTACCGAGCAAAAAGTCGCGAACAGTTCAGAGTGTCGCAGTCTTAAGTGCACCATCTTTGGAAGTAAATGCCCTCGGCAAATGTTAAGGTTGGACCTTAGAATTTGCCGGGCAAAAGAGCGTGTCGTGTATAGCGTTGTGTATCTTGTAAAAGTTATAAGGGTACGTATTTAAAGTTGGGTATCCCTCTTGGGTGCACCCTTTTTTGTTGTGGCGTCTCGTGGTGGGACGGGTGATGAAAAAGAAAAACCGGCAGTACATTTGTATGTATATTTATGCCGGCTCAATTTTTATTCTTATCTTATGTGATGTTCTATTTTTCCCGCGCGTTCAGGTTTTGTATCTTTTTTTTCATCGCGCGTACTTTTTTTGGCTTGCAATACGTTTTTTATTTTGCAAATTCCATTTTCTTCTTCTTGTTGTAAACTATCTCGGTTTTTGACTCCTCCATAATTCCCGCCTGTGTAAGTTCATCGGCGAGAGATTCCTGTTACCAAAAACCATCTGATCATACGCCCTCCTTACTCTTCAGTGCAGTAGTGCAGTCGCCTGAAATCGTATGGTTTTAAAACTCAATTTCAGCCACTTTGTATTTGGGGAACGACGGCTATGTGAATTCCGTCACACACATAGTGCGCGGAATCCACGCTGGAGGTTGAGTATAAACACCCAATTCTGAATAGCCCTCCTTTTTGTACGAGAGCTATTATCTGCTCTCCCGCTCCCACCCATCCATTTGCACTCACGACCCGCCCCCGAGCAAGTATTTCTCCCGGGAAATTTGCGAACCTGAGTACGGGGCTACTCCATGGGTCACCCGCCTTACACCTCGGGCAAATTTTTGGTGCGCAAGGCAGGGTGCCGGTGGCAGAGCACTTGCGACACTGCCACCCGATACATGCCCCGGTAACCCAATTGAATTGCTTGTACCCTTTTTTTGCACGAATTACGACGATAACTTTTCCATCTGTTGTCGCCTCGTGTCGTGCAAGGAATTTCACTTCCCCTTTCCATGTCTTCTTAATCTCGGCGAACAACAACTGAGACTGCTCGTTTGAGATTCCTTCAACCGGCACGGCTCCGGAAAAGGACGCGGGGACGGAAAATGAATTATCATCATCTTTGCCAATCACAATGGCGAAAGATTTCTCAAAAATACCAATTTCGGTCCCTCCCACCACTTCACCATTGCTAATGGTGAAGACTGTGTATGCGTCGCCCATGGCGCTACCTCCCTTTTTTGCATGTGTGTTTGCGTTTGTTTGGACAAAGAACATCTTTTGAGTATTCCAACATCTGAAATACTCAAAAGATGTCTCTGCTTCTCTAGTTTTGCACCATAGCACAATACTATAGACGTATCAACATTTGGATGAGATATTTTCGTAGATAAGTATTCCGCTCGCCATCATCAATTTGGCAAGTATTTATGTGGAAGTCCGGCTTCCATGCTCGCCACAGTCTGAAAATAATCTCGGCAAGGCGCCATGCGTGAGTCGGGGTTCTAAAAAAGTCGGGCGACTGCTACGCAGTCGCCCGGGGCTGAATCGTTGAGTATTGACTACTCAGTTTTCCAATACTCTTTGAAATCATGTCTTGCCTGCTCCTTAAAAAGCTTAAGATTTCGGAGGTCGTTTTCTTGGTTGAAGGCTCTCAGCCTTCGATCCACCTCCGTGAGGCCATCGTTTTCTCCCATTTCCTCGTGCTCTTTTCTTCTTTTTGCAGCTGCTATGAGTGCTGCTTTTTTAAGCAGCCCGATGATAACATATTTCTCACTCCCTTTCTTTGGGAGAGAAAGGGAGCGGTCTGTTATGACCACGTCCTTTCCCAGGCCTCTTTCCGGTTTGTGCTCCCAATCGTCATCCTTGACGAAATAAAATCCGGGGAGCCCATTTTCCCAGTCATTTCTCCGGAAAATACTTTCGGTGGCTCGAAAAAGCATGGTAAACCCACGGTATGCGCCACCATTTCTGTGCGCATGCGCAGTGATTACCATCATTGGTAACGGTGACCAAGAAATGGAAATCACTGCGCCGACGGCTATTTTCTTGCCCATCTTCCCTCCCCGCCGTGTCTCGGCTGTTTGATACCACACCTCAAGTTACTGGGGGCAGTACCAAACGTTGAAATCATTTCACGTATCTCTCTATGCTACAGACTACCATGACACCCTCGCTCCTTCAATTTTATTTTGAGTGATGTGTTTGAATAGGCTGCTGGTGGGGCTACGATGTGAGTGTTAATTCTTTATTGCGTCAAATCGCCCTTCAATGACTGACCAATTAAGGTTCGCAAAAAATGCGTCCAGATATTTTGATTTTTCAGATGGAACATAATCTACCATGAATGCGTGTTCCCACATATCAATGGCAAGCAGTATCGGAAGTCCTGCGAGCTGTCCCATTTCGTGGTCGTTCACGAAAACGGTGTGGAGTGTTTTGCCACACGGGTCGTAATAGACAACAGCCCAGCCTATTCCGCGCGAGCCGGCGACCTCGCGTGCATGTGCTTCCATGTTTTCGTAGCCACCGTATTTTTCTTGAGATGCTTTTGCGAGTTCGCTGTCATCGTTTCGCTTCATGGCTCCCGACACCAACTGCTCAAAATAATATTCATGCATGCGCATGCCGTTGAATTCAAATGCAAACCGTCTGCGCAATTCATTTATGAGATATTGATTTTCCTCTTTATTGTTTTTTGAAAGCTCTGCAATTTTCTCACGAATAAGATTGACGTGTTTTACATAGCCCGAATAAAGCCCCATGTGCACAGACATTTGTTTTTCCGACAATCCTGAAAGTTGTGGAAAATTAAATTCTTTTGTTTGATATGTCATACTATATATGATACCCATGTAAATTCTTTTGTCCATATAAAAGCGGGGTCGTTCATGGCATGCCATGAACGACCCCGCTTTTATATCCCTATCGTACTTGGTGTACGATAGGGATATCCTATTCCATGCAAAAAATCAGCGGAAAACGAATGCTCGCTTTTGGATTGCTCGCAATACTGTTTATCGTAAATTGGTTTGTGTGGACGTCAATAATTTTCGCTGGGATGCCACACACGTTGCGAGTGTCTGTATTTTCCGTCGGAGAGGGCAGGGCGATACTGGTGCAAAGCCCAACGGGAGAAAGAGTGCTTATTGACGCCGGCCCAAGTCGTACCATTTTGCGCGCACTCTCGCAAAAACTCGGACCATTTAACAAAACGCTTTCATTGATGATACAGACCACGTCCTATCCGTCGGAGCTCGGAGGAATGGAATCCGTTCTTAATCGTTATTCCGTGCGCGCATTTATGGCTCCGGATGTTGTAAACAGCACTCTTTCTGCTCGGATGCTCGCGCGCGCCGAAGGCGCGCTTCCGCACCTTGTTCATATCATCGCGCGAAAGGGTATGCGCATCAACATCGGTGGAGGAGCTGTTATTGAAGTTTTGTCTGCGCCTAAAGTCGGAGCGTCTTCATCATCTGTGCATAATAAAAATGACGCGATGGTACTTCGCATCGTGTATGGAAAGACGGCGTTTCTTTTGCCCGGTGATATATCCGCATCTGCACAAAGCTCTCTTGTGTCATCTGTCCCGGCGGAAGCGCTTGCGGGCGATGTGTTGTTGGTGGGGCACTATGGAGCACCGAACAGTGTAAGTGCGAATTTGTTGCGGGCTGTACATCCGGACGTTGCGGTCATTTCAGTTGGAAGAAATTTGTATGGCTATCCATCATCGGAGACGATTCGGCAACTTCGCGATATGGGCGCGCGTGTATTGTCTACGCGCGCAAACGGCGCCGTCACTTTTTCAAGCGATGGCGCGCGCGTGCACACGAGCTTTGAACATGTAAGCGGGAAATAAAAGAAAATGAAAAGATGAAAAGTGTGGGTTAGCGTAGTATATGTTTCGCCCAAGCCCGCCGCCAGTTCCTGGCGGCGGTGCAGCGCTACTTAGGAGCCATCCCCTAAGTAGCGCTGCACCCACTGCGCCGCGCTTTGCGTGGCGCAGTGGGGCTTGGGCTCCCACGCAACAAATCGGTACCATGTATAAAAATATATAAAAAATAACGGTGCAGACCGTGGGTCTGCACCGCATGGATGTTTTTAGTTATTATCTTTGAGCCACCTCAACACCTCACGGAATTCTTGTACAAGAATTCCGTGGCGCACCGCATGTGGCACATAATGTACTTCCGTTTCCACGATTTTTTCTCGCACCTTTCCAACGGGCATAATATCGGACGAAAGTGTCCAGAGATTATGCAACCGGTCCGGCAGTTTTATTTCAAAAAAATCACGACTATCGGCGCATTCACTTTCACTCATACGCCGATAGTAAATTTCATGCGCTTTCTCTCTTGTCATCTTTCCGCGGACACACGGCATTGTTTGGCTCGCAAGGAGCCGTTCAACGCGCGGGTCAAACCAGCTTTGCACAAATTTCGTATCCCATTGGTTAGTACCATACACTTCCGCATATTCTCTGTTATCGTGGATGATACAACCAACTATCACTTGATAATCGTGGACCTTAACAAGCTCTGTGGCGATGAGTGCCACAGAGCGTGGGTGGATGATATACTCTTCACCCGTGAGCCGATACTCCCCACTGAATAATTCTTGGGTGAGCATATCAGTCCACTCAATTTTTTTATATGCCTCGCTTCTCCCTCCGTAGAACGCTTTCATGCGCCTAAAGAAGGAGGATTGCGACGTGGCGTCCTCCAGGAACGCCATTCCATGCGGATAAAACATGATGGCACCCTCCTTCTTTTGCGGATATGGGAAAATACACACTTAACTTAAATTGACAATGTGCTCTGTAGCACTTATAGCACGGAATATGTGTTGCAACAACCAACCCAGCCCAGGCGCGCGTAGCGCGCCTGGGCTGGGTTGGTTGTTGGGAGAGTGTTTTATATCAACCCGGCTTTCTTAAGTGTCGCAAACGCCCCGTTCTTTTTTATATGTCGCAATCCTTTTGCCGATGCTTTCACCACTACTGTTTTATCAAGTTCTGACACGAAAATACGATGTTTTTGAATGTTGGGGCGACGACGCACCTTGCCTGTAGGGTTAAATTGTGTAGCACGCACGCGGTTTGAATACCGTCCGCCAACCTGAGTTGTTTTTCCTGTGATTGTGCAATTTCTCGCCATAGTGATATGTATGTTACCATGTATATACCACAATATGCAACTTACACCGGATTCCATCATTATAACCATCGTCATACTTATTTTTTCCGTCATCGTACATGAGGTTGCGCATGGCTATGCGGCGAACGCTCTTGGCGACCCAACTGCGCGACTTGCCGGGCGCCTCACTCTTAATCCGGCCCCACATATTGATATTATCGGCTCCATATTGGTTCCGGCATTTTTGGTGTTTACTCACGCGGGAATTCTTTTCGGGTGGGCAAAGCCGGTTCCGTATAATCCGTATAATTTAAAAAACCAGCGATGGGGAGAGGCGATTGTTGCGCTTGCGGGCCCGGCGACCAATCTTGCCATCGCCATACTTTTCGCTTTTGTCGCCCGCGCCGCCGCCGCGGGCATCCTGCCCGCGGCGGCGGGCGCTTTCGCGATGATCATAGTATTCGTTAATCTGTTTTTGGGGATGTTTAATCTAATCCCCATCCCTCCATTTGATGGCTACACCCTTCTTTCCGGCATACTTCCTTATAAACACACAATGAAGATGCGTTCCGTTGAACAGCACATAATGGCGATGGGTCCGATAGGGCTCATTCTTGTATTGTTTTTATTTATCTTTTTATTTTCCACTCCTTTTTCTCAATTCGTATTTTATATATTTCGTTTATTGGTAGGTGCATAATCGCACGTTCGTTTTCCGGTTATTTTGAAATTAGAACGTTCGGAGTGCCCGGCCCAACATCGGACATCGGATGTCCGATGTT
>CAZFHH010000009.1:34433-36991 GCA_964518755.1 uncultured Candidatus Saccharibacteria bacterium
TGTCCGATGTTTAGGACGGCGTCTGGCATCAGATTGCTGTTTGCAATGAACAACTTCACAGCGAGCCCCATACTGCACGCCGAAGGCGTGCAGTATGGGGCTCGCTCAAAACACAATAATCCAACCGTGCGACATTTGCGTTTTACAATACATTCCTATATAGTGTCTACAACCCCCTTACGTGGGGATTTTATATTCACATGCCAACAATTAATCAGCTTGTTAAAAAACAACGCAAAAATAAAACACGCAAGACGAAAGTCATTGCGCTTTCTCGCGGGTTCAATTCCAAGAAGAACATTCCCACGTTTTACCCCTCTCCATTTAAGCGTGGCGTGTGTACCAAGGTCACCACCAGAACACCGCGAAAGCCAAACTCAGCCATTCGTAAAATCGCTCGCGTACGTCTTACAAACGGTATGGAGGTAACCGCGTATATCCCGGGCGAAAAGCATAATCTTCAGGAATACTCGGTTGTTCTCTTGCGCGGCGGACGTGTTAAAGACATCGGCGTGCAGTATACCGTTGTACGTGGAAAGCTGGATGCCGGCGGAGTGGAGAAACGTAATCGCAGTCGTTCTCGTTATGGTACCAAAAAACCAAAAGAATAATTTTAATATCACACATTCATGAGACATCCACTTAAAAAACAGCGCACTTGGAAACCCGATATTGTATACGAATCGGAAACACTCACTCGTTTTATAAACGCAGTCATGCTTGACGGCAAAAAAGAGACCGCACGAAAAGTGGTGTACGGAGCGCTTAATCGCATTAAAAAAGACGAGCTTGACCCACTTGAAACATTTGAAACGGCAATTCGCAATGTTTCTCCATTGCTTGAGGTGCGCTCGCGACGTGTTGGAGGTGCCAATTACCAAGTTCCGCGCGAAGTCCCGCAAAAGCGTCGTCTGACACTTGCATTTCGTTGGCTCATAAACAGTGCGCGAGGGAAAAAGGGAAAGCCGATGGCGGAAAAACTCGCAGATGAAATTTTGCTTGCATCAAAGGGTGAAGGCGAAGCGGTGAAGAAAAAAGAAGATATGCACCGCATGGCAGATGCAAACAAAGCGTTTGCTCACTTCGCGTGGTGATAAAATAGACAAAGCACAACAAAAGGGGCATGTCCGACAAAGTCGGACATGCCCCTTTTGTTGTGCTAACATAAACATATGCAAATGGCACTCGTCTCAACCGCATTCTCAAATGGTGATTATATCCCCGAGCGCTACACGTGCGATGGTGAAAACATATCTCCACCGCTTTCAATTTTCAGTGCCCCGGATGAAACAGTATCTTTTGCGCTCATCGCTTATGACCCGGATATTCCAAAAGAATTGTATCCCGACGGTGGAACATTTGATCATTGGGTGCTTTTCAATTTGCCCGCAGACACCATTGACATGTCGGAAGGCACCACTCTTGGAACACGGGGGGCAAACGGTTCCGGCAAAAATGGCTATACCGGACCATGCCCGCCACCGCAGTATGAGCCGAAAGAGCATCGTTATTTTTTCAGCCTGTACGCACTTGATACAAATCTTTCTCTTAAAGAAAGGGTAACAAAAGACACTGTACTTTCAGAAATGCAGGGGCACATAATCGCAGTCGCGGAGCTCATGGGGCGCTACGCCAGACAATAATCACACCCCGGGCTACTTAGGGGTGCGACCCCTAAGTAGCCCGGGGGTTGCATAGGGTGTTCAATAATGCCACACTTTATTTACTGCCGGAGCGCGCGTTGTATCGTTTACAGTTGCGCTACCGAAGTATTTTATACAGTCTAAAATATAAAAAGAAAATAAAAAACATATGCCAAAACCACCGGAATATTATCCTCAGCATCAAAATGATGTTGAACAAACAGAAAAAGAATCGCACAAGTTGAAAACGGAAGAAGAAACCCCCCAAAACTCAATCGCCAAAGAACCAAGACAAGAAATCACAGAGATGGTGAATGAAGAAACATGGCAACATGCTAAAAATAAAATGTTGGACATGTTGAATCGTGGAGATATTGATTTATGGGTTCTTGGTACGCTTGCTAAAATGCGAACATTTAATCCGGAGCGATTTGATAAAGAGATAGAAATTACCGATGCGATATGGCAAAAATTAAAAGCGCAAATGGAAAAACGAAAAAATGATTCGCTCAGCTCTCTCAAATATGTTGTCAATCTTAAAGAAATCAATCCAAAACTTTTTGAGGAACAAACGATTATCAGTGAGAGGGAAATACAAATGATTACACAGAAAATTAAAGATGAAAGATATCCGGGAAAATTTTTAGTGTTGGCATCAGAGGTCAAAGACATAAACCAAAATTGGTTTGATGAATATATGGGCACATCAAAAGAATTACAAGATATGTGGACAAAGATCAAAGAATATTTAAAGAAGAAACTCAAGAAAGACACGGAGTTGTTTGTGGTACAGTCCGGAAATGCTCAGAATATTAAACCGGAGGGTGAGCCGGATATTATAATTAACGAGGAAAAATGGAAGGAGATTAAATTATATCTGGAGAGTATGGAATACTATAATTTCAGGACATTTCT
>CAZFHH010000010.1:0-14048 GCA_964518755.1 uncultured Candidatus Saccharibacteria bacterium
TAAAGACCTCGCCGCGCAGATAGCGGGATTTGCGCAGAGTATTAAGACGGGGGTGCTGACTGCGACTGTCGGGCGGTTTACCAAAAAACTTTGTGTGGGCGATACTTGTATCAATGAGTCCCAGCTCAAAACGCTTCTTCGGGAAAGCAAACAGTCTGCGAGCGCGCCACAAGAGCAGACGAGTGGTGGCGCTGGCGGTGAAAATGTAAACGGTGCGAACGGTGTGAAAAATAATACTGACAGTATCGCAAGCACTACGGCGAGCACAACCGGCGCAACCGTAAATAACGGCAATAACAAAAAAAACGAAAGCAGTGCGACAACCACGAACGATATCTCAACAACTACGCCAAAAACGTCTACGAGTACACCCGCCGTATCCACAAGCACGCCTTCGGTAGGGAAGAAGCAGAAACAAAAAGATGCAACGACTACGGTTTCTGTTGTAGCGCCAATAAAAAATAAAAACGCAACTTCCACCAACGACGTACAAAAATCCAATAAATTAAACTCCTCAAATTCTAATGAGGAAGATAACAAATCGGCGAGTGATAAATCGGGTGTCGTTGACAAAGCGGCATCAAACAACGGCTCACATTCCAAAACCAATTTGCAAACAAAAGCAAATCAACAAAAGTCCGACTCGGCAAAGCCCGATGTGAAAACGCAGGCGGCTTCAACAACCAAGGCGAAATAATCTTTGCCCACGCAGTTTTTACACTGCGTTTAAAAACTGCGGGTCCACCAGGACTCGGTCACAAGTCACTAACCAAAATACTTCGTGTGCTCGTGCTTCGCACCTCGCACACTTGTATTTTGCTAAGTGCTCGCGACCCCGCCTCGTGACGCTCACATTCTGTTCGCGTAACGCTCCGGCTTTCTCGTCCTGTCGCAAGTGAAGCAGTTCACTTGCTTGCCCCCGCAGTTTTTACACTGCGTTTAAAAACTGCGGGTCCACCAGGACTCGAACCTGGAACGGTGGTTTTGGAGACCACTGTTTTACCATTAAACTATAGACCCATATCCCGTATGTTATACGATACCAAATATACACACGTGCGCAATGTTCCCGGTTTTTCATTTTGCATACATGCGGTACAATAATACCATGCTTCACATTCGTCGTTTGGTAGTTATCGCCGGTATATTTTTATCCAGCGTTCCGGCTTTTGCATTTGCCGCCGGTATTACCACTATCGTTCCTCAATCTCCCGCGGGGCAGGAAGCGTGCCCACTCGGATACCAGGCAATTCTGATGGTTGTGCAAAATATAACCAATGATGCCGTATATCTTGCCGGCATATTCGCCGTACTTTTAATCGCGTACGCGGGATTTCTCTTTGCCACAAACGCAACTTCACCGAGCAACTTGGAGAAAGGAAGAACCGTACTTATGAGCACCGTCATCGGGTTTGTCATTGTCATTTCGGCATGGCTTATTGTCAATGAAGTTATCGTAGTATTTACAACCGGCAATTTGCAATCAGTAACGTCTCTTCTTGAATCGCACTCTTCCTCACAATGTTTGTCTAAGTCTACTCCCGGTGCCGGGGAGGCAACGATAAAAGCGGTTCATAAAAAAGCTCCCTCCAAAAAGACTGCTATAAAAGTGGTCTCCAAAAAAACCACCACCAAAAAGACACCTACCGCAAAAATATTTGATCCGGAAAAGGAGGCAAACGCATTCTTGTCTGTGGAGGCTACGACCGGGTTTAGTAAAAATCCTGATTCAAGTGCGCGGAAAGTAGCCAACCAGGCGTTGATGTCTGAAGCGATTACCGACCTAAAAGCATTTTGCATGGCATACAGTCAGAAGGTCCCGTACTTTTCTTCCGGTGGAGCTATACAAGGAACTTGTACGCAAACAGAGGCGACGCAGGCGCTTAATTATTTATCATTACGTTTTAAGCCTTTTCTTCGTACGCGAATTACCATCACGCCAGGAGAAACTAATGCTCAAATTCTCGCCGCAGAACACACCTACGCTCTTAACAGTATTGGGTTGCAGGCGGTGTTGAACGCAATAGTGTCAAGAAGTATATCAGGAGGACTGTAGTTTAGTTTGCGGGGGAAGTTTGGCTCACGTGATTATGAAGTTAGTTTTCGTAACCATGCTTTTTGGCGACGTGCATATTGCCAAAGTTTTGCGGAAAGTGCCGGAAACAAAGATTCTTCACTTCGTTCCTCGCGCAGAAATTCTCCAACAATACGATATTCAAGACCTAGCTCATTGAGGCGTTTGTCAGAAACATGCGCACGCACATTTCGCACTTCTTCAATGAGCCCGCGCGAGAATGCTTTTTGTAGGCGCTCGTCAATGCGTTTTCGTAGGACATCTTTGGGTGTATCAAGAATAAGCCAGCGGGCACAGGCGCGCGCTTCGCGCGCTCCTGTGCCCGCTAACTCCTCCAAAGTCGGAACACTCCCGAGCACCGAAACAATCTCAAGTGCGCGTATCAATCTTCTTTTGTTTTTTGGGTCAAGCTCCTTGGCACGGCGCGGGTCGGCGATGCGAATGCGCTCGTATAATTCTTCGCTGGAATATTGTTCAAGATCTTCGCGGAGTTTTTTATTTGCAGGAACCGAGTGTGGAAGGCCGTTAAAAAATGCATGAAAATAAAAATGTGTTCCTCCGGCAAAAATAGGTACCTTCCCACGCAAATATATTTCTTCCACCAGCCTTGAAGCATCGCGCACAAAATCTCCTGCCGTATAATTTTCTTTTGGGCCGCGAATGTTAATGAGATGGTGTGGAATACCTTCCATCTCCCCGGGAGTTATTTTTTCCGTACCGATATCAAGCATTTTATAAACCTGTCGAGAATCCACAGAGATAATTTCTCCGTCAAGCGTTTTCGCCTCGTGCACTGCGCGAGCGCTTTTCCCCGAAGCGGTTGCCCCCACAACACACAGGATTTCTTTTTTTGTGTTCATTATCGGTGATGGTATCATAAAATAACGGAATAACAGATTTTGCAGATTATTCAAATTAACTAAAATTATTATGAACAAAGAACACACAGGCAAGCAGTGCGAACATTGTGCACATCACGAGCATCACACGATGTTGGAAGATTCTTTATTGGAACAGTCACCGCTTGTGCAAATAGGCACCTCCGTTCCAGATTATGAGTTTGAGGCGTATCACAAAAAAGAGGTGCGCACGATGAAGTTATCAGACTTTCGTGATAAATGGCTTGTCTTATTTTTCTATCCCGCAGACTTTACATTTGTTTGTCCGACCGAGCTTGAAGAAATGGCGAGGCTCTATCCAAAATTCAAAGAAATCAATACTGAAATTGTTTCATTTTCAACCGACACGGTTTTTGTGCATAAGGCATGGCATGACGCTTCGGAAGGGATTGGAGCGATTGAATATCCGATGGGTGCAGACCCGTCCGGGAAAATATCTTACGCGTTTGGCACGCTTGTTGATGGAGGAGAATTGTCGCTTACTTCCGATGAGGGTTTGTCGTTACGCGGTACGTTCATTATTGATCCGCAGGGCATATTGCGTAGTATTGAAATAAATGATAACAGCGTTGGGCGTTCCGGCAAAGAGGCACTTCGTAAATTGCAGGCGACACAATATGTGGCATCTCATGATGGAAAAGTATGCCCGGCATCATGGCAACCGGGAGATGATGACCTTACCCCCGGGCTTGATTTGGTGGGGAAGTTATAAGCTACTGGTTTTTTGAGGAGATATTTTTTTAAGCAGACTCTTAAAACACTGTGCGGACTTTAGTCCGCACAGTGTTTTTCTACTTAGGGACCACTCCACTAAGTAGAATTGCTGGAGTTATAATTGTAAAATAAAACGGCGCCGTGTGTGGCGCCGTTTGTTGTGAATAGTTTTTATTCCTGCACACAAATACTGCGCCGGTGTGGCTTTACCGGCGCAGTATTATTTATCCCCTCCTTTTGAGGTTCTTGAGAAGGCGAAAATAATCGCCTTCTCAAGAGTTCGACTTCCCGTCGGTTTTGGTTTTGTTTTTGCGGGCTTGGGAAGATCTTCCGTTCTCGCAAATTCGCATGCCATCCTGAAGCCCCGGGTTCCAACGTAATCATTAAACACGACGTTGTGCCCGGGGACCTCTGTGATGCTCAGGCGTGCCGCCGTTGTGTGTTCATCGTTTCCTTTGTCTTCAAATGCGACACCCACAACCACCGTGTGGTAGTTGTGGAAAAGATTTCGCAACCACTTATCGGTCATTGCCGGTAAGTGGTTTGCCCAGCCGGCTCCGGCGATGATAACATCAACCCTGACAAAATACGAAAGCCAGAACAGAAGAATCATCCATTTCACCGGGTTTCGGTGGACGCTACATCGGTATACCCCGATGACGTCCACTTCCGTCTTCGTAAGACTTATAAGCCCGGGGCACATCTGTGCCATGTCGCTGTCAGACCCGTGAATTACCGCTACTTTTCGTTTTTCCATGGCGAGATTCCTTTTTCAAAGATCAAAAGATTTTTATCTGAGCCAGGGGCTCGGGTATCTGGTGTGCATGGTAACGTATTATAGAATGTTTGCAAACGTGATTGTTAGACGGATGTGTTAATGGAAGCCCCGCCACGCGAAGCATGGCGGGGCGGTGGATAAAATCTAATTCTTACAAAACCCGGCGCCAAGGCGCGGGCGAAGCCCGCGCCTTGGCTTATCCGCCAGAGTAGAGATTGCTGTGAGTATCAATATCAGCGAACAACGCCGTTTCTTCATTTATTTGTTCATAAAGCACGCGCAAGTCGCCGGTTACATTAAAACTTTTATAATGAGACAGTTTTCCATGAAGCGCATGAATATGTAGCGCCTGGTCTGAAATATTGTTAATGAAAAGATTTACCATCCTTTCAAATTTTATTTTCTCTCCGCCCTGCAATTTCTTGAATTGTTTTTTAAATCTTTTTGAGTAAATAATCTTCATTAAGAATTGAGACTCTTCATCAGATCTTTTGTTCTACGGAATGGTCCGACCGTGTTCTTTTCGTTTTTGTAATCTCTGCTTGCTTGCAGTAATCTTTTTTCAACTTCCGGACGAATCTGTGGCGAGGCAGAAAATGTAACTTCTCTTTTCAAGATGAATTCTTTCAAATAAGCATTAACCACCGTACTTAAAGGCAGTCCGATTGCGTGCGCTATTTCCTGTGCTTGCTTTTTAACTTCTGTATCCGTTTTGATATTTAAGACAGTTTTCATATAACCGAAGTATATACAACGGTTATGTTATTGTCAATTTTTTATCCCCCGCCACGCTTCGCGTGGCGGGGGATAAAGTGCTAATGTGCCGCAGGCGGGAATCGAACCCGCACGCTGTTGCCAGCAAGGGATTTTGAGTCCCTCGTGTCTACCAATTCCACCACCGCGGCATTGCGTCATGTTGTCTGTTTCGGCAACGTACTCTTATCCTATGCGGTTTGCATGCATTATGCAAACTGTCCGTAATTTTACAGATATTTTCTATTATGTGTGAATTATGTATGTACTAAAATAATATGTGCGTGTTATAATTATTGTATCATGCAGGAACCGACAAAATATGATTCTGTCTTTTGGATAGAAATTAAAAAGATACACCCGAATCCGTATCAACCACGTCGTGATTTTAATAAAGAAAGACTCTCGGCGCTTGCCGAATCAATCAGGCAGTACGGCGTGTTGCAGCCACTTGTGGTTACGCGTGTTGAACAAACAAAACCCGACGGCGGGCTTTCTTCTGAGTATGAACTTCTTGCCGGGGAGCGACGTTTGCGCGCTTCAGAGCTGATAGGGCTTCACGCGGTTCCGGCGGTTATCAGAAATGGAAAGGAAAGTGCGCGCGCAAAACTTGAAATTGCCATTATTGAAAATCTTCAAAGAGAGGACCTCAATGCCATTGATCGTGCCAAGGCTCTTGCACAACTTGCGGACGAGTTTGGTATTTCTCATACGGAAGTCGGTGCAAAAATAGGAAGAAGTCGTGAATATGTCTCCAACAGTATTCGCTTGCTTAATCTTCCGGAAGAAATTCAAAGAGGTGTCGTTGATAAAGAAATTACGGAAGGGCATGCGCGTGCGCTTCTTATGCTTTCCAAGCGCCCCAAAGAACGCGACGCGCTTTTCCGCGATATCATGTTGCGCAAGACCTCCGTGCGTGTGACGGAACAACTTGCGCGTCGCATTGCCACCGACAGAGTGCGCAAGCATGACAAAACACCGGAGATGCTTGAGCTTGAGAAGACGCTCACAGAGAAACTCGGTACCAGAGTTGTCATTGAAAAGCGTCCAAACGGCGGGAGGTTGCTTATTGAGTTTTTCTCTCCGGATGACCTTTCGCACATTGCGACACTGTTTGCCGAGGCGGATGATTCGTTGCAGAGTGTTATGCCGGCGCAGGGTGGTGTTTCTGTCCCCACCCCGGATGCCGACGTGCCGGCATCCGGGGCTACGTTCCAAGACGTTGCACCTGCCTCAGTTTCACCGGAGCAATCGGAGCAGATAATTGAATCAGAACAGTTGGTTGGTGAACAATCGGAACAATCTACACAGCATGAGCAGAGCATTGATGATGTGCCACCACCGTTTGTCGTACGGAACACTCCTGTTTCGTCCACAGAAATCCCCACGGAAATTCCTGTCATACAAACCGTTTCTGTTAATCCGGCACAATCACAATCGCCAGGGCAACCGATATCACAACCATCACAGCCGCCGGAGCAAATACAACAACAGCCGATACAGCCACAGCAACAACCGGTGCAACCGCTGGAGCAAACACAAACATCGCAATCGCAAGTTCGGACTGCCGAACAGGAGCGGCAACATTCAGAACAGCAAATACAATCATCCGAATTTGCGCAACCATCACAGGAAGCGCAACGAGTTCAGTCTGTCGAACGGGAGCCGTCACACCAGCAAGCTCAACCGGTATCACAGGAACCACAAACACAGCAATCCTCGCAGTCGGCACAGGTTTCTGAGCAAATACAGCCATCGCAGCCCCAGCATCCGGCGCCTTCGGCGCCGGATGCTGGGGCACCTGCCCCCGCAACACCCTCATCGTGGCAAGCTTCGCCTGCCACGCCCACCGCAACACCAACACCAACACCCCAAAGAGAAAAAAATCAAGAAGACGATTTGTATTCAATTCGCGATTTCACTATTTAACGGTGCTTCGTTTTTTTAATCATCGGTGCGGGTTCTTTGTCCGATAGGGCGGTGCGAATATGTTTACGTGCGAAAGATGTGCGTGCATATTCAATCCATTTTTGTGTCGGGTATGCATTTTTACGAATCATAATTTCAACCACATCTCCATTTTTCAGTGCAGAGTTAAAGGAGGCAAGTTTTTTGTTTACTCGCGCTCCGCGCATGTGGTTTCCGATGTCCGTGTGAATCGCATAGGCAAAATCAATTGGTGTGGAATCAATCGGAAGGTCAACAACATCTCCGTGAGGTGTAAACACAAATACTCTGTGCGAAAAGAAATCTTCTTTTAGTCCGGATATAAACTCATCAGTATTTGCGATGGTGTTTTGTGCGTGTACCAATTCAGTCAGCCATACGGGTGTCAATGAAGCTGCTGGTTTCTTCTCGGTAATCTCCACCTCGGATTCTTTCTTGCTCATTTTCAAAAGAGAAGGGATAAGTGCACGAACCCACGAAAATGAAAACCTCTCAAAGGAATGTCTTGATGCATTTCCACCGAGCTGTTTGTACGAAACATGAGAGGCGATACCAAACTGCGCGTGTTCATGCATCTCTTTCGTGCGCGTTTGTATTTCAACAATGCCCGCCTCTTGTGTGAGTACCGTAGTATGGATTGATTGATATCCATTTGGTTTTGGAAGTGCGATATAGTCTTTAAATTCCCCCGGCAACGGTCTCCATAGAGAATGAATGGCGCCAATGACCATGTAGCAATCGTTTATTGTCGGAACAACAACCCTCAGCGCTGCGATATCATGAATGAGCGTTATGTCATCGTGTTTACGTTGGAGTTTTTTGTGAAGACTCCATAAACCCTTGATGCGGATGCTGGTACAAAAATCAGAAAAGTTTTTCTTCACCAGCTCCCGACGTACAGTTTTTCGTATTCGCTCAAGCCCTTGCTCCGTCTCTTTTTTATTTAATTGTCGCAGTGTGTTGGTGTGTTTGTATGCGTCCGGGTCAATGAAAGGGAATGCAAGGTCTTCCAAATCGCGTTTCAAAAGCCCCATCCCAAGCCGGTCCGCAAGTGGGGCGAATATCTCAACAGTCTCAAGTGCTATGCGTTTTCGTTTATGGGAAGGTACATATTGCAGTGTCTCCATATTATGATATCGATCCGCGAGTTTTATGATGAGAACGCGAATGTCCGCTGCGGTGGCGACCAAGAGTCGGCGTAATGATTCCGCATGCCTGGTTGCGCCGTGATAACGATGGTGTCCGAGTTTTGTTACGCCCTCAACCAAAAACAATATCTCGTCGCCAAATTGTTTTTGTATTTCTTCCGCGGTTGTGTCAGTGTCCTCAATGGCATCGTGAAGCAACCCGGCGGCAATGGTGGTGGCGCCCAGCCCCATTTCAGCCAACCTTAAAGCTGTTGCCGCCGGGTGCGTGAAATATGGTTCGCCGGAGTATCGCTTTGCACCATCGTGTGATTTTTGTGCGAATGCGTATGCATCACACACAAGAGCCTCGTCTTTTTGAGAAAGCCCTCTTGTTTTTGACAGAATCTCTTTTGTAGAGATCATATACACCTTAGAATACTGGTTTTCCTCCACTTTGGCAATTTGTTGGGAAATGGTTGGGGAAATGGGGGTCAGGAGCCATTTATTTTAGAGTATACATTTGTGGCGGTAATTTCTTTTGCTATAATGTGAAATATGAATTCTTCGCTTGCCGGTAGTATATTACAAAACACATATGTAATCATGCGCCACGGCAGAAGCATCGCAAATGAAGAGGGCGTCATCATAAGCGACCCTGTGCGCGGTGTAAATGGATACGGTCTATCTAAAAGTGGCAGGGAAGATGTTCGCGCATCAGCCCTTCGAGCGAAGGAATCCGGGGTGCTCAATGCTGATGTCATCATCCGGTCTTCAGACTTTCTTCGTGCGAAAGAAACCGCGGAAATTACAGCTGACATACTTGATGCCACTCCAATAATCTGCACACCCAGACTACGTGAGCGTTTTTTCGGAGAATGGGATGGAACACGAAATGGTGGATATGCAAAAGTGTGGAATGATGATGTGCACAACACAACTGACGAAAGCATCGGTGTTGAAAGTGTTGAGAGCGTACGTAACCGTGTTATGGCTCTTGTTGACGAGCTTGAAAATACATACACAAACAAAACCATTTTATTTGTTTCTCATGGAGACACATTGCAAATACTTCAAACTGCGTTTGCAAACACTGCACCACGCGAGCATCGTTCATTGGCACATCTCGGCACTGCACAGATTCGAGCGCTTTGGTGTGATGCGGGCGGTTGATTTCTTGTAAAAAAGCGTTACCATGGTATTGGATTTATAGGTGGGAGATAGTCGTGAAAATATTCTCAGCATGGGTTTTGTGGTCCGGACTCACTTTGTGGGTCCTCCAATATATTATCGCACAGATTTACGGGTGGCTTACTCCGACACAAATGCGGAGTGAGTTTCCGGACGGAAGTATCCTGCCGCTGGTGTGGCACGGAGGAATTTGGCTTGATTTGCCGCTCACGTTTTTGCTTGCTTATATCGTGAGCAAGTATGGGATGTGGTGGAGCCCGAGCGAGTGGTTGTGGATGGGAGTGGTTGGTACGCTCGCGAGTGCGTTTATGCTCGCATCGTACCGCTCCGGCACAACGCCGGAAGCACATGTCCAAAACCACCGTTTGACGCCTCTCGGGTATGTTCTTTTTGTGTATATGTCCGGGGCATTCACCATATTACTACTGTTTTTCATTTACAGTAGCCCCACTCGCGAAATGGTAATCGCAGTGGGCATTTTCTTGGTTGTTCTTATCACGGTTGGAAACCATTTCGTTCTTGGGATAGTAAAGCCCGAAGGATATTTTGACAAGCCACTACGAAGCTTGTCCGGGTGGGCGACGGTCGGAGTCGGAACCGCCATTTTGGTGGTGGCCACCGTCATACGATTTTACTGAATCTGAATCTGAATCCGTCAACACAACAGCACCTTCCGCCATGCGCTCCCGCGCATGGCGTTGATTTTTCGCTCTAACACAATTCCCTTATTCACTTAGGGGTGCGACCCCTAAGTGAATAAAAAAGGATAGGGTCCGGTTTGAACCCGTGGGGGCTGGCGGTTAAGGATATGGCTTACGCAACCATCTCAGCCCATCTTTTAATTTTCCTGTAATTCTCGTTCTAGATATTCCGATACCTTTTTGTATACATTTTAATTCTATCTCTGTTCTCGTTTGCTTTATTTCCTTTGTGATATATTTCAATAAACTCTATTTCTTGTTTCTCTTCAAAATATGCATACACTATGCGAAGAGAAGATCCCTTCAAATAACGGCAAAATAAGCGGGCTTTCAGAACATACAAAATATCATTTTGAGTTAAAACACTGAAATGTTTACTATTTCCCAAGGGAGCAACGGTAATGACTTTACAAAATTCTCGCAGATCGCTTGTTAGAGATTTGTACTTTTTGCCGAGGCGTTTACATTCTTTTTGAAATTCCGGCGATTCATTAAAGTTCATCGTCATAATTTCTTACGGAGTATTTTTCATCACGGTAAAAAACACTCTCATAAGAAAGCGGCTCTCTGTCTTGTGCAGATTTCCATGGGATATCCTCGTGAGAGTAATTTTCTATTTCTTTTGCATTTTTGTCTGAAAGCCTTGCGAGCACATCGTCAATATGTTCAATCTCTCTTGCGGAAAAGATTTCCAAGTTTGGGCGTTTGTGTGGAAGATATTTTTTTTGTTCATACTTAAAATATCTACTTTTCACCACCTCAAGCTCACCGGTTTCTTGCATGTCTTTAAGAATTGTACCCAGCTCAACAGATGTCGGACCATGGTGATTTTTGATATATGTTGCACCCATCAAACTTTCTTCAAATTTTTCATAATAATCAAAGTCTATAAAATAGAGTAGTTTATGTAGCACCGTCTCTCCGATGTTTGGCTTTCCTCCAACCTTGTTTAAGATATACAATAAAACCTGTTTGAACTTTTCAAGATTTTTCTCTGTTACGCGAATCTCTATGGTATTTTTTCTCTTTCTTGCCTTATTCTCAATAATTATATTTTGCTTGGGTTCTTTTCCGGAAAGAAAGTCTGCCAGCGACATATCAAACATGTCTGCCAATTTTTTAGCTTCCGGTACGGTAAGCTCTCTTTCTCCTCGCTCAACTTGCATGTATGTCGGGCGGGATATGCCAAGCTCCGAAGCAATGTGTTCCTGAGTTATTTTGTGTTTATTTCGTTGCTGTTTTATAAATTTTTTAAACGTATCCATGTTTTTAGTATACTCATGTAAAGTTTTTTGTCAAAGCCGATGTGAACAATCTTTACGTGTATAAAAATGGCTTTGGGTGGTTTTATGTACTTCGTTGAAGCCCAACTTCCATTGCCCACTCCTCGGACATGAAATGTCCGAGGAGTGCTTCCGATTACGCCAGTAACGTCGCGGCGGTTTGCGGTGTGAGTGCAGTTGGATTTTCTTCTTCCGCTATGTAGATTCTGCGCAGTCCTTTTTTCAAAAAGTATCCCTGTTTTGATTGGTACAGTGTAATCATACGCCCGGTCTTTGGATGCTTCCCTATATTAAGAACAATCTTTGCCCCTCGTGGTGGTTTTTTAGGTTGCGCAAGCAACGCAACGGCACGTTCCTTGTCAATTGTGTACGGGTCATCATCTTTTCCAAGCGAACGAAACTCTCCATCGTACATGACATACGGTCCGAATCGTCCACGATTTACAATGATGGGCAATCCGGTTTCAGGATGTTCTCCAAGTTCTTTGGGAAGAGAAAGATAGCGGAGTGCGTCTTCAATGGTAACGTTTGTGGGCTCCACTCCCGGCGGAACACTCGCACGTTTTGCCGGAATTTTTTTTACTTTCTTTTTTACAACTTTCTTCGTGGTCTTTTTACTTTTTGCAGATATCTTCCTTTTTGGATTTTTCGAAGTTTTTTCATCATCCTTTGTATCCGATTGCATCTGTGGAAGAGGCATCTCCACATATGGTCCATAGCGCCCGGTACGCAAAAATACCGGTTGCCCAGTTTGTGGGTCTGTGCCTATTGGTTTGTCAGGTGTAAGTTCGTTACCGTCTTCTTGTCTGGCGCCGGTACACTCGGGATATTTTTTACAGCTTAGAAATATGCCCCCACGCCCCAGTTTGTATTCCATCGGACCTTTACATTTCGGACAAGGAAATTCTTCCGGACCATCTCCAAGCGATGTTGCTTTTGGTAAGCCTTCTTTTTCTTTGATTGCTTTTTCAAACGGTATGTAAAATTCTTGAAGCGTTTCTTCGTAGTTTCTTTCGCCACGCGCTATTTCATCCAAATTATCTTCCATCTCCGCGGTGAATGAGTCACTTATGTATGAAGGAAATTGTTCTTCAAGCCACCCCGATACCACCATGCCCGTTGCAGTTGGAATAAGGGTTCGCTGTTGTCGCTCCACATATCCGCGGTCGCCAAGTGTCTTTATGGTACTTGCGTATGTGGACGGTCTGCCGATACCTCTTTTTTCCAGCTCTTTTATCAATCCGGCCTCACTGTATCGCTTTGGTGGTTCAGTTTGTTTTTCGGTGTCGTCAAGTGATACGAGAGTGAGTTTCTCTCCTTCGGTTAGTTTCGGAAGTAGCACATCTTGCGCACATGCCACCGCATCAAGCGCCAGCCACCCGGGGAAAAGAAGTCGCGAGCCGTTGGTGACAAAAAGCGGAATGTCTTTGTCAGCTTGAGTGAGTATGCGAGTTCGCTCAATGGAGGCGTCTTTCATTTGAGAGGCGAGCGCGCGAATGCGAATCAGTTCGTATAATTGTTTTTCATCGCCACTTCCATACACTGTCTTGTGTTGCGGGTTGGTGGGGCGAATGGCTTCGTGTGCTTCTTGCGCATTTTTGCTTTTGGTTTTGTACGCGCGCACTTGCACGAATTCTTTTCCAAAAGTTTCTTCTATGGTGTGCGCGATTTTTCCAATAGCTTCTTTTGCCAAGTTTACAGAGTCGGTACGCATATAGGTGATATGTCCTCCTTCGTATAATTTTTGCGCGCTCCTCATTGTCCGCGATGGTGAAAATCCAAGACGTGTTGATGCAACTTGCTGAAGTGTGGAGGTGGTAAACGGTGCGCGCGGTGCGCGTGATTCCGTTCTTGCAGTGGCGCGCTGTATAGTCCATGATGCTTTTCTGCCCTCGCGCAATATACGCTGTGCCTCGTCTTTTGATTTTATTTCTTCACTGCAACGCGCTGGGAATTGCGTGTGGTGTACATCAAAAATTGCATCAATGAGATAATATGTTTCAGGCACAAACGCACGCACCTCGCGTTCTCTTTCAGCAAGGATACGCAACGCCGGGGACTGCACTCTTCCGGCTGAAAGCCCATATCGTACTTTTTTCCAAATAAGCCCGGACAGGTCATATCCGACGATGCGATCCAGCACTCTGCGTGCCTCTTGCGCACTTCGCAGATTTTTATCAATGGTTCTTGGATGTTTTAACGCTTCTTCAATGGCGTCGGGAGTGATTTCATGAAATACAACACGTTGCGGTTTTTTAAGGTGGAGTACTTCTTTAATGTGCCACGCAATAGCTTCGCCCTCGCGGTCGGGGTCGGTTGCAAGATACACTTCGTTTGCGTGTGCGGCGAGTTTCTCCATGCGATTTATAATCTCCCTTTTCCCGGGGGAGACAACATAGTGCGGAACAAACCCGTGCTCAATATCAATGGCGTTTTTGTTTGACTTGGGCAAATCGCGTACGTGTCCGACAGATGCAATTACATCATACTCTCCTTTGAGGTATGTAGTAATAGTGCGCGCCTTCGTGGGCGACTCAACAATAAGTAATTTCTTTGACATGTGTTTAATCACTCATACCGCGTT
>CAZFHH010000010.1:14148-22840 GCA_964518755.1 uncultured Candidatus Saccharibacteria bacterium
GCACCGAATTCTTCTGAAATAATTCCTCGGAGCTCAAGCGAGACGAGTGCCGAGAGGGCATCTGCTCCCGGCAGTTTTACGGAGCGGATAAGCTCATCGCGCGAGCGGGGTGTTTCAAGCGCCTCATATACAGCGCGCTCTGTGCCCGAGAGTGAGTGCGTTTGCGTTTGGATATCTTTTTCAATCGGTTCAATATGTAGTGCTTCAAGTATGTGTTGCGAATTGGCAACAAGCGTTGCTCCAAGTCGTAAAAATAATTGTGCGGCAAAACCATTTGCATCTCCGATGCGGTGCGGTACGCACAAAAGGTCGCGATTATATTCGTGAGAGAGTCGTGCGGTGATAAGTGTGCCGGAGCGCTCGGTAGCTTCAATCACCAAAACCGCGTGTGAAAGCCCAACCATGATGCGGTTTCTGGAAGGAAAGTCATATGCCCGCGGTTGATACAGTGGCGGATGTTCCGAAAGAAGGGCACCGCCCGCATTAAGGATGTCGCGAGCAAGTGTGATGTTGGCGCGCGGATATAGGCATGATGGGTCAAGTCCGGACCCTGGAATTGCGATTGTGTGCAGTCCCGCGGCAAGTGCCGCCTTATGTGCCTCTCCGTCAATGCCAAGTGCCAATCCCGACACGATGGTGATTGGATATCCCGAGAGTCCTTGCACAAGAGCTCGCAGTGCATCTTTTCCATATTGTGTTGCGGCTCTGGAGCCGACAATCGCCAGATATTTGGTATTCTGATTCGGAAATTCTCCCTGCATCCATAATTTTTTTGGCGGGTGCGCAATTTCCCACAATTGTGACGGGTATTCTTTTTCTTGGAGTTGTCGTGGTGGGTATGGCATACTGTAATGTATACAGTATATATGCTTGACATTAAATTTATAAGAGAGAATACGGATCTGGTAAAAGCCGGTGCCAAAAAGAAAAGGATAACGGTTGATATTGACCGGCTTCTTGTTGTTGACGACATACGTAAGGATTTACGGCAGACACTTGACCAAAAGCGCGCGGAGCAAAATCGTATGAGTAAAACTATTGCGCTTGCCAAAGGAGATGAGCGACAAAAGCACATTGAGAGCATGCGCTATCTCAAAGACGGTATGGATGAGCTTGAAGAAAAATACAAAGAGGCGATGAAAGAATGGCGGGAGCTTATGTTGCAAGTTCCGAACATCCCGGATATTTCCGTTCCGGACGGAAAAGACGATGAGGAAAATAAAGAAATAAGGACATGGGGAGCGCAAACGCAGTTTAATTTTTTACCGCGCGGACATGTAGAGCTCATGACCACGTTGCATATGGCAGATTTTGAGCGGGGAGTGAAAGTCGCCGGTTTCAGAGGATATTTTCTTCGTGATGCGGGCGTGTTGCTTACCAATGCAATTTGGCAATTGGCGTTGAAACATTTCGTCGCGAAAGGTTTTTCTCCAATGTTTGTTCCATCTTTATTGCGAAAGGAGCTTTTTATGGGTACGGGATATCTTCCACAAGGAGAAGATGATTTATATAAAACACAAGATGATATGTATCTTTCGGGAACAGCTGAGGTTGCCACGATGGGATTTCATATGGATGAGATACTTGAGGTGAAAAATCTCCCGGAGCAGTTTCTTTCGTTTTCACCAAGTTACAGGCGCGAAGCCGGGGCACACGGGAAAGATGTCGGGGGGCTAATTCGCGTGCATGAGTTTTACAAATGGGAGCAAGTGGTGCTGTGCAAAGCGCAACACGATGAGTCTGTTCGTTTGCATGAGTGGCTCAATCGTAACACCGAGGAATTTATTGAGCTTCTTAATATTCCGTATCGTACGGTTGTTAATTGCGGGGGCGACCTTGGTCTTGGGCAGGTGAAGAAATATGATATTGAATTATGGGTTCCCGCTGAAAAAAAATATCGTGAGATTAGCTCGTCCTCATATTTTCATGACTTTCAGACGAGGCGTCTTAATATTCGTTATCGCGATGAAGAGGGCGTGCTTCGTTTTGCACATTCGCTCAACACAACCGCCATTCCGACACCGCGCATACTCGTTTCCATTATTGAAAATTATCAGCAAGAGGATGGCAGTATTCGCGTGCCCGATGCGCTGGCGCCTTTGATGGGTACTGATGTTATTGGAGCATGACAGATATTCGCAAAGGTACGGTGCGCGGGAAAGTTGGAGCGGGTGGGGCGGTGGGGCTAGGGGCGCGCGCGAAGCGCGCGCCCCGCTTGGTCGTCCGGCGCCGTATCATACGGCGCCGGAAAATTACGTTAGGATTTATCCTCGGTATATTTATATTTATTTTTGCAATCGTTATGTTGCGCCAGCCCTTTATGAAAGTTTCCGGCATTGTCGTTGTCGCCCCGAAAGGCATTTCCGATAGTGCGGTTGTTTCTGTGGCGCGTCGCTCGCTTGCCGGTTCTTATTTGGGCATCATTCCATACAGCTCCATCTTATTTTTCAATAGTGGCACCGTGCGACAAGCGATACTTGGAAGTGAACCGACCATTGCTGCGATTTCTATCGGGCGTGATGGTATTGCCTCCGCAGTGCTCACTCTTGAACCACGCATCGCTCTTTCACGCTGGTGTGGCACCTCCGCGAGCTCCACCTCGGCAGACACTCTTGTGCAAGATACTCTACCTGCCGAGGACGGTTCATGCTACCTTTTTGACAGCAGTGGTTTCCTTTATCAAAGGCTTGCCTCAAGCGCATCAACATCCGCACCGCAAATTACCGACGGGTTGCGTACACACATTACACAAAGGTCTGCTACGCCCCTATTTCCATACACGGTTTATGCTCCTCTTGTTGCAACGGGAACGCCATATCTTAATACAATTGCGCACGAATCTTTCATTCCTCATGTTTTTGACTTGGCGCGCAATATCCGGACGTTCCACACAACGGTTTCAGCGATTGTCTTGCGTGGCGATGAAGTGGATCTCTTTCTTAAGAATGGCACGCGCATAACGTACGTGCGCGGTGATGAACAAAATGCATTCGCACTTCTTTCTTCTGTTGCGAAAGACATCTCACTGTCTGATGGCTCATTGCAATATGTGGATCTTCGTTTCAAAGGCAAGGTTTATTTTAGAAAGAGGTAATTGATATTCCCCCGTACGCACGGTGCTGTACAGCACCGTGCGTACGGGGGTACTCAAACCGCAAGTGTTATTTGGTGGGTGAAATAATATCTAAGCCGATGCGTATTAAATTATTGTAGGAGCATACGCTCTTACAAACTGCTCAGGACACTTGCCACTTCCTAGTTTTGTTGAATTCGATGCGAGCCGGTTCATCATACATTGTGTGCGAATGTTCTGAGCATACACCGCGTATCAGAGGTAACTCGGATGCGCGGTGTATGCTATATAATAATATTATGGATAAAAATACATTTGAATCGGTAGTGGTTGACGAGTACAAACATATCCCATTGTGGGTGAAAAAACGTTTGGTAAATGTGGCGCTGCTTATTGAAGACGTAGTGAGTGTTGCCACTCGTCGCAGTGAGGCGCTTGCTCCAAACGAAACGTTGCTTGGGCTGTATCATGGCATACCTCGCAATGCTCGCGGAGAAGGATATGGTATAGGCGACGTTCTCCCGGACACCATTACACTTTATCGTGAGCCGATTGCGCGCGAGGCAAGACGTCGCGCGGTACTTGAGGATAAAGCATTCCCGGATGCATTACATGAGATGGTGAGAGAGACGCTGTGGCATGAGATAGGGCATTCTCTCGGATTGACCGAGCAGGCGATACGAACAAGAGAGAAAAAAGAAAGCAACGCGTTTAAACTTTCTCCGCATTCACATGTATCATAGTCCAGCCCACTCACCATACTCAAGCGTGGTGAGCTACACCAAATATCGGACATCGGATGTCCGATATTTGGTGTCCGATGCGACTTCGCAGGTGCGTATACAATAGGTTGTACGTAAAAGCCCACAACCGGGGGCGCACCATATGGTGCGCCCCCGGTTGTGGGCTTTTTTGATAATGGTGTATACTGTTTTTAATGGAAACGGAGACCCCGATATTTTTCTCAATTGTTATTCCGGCACACAATGAGGAACAATACATAGAAAGAACATTATCATACATACAGAAAATTGATTATCCAAACGGTTCATTTGAGGTAATCATCATTGAAAACGGCTCAACCGATGCGACATATACAAAGGCAAAGAAGTTTGAAAGCGATACAATAAAGATTTTATCCACCCCACAAAAAGGAGTGTCGGCGGCGCGCAACGCAGGCGTTGCGCGCATCCATAAAAACAGTCAGTGGACCATTTTTATGGATGCGGATACTTTTTTTGAACCCGAGTTTCTCAATGAACTTGACGCCTTTCTTAAAAATCCAGGTGCATCTTCTTATTCTGTCGGGACAACGATGATAGAACCATTTCCAAATCGTCTCGGTGCGCGGATGTGGTTTCGGTTTTATGATTTCGGTCATTGGATTACCAAGACCTCATACTCTTTGTTTGTCGTTCGCACAGATTTATTAAGCGAAACACCATTTGACGAGGAATTAAAAATGGGGGAGGACTTAAGAGTGATTGAGGCGGCTTGCAAGCATGGAAAGTTTTTCTTCCTTCGTACAGATTCCGTGTACACATCCACAAGGCGTTTTGATAAAGAAGGCTGGGTCAAAATCTTTTTTGTATGGATTTTTGTCGCAATGTTGCCACAGTCATGGCAACGTCGTTTTGAATATAAAATAACTCGTTAGCATCACAGCGCCTGTGTACGATTGTCACCATGAAAAAACGTGTCAAATCATCTAACTGCGACACTACGGTTGCGAGAATTGCAAACATTGCAATTTCCTGTATCATCTTATTTATATGACATCCATGCAACGTGTTTTCGTTGGAATTCTTTCTTTTTTGGGTATTGCAGATGCTGCGTACATTACGCAACATGCGTTTAGCGGTATCCCGGCGGCGTGTTCAATCAATGGGTATGATGGGTGCAGTATAGTTGATAAAAGCATCTATTCGCATTTGTTTGGTTTTCCACTTAGTATGTACGGTTTCATATTTTACACATCTCTTTTTATACTTGTTGCAATAACGTTCGTGTGGGTATCTGCGCGCGTGGAAAGAAGTATACAAATAATCGCCGTGGTTGGAGTGTTGGCATCATCCATATTTATATGGATACAAGCATATTTAATCAAGGCGTTTTGCATATATTGTGTGTTTTCCGCAATACTAACGGTTTTTATCGTGCTAATTGTCTTTTGGCATAACTTCCACCAAAAATCTACTTAGGAGTTGCGCCCCTAAGTAGATTTGAACAGAGTTTTTTCCGGAAATTTATGCGGTTGGGCCTAGATACAGGCAAGCACTTTTCAAGCATTGACAAAAGAGTATACTGTTTGAGTATGAAGCTTGGTATTTTTATTGGCATCGGTATGGTACTTTTTGTAAGTGCGCCATCAATTGCGCAGGCGAGTATGACTATGGGTGGGGCGCGGAATATCGTATTTACCAAGTCTGTACCAACTGCAAACAATGTGTACGTAGCCGGGGCTACGGTTACGGTTGCCACAACCACTCCTCAAGACTTAACCGTCATAGGAGGGTCTGCGATATTGTCAGCGCCTGTTCGCAGAGATGCTCTGGTGGTTGGCGGTTCGGTTGGCGTACGCGCTCCCGTGGGCGGTAATTTGCGCATAGCCGGTGTTCGTGTGTCGGTATCCGCCCCGGTTGCCGATGATCTGGCGATTATGGGGTTTTCCGTCGTTGATCGCGGAGGGGCTCCGGGAGATATTCTTGCGGTTGGAGGAACTGTGCGACTACTTTCCGGAGCCCGTGGCATGGTTACCGTGTATGGGAACGATGTATATCTTTCTGGAACATTTGATAAATCAGTGCGGGTGCGAGCAGTCAACACTTTGACACTTGCTCCGCACACGGTTATTGAGGGCTCACTTCGTTATGAGGCATCTGAGGCTGCAAACATTCCTTCGTCTGCGCAGATAAACGGTTCAGTCACATATACCGGTGCGTCATTTCTGCCAACCTCGCAAGAAGCATCGGCATTTGCACTTGCGGGCATGGGCATTTTCTTCCTGGTGCGCATTATCGGTGCGCTTATTGTTGCCGGATTGTTTGTTGGATTTTTCCCGGCGTTTACCAATCGGGTAACAAGGCAGGTGACCAATGAGCCGTTTCGCCATACGTTGCTTATGCTACTCCTTGGGTTTGGAATCATCGCGGCGACACCGATATTGTTATTTTTCTTATCTATTACGTTTGTCGGTCTTGGCGCCGCGTTTATCATCGGCGCGACATATATTCTTTTGCTACTTTTGGCATTTGTATATGCAGGTATTATTTCAGGAGCGATTCTGCGTAAAAGTTTCAGCCATCGTGATAAACCGGTAACTTGGAAAGATGCGGTGTTCGGCATGTTTGTGCTTATGCTCATCAGCATCGTTCCTGTATTCGGTATGCTCACCATTTGGATTCTGATGTGTATTGCTGTCGGTGTGTTGGGCTCGCTGTTTTATCACTTCGCATTCATCCACAGAACAAGTGACCAATTATAATTTTAATCCCACATATCTTTTATGTCTTCATCGGATACGTACGACAATCAAAATATCGCACCGACTTTTTTAATCATATTCGGTATCACGGGGGATTTAAGTCGACGCAAATTATTGCCGGCGCTTTGGCACTTATATCGCAACGGTTTTCTTCCGGCGCAATTTCGCATTATCGGTTTTTCTCGTCGAGATTTTTCCGATGAGGCTTTCGCTACATTTGTGCGTGAAGCACTTGTTGACACGTTCACATCAGCTGATGTGAAAACCGTACGAAATTTTTTAAGTCTTTTCTCATATCGGCAAGGGCATTTTGATGTAAAAGAACGATATGTGGCGCTCGGCGAGTATATACAGTCACTTGAGCACGCGTATCATTCCCCCGCGAATAAATTATTTTATCTCGCCATTTCTCCAGCCCATTATGAAATCGCGTTGCAAAACTTGCATGATTCCGGCATCACAAAACACGAACACTCGGTGCATCCGACGCGTATTCTAATTGAAAAGCCATTTGGGAAAGATATACATACGGCGCGCGCGCTTGATGAAAAGCTTGGGAAATTATTTAAGGAGGATCAGATTTATCGTATTGACCACTATCTTGCAAAAGAGATGGTGCAGAACATCTTGCACTTCCGTTTTTCCAATTTTATTTTTGAATCGTTGTGGAATAACGCAGGTATTGAAAAAGTGCATATACAACTTATGGAAACGCTCGGGATGGAGGGGCGCGGAAAATTTTACAGCGATACCGGCGCACTGCGTGATGTAGGGCAAAACCATCTTTTGCAAATGCTTGCCATGGTTGCCATGGAAAATCCCGGGAAATCCGATGCCACACACATCCGCGCGAAGCGTGCGGAAATACTTTCACGATTGCTCCCGGTTGAAAATCTTTCTCGTGATGTGGTGCGTGGGCAATATGATGGATTTGTTCTTGGTGATGATATTGAATCAGATGCGCAAACTGAAACTTATTTTAAGATACGCACTTTTTTGGATACTCCCGCGTGGGAGGGCGTTCCGTTTATCCTTGAAAGCGGGAAGCGCATGCGTCAAAAAATCGCGCGTATAATCGTTTATTTTAAGAGGTCTCCAAACTCGCTATGTATGGCCACTGACAGTCGTAGCTGCCAAAATACTCTCACTTTTACATTGCAGCCACAAGAAGATATCTCAATACAGTTTTGGGCGAAGAAGCCCGGACTTTCAAACGAAATTGAACCGCGAACACTTCATTTTTCTTATCGTGAGGATACTCCATTGTCGCATCTTCCGGATGCATACGAACGTGTGCTGTATGATTGTTTCAGTGGCGACCAAACATTATTTGCCGGAACCGATGAGGTACTTTCCGCATGGCGTTTTATCACCCCGATTATAGAGAAGTGGCATTCTCAACCGCTCCATGGATATCTGCAGGGAGCCGATGGCCCATTGAGTGAATCATTTGATGCGTATGCATGAAAGATTATTCCCGGTGGAGTCGGGCGCGCGCGAAGCGCGCGCCCGAAAAATTGTCACATATTTGAGAGAAACATATCCGAAACAAAAAAGTGAGCTAAAATATAATACCAAGTTTCAATTTGTTGTCGCGGTTATTTTGTCGGCGCAATGTACCGATAAAAAAGTGAATATTTGTACCAACATGTTGTTTAAGAAATATAAAACAGTGGGGGACTTTGCAAGCGCCGGTTTTGATACTTTCACAAAGGAAGTGTCGTCAATTACTTTTTTCAGGGCTAAGGCAAAAAATATCATCGCCACTGCTCTAGAAATAAAAGAACGTTTCGGTGGGAAAGTTCCTCGTACGGAGCATGAGCTCATTACGTTGCCCGGTATCGGATACAAAACGGCGCACGTGGTATTGGGGGAGCTTTTTGATATATGGGATGGCATCGCAACCGACACACACGTGCGCCGTTTTGCGCTTAGATTTGACCTTACGGATAATACCGATCCGACAAAAATATCAAAAGATTTGGAAGATCTTATACCGAAAAAAGACTGGAAATATGTAAACAACGGTTTTGTTTTTTACGGTCGCTACACATGCCCCGCTCGCCATCACGACTGTACAAACCATCCACTGACAAAACTTTGGCATCCCGCCGCCACTCGGTGGACAAAAGCGA
>CAZFHH010000010.1:22940-35384 GCA_964518755.1 uncultured Candidatus Saccharibacteria bacterium
TTGGCAGTGTGCGGTATTATGTGAGTATGAAAGAAAAGCAATCGGTCGCGGTGTTTGATATTGATGGAACAATTTTTCGTTCGTCACTTCTTATTGAGCTTGTGGAGGAGCTCATTGAGCGCGATATTTTTCCCAGCGGTACGCGCGAAGTATATGCCAATGAACATTTGCAATGGCTTGATCGCAGAGGCGATTATTCGGCGTATGTGCACAGAGCCGTTGACGCTTTCGTGGGGCAGTTAAAGGGAGTATCATACAGCGAAGTGGCTGATGTAGCGGGAGAAATAATTGAAGAAATGAAAAACCGTGTGTATCTCTACACGCGTGATCTCATGCAGGATTTGAAACGCCGAGGATATTATCTGCTTGCGATATCACATTCGCCAAAGCTCATTGTTGATGGGTTTGGATATGAACTCGGGTTTGATAAAACATACGGTATCTTTTTGACTACCGGCGCATCCGGGTGTTTTACCGGCGAGATAGAAGATGAAGGGCTTATTATGAATAAAGGAACTATTTTGCGACGAGTGATACAAAAAGAAGGGCTCACTCTTAAGGGCTCTGTTGCTGTTGGTGATACGGAAAGTGATTTGCCGATGCTTGAGCTTGCCGAAACTGCGATTGCTTTTAATCCGAATAAGCTTCTTTATCGCGAAGCCCGGCGCAACGGATGGAAAGTGGTGGTTGAGCGTAAAGATGTGGTGTATGAGCTATAGATTGTTCGCGCAGGCTTTTTAGCGAATGGTGCGAATAAGGAGTGAGACTGTTATTCCCGCTATTACAAGAAGCATTCCGGTTGAAATAAAAAACATAGAAAACCCACCCGTAAAGAAAAATGCACTTGCGACAAGTGGTGCAATTAAATTTGCAAAAGGCCACGTATCGCGGAATGCGGCAATCTCCTGAGAGTCTTGCGCGGACACACTTCTGAAAAAATGTGTTTCCACCATCGCTTCCACAAGCGCGGCGCCAACGCGGGACAAAACTAAAACAGTAAGTATTATTAAAATTGATGTAGTTGTCGTGATAATAGGTATTGCTGCGAATGCGCCACCCATGATAATAAATCCGAGTACCATAATCTTTTTATCGCTTTTAAATCGGTCGGCAAGTATTCCGGCGGGATATTCAACGAATATGAACGGTAGCAACATGATTGAAAAAATCCACCCCAACTGTCCCCACGGCATGCCAAGTATGTTGTGCATGTATATGGGTATATATAATGGCGCCCACATATAGAATAAATCCAGCAGAAAATTCGCGATCATCACAGCGGAGAGATTGCGATCGTGTGATATTGTACGCATAGCAGATCCGAAGTGAAACTCGCGTGGTGGTTTACCCGCTGGCATTTTACGTCCTGCAAATAATATCACAATTGGTATGGTAATAGCTCCGGCGGCAAGGAACACCCGACTATAGTCGTTGGTATCAAGCAAAAGTGCGCCCATAAGTAACGGAGCTCCTGCTCCTGCTACGTTGTATGCTGTTAAAAAAAGTGTACGTACCTTTCCTGTAAATTCTTTTTGTGGTGTTGCGGCAGATAGGAGTAAATCAAATGTGTAATAGAGGAATGGCTGTGTGGCGATAATAAGAGCAATGCCAATTGTGGCAACGATTACGTTTGGGACTGCGGAAAGCGCCAGAAATATCAGTATCTGCAATAGTGAAAAAAATATGGCAAGTACCTGTGCACCAAATCGCGCACTATAGCGTGGAAGTGTCGGGAAACCGATAATTGAAATGAGTGCTCCGGAAGCAACAACTAAGCTCGCATAGGTATTTCCAATAAACATTGATAAATACGGAATTGCTATGTATACGGTAATGACTGAGGATATTGCAAAGAAAAAATTTCCAACGGAAAGTGTAATGCGAGGATGCATGGATTTTTGTTTTGCAGTGATTATATCATACCCCGTGGCGACACAGTCGCCACGGGGTATGATATAATCGTCCGTTTTATACTATTTGATTTTTATATACCGATGAGAACCGGAATAACCATCGGGGCTTTATTTGTTCGTACAAACAAAAATCCCGCCAAAGCATCGGTAAGCTCATTTTTTACGTAATCAAGGTCAATCGGATTCATGTTTCTTGTTGAATCTTCCACCGTCTTTCTGATAAGAAGTCGCGCTTGGTTAAGCATTTCTTGTGATTCCCTAAGATACACAAATCCCCGGGAAATTATGTCGGGAGATTTTTTCAAGCGTCCGGTTTTAAGATGGATAGTTGCTATGATGACGAACATTCCGTCTTTTGCGAGCATTTTGCGATCACGAACCACTACCTCTTGCATGTCACCAATGGAAAATCCATCCACCACAAGTGCCTCCGCAGGTACTTTTTCTTTGTGTATTGATATTTTCTTATCAATTATATCTATCACCATTCCATTGTCTGGAATGATTATCGTGTCCTTAGATCGTCCCGCTTGCTCTGCCGCTTTTGCATGGCAATAAAGCATTGAGTAGTTTCCATACCCGGGCATGAACAGCTTCGCATTCACTTGTTTGTTAATCCATATCAGCTCACCCACATTACCATGTCCGGATGAGTGCACATCAGAAGATCGGTAATGAATAATCGTTACTTTACGACGATAGAGATTGTCTTTAAGTTTTTGTATACTAATTTCATTCCCGGGAATTATTGATGAAGAGAGTACAATTGTATCTCGCTCATTAAATTCAATATACTTGTGTCGTTTTGTGGCAATACGCATCAGCGCGGCAAACTCTTCTCCTTGTGCGCCGGTTGCAAGTATAAGTATTTTATCCGGCGGATAATCACCGATTGCCTGAGCCGGAATGATAGTATCTTTTTGCACAGTTATTAGCCCGACTTTTTGTGCAATTTCCAGGTTGACGCGGATAGACCTTCCTTCAGTGACTATCTTTTTTCCGCACTGCTCCGCAATCTGAATGATGTGCAACATTCTCTCAAATTGAGATGCAAAAGTACCGATAACCAAACGACCTTTTACGGTATGGATAATATTTTCCAATGTCTTGGTCACTTGGTTCTCGGGAATTGAAAATCCGTCTCTTTCCGCGTTGGTTGAGTCTGCTATAAACAACAGGTTATCTTCTTTCCCGATTTTTCCCCATACTTCCTGTTCTTTTTCAGTTGGTACGCCGTCTTCGTGTCGTAGTCTCAGGTCGCCGGTGATAACCACGTTACCTTGTGGAGTGCTTATGGAAACACCCATTGCGTCTGGGATTGAGTGAGTAACCGGAAAGAATGTTATTTTTGTATTGCCTATCGTGTGACTGCTTCCAGGCTCAACAACCACCATTTCAGGCTTTGGAACATTTGGATATTCTTCTTGTCGTTTGGCAATCATCACCGCGGTCATCTCGCGTGTGTAGATTGGTGGGTTTCCAAAACGGGGGAGAAGAAAGGGGATACCGCCAATGTGGTCAAGGTGTCCGTGAGTAATGATAACCGCGCGTACACGATCTTTATTTTTTTCCAGGAATTTTGTATTTGGCAGAGTATAGTCAACGCCGGGGGCACTGTCATCGGAAGTAAAATCAAAGCCCACGTCCATCACAAAAATGTCTCCGTTTACGTCAATGATGAGCATGTTACGCCCAACTTCCTCAACGCCACCGATTGGTATTATACGCACTATGTTTTTATCGGGCGTGTCGGGGAAATAGTTGACTTTATTTCTTGGACGAGATGTAATGGTTGGCCTGCGAAGTACACGCTGAATTCTTCGCACGGTTGCTCCCGGGCGCGGTTTCCCGTGTGCCTGAGGAGAGTGCGCGCGGTTTTGTCCATGTGGTAAATGAGAGTGTGTACCCGCGTGCGGTTCTCTCTGTGGTGGTCTTGTATGTTGCGAATCTTGTCGTGGCTCCGGTGCCGGAGCTGGTGCTGGTGCTGAGGTCATATTATTTATTATAAATGAATGTGTAAGTTATTAATGTATTTTTATCGTGCGGTAGCGCAAAAGAGATGTTCTTTTTATATTAAGGCATTTTCTGCGAAGCTAGGAACGGCCACACGAGGTTAGTGGTAGTATACCATTTATTTACCGTTGCAAAACGATTTGACATGGTGTTGATAATTGGAAGAGTAATACCGCGCAAATCATTTGGAACCGTATAGATGAATTTCGGGTTATATAAGAACACGGCGGGGTAGTCGGCGCTGATGTCTTTTTCAATGGTGTTCAAGTCGGCAAGTCGCTTTTTTGGGTCTTGCACGGTTCTTGCATCCTCCAAAAGTGTATCAACTGTTTTATTTGCGTACATGGCGATGTTAAGCCCCGGGTCGGTACGTTGTGATGAATGCCAAAATGCAAATAGATCTTGCCCGTGGTTTATAGCAACCCCAACCAGCAACGCTTGGTAATCGCGAGGGCGAATGACATTTTGATTTAAGTCACCAGGTTCGTACAATTCAACAGTTACGTTTATTCCGAGCTTTTTCCAATCTTTTTGTACTTCCGTTGCGGTTGTGCGTAGGGAAGATACATTTGACGTTTTAATGGTTATGGAACCAAATACGAGTTTTTTTGTTTTATTTTTCCATTCCCTCGTGTTGCCGTCATATATCCACCCTGCATTTTTAAGAGTTTTCGCTGCTTGTGCAACAGTGTGTGTGCTTGGAGGTATTGGCGTCTGTATTGTACCCATGCCTGGAGGAACCGGTCCCATAATTGGAAATCCGTTTCCGTCCAAGACATTTTGTATAAGTTGTTTTCGGTTTATCGCTAGTGATAATGCCTTGCGTATTGCAATGTTGGTAAGAACGGAGTCCTTACTTTCATTAAAGAACACTCCAAACACACTTGACGTTGGCGCCCCAAGAACGCGCTCATTTTTATTGCCGGTTATTATTCCGTACGCATTGGTAATTTCCCCTTGCGAGAGCGCCTGTGTGCGTTGCGTATTGTTTGGATAAAATCGTATGTCTATGCCATTAAGATATGGTCTTCCAAACACGTAATTTTTTGATGCTGTTAAATCATATTCGGATATGAGTCCGCCCGCCGGTCCGCCACCCGTATTTCGCACTACGCGACTTACCACAAACGGACCGGCTCCAACCGGATAGGTCATCAGTTTTGAGAAAGGGAACTGTGCATCTGAAATCCCTTTCCACAGATGTTCCGGCAAGATACCCATGGTCGTGTTTTGCAAGAACGGAGCGTATGGTTGCGGGAGCGTGAACCGCACGGTTTTTTTATTTACGGCAACCGCGACTATACCGTGCCAATCTTGGAACCATGGACTTTTAAGATTTTGGTCTTGCGCTCTTTTGATGGTAAACACAACATCAGCTGCGGTTACTTGTGTGCCGTCAGAGAAGCGAGCATCTTTCCGAATGATGAATGTGTATATTTTCCCGTTCGGTGAGATTGTGTACGACTGTGCAAGCACAGGTATGAATTTCCCTTCCCCGGAGAACTTTAATAGTCCGGCATATGTAAGTGCTGTGAGATCTCGGTCCGCATCGGTAAATGCAAGCAGTGGATTCACATATCGCGGTGAGCCTAAGTCGCCTTCAATAATGGTTCCTCCATATGCGGGAACAGATACGAATAATTTATATTCAGCTGCACGTACGGAGGCAATGCTTGCAATTACTACCAATACCGCAAGCACATAGACTATAAACCTGTCTCCCGACGGCAATGCGCGAAGCGTTTGAGAAAGTGTTACAAGCGGTTTACAAGAACGATGTTGTGTTACGGTGTTAACCGCCCGCGAGAAAACATTCTTCATGCTCCTTGCAGAAAGAAGCCTGTCAGTGCGGCAAGTACTAACAAAATTGACAATACAATCGTCGCGCGGAATAGAAAAAGTTCCGCCCCGCGGCGTTTGTAGAATGTTGATGAGAAATTATCCCCGCCAAAGGCACCTCCCAGGCTTGCACCGCGCTGTTGGAGCACGACGCCTACTATCACAAGGAGTGACAAGACAATTTCCGCATATGGCAATAATGTAGAGACTGCTTCCATCTGTACATATGAGTTTACCATATATGTGGTACGTTGTGCAACTTTTTGTGCATAGCCCCCGTGCCGGTGCCTATAGGCACCGGCACGGGGGCTATGCAAGCATTATTTAACCCAATATATTAATTGACATCTTGTATTGTTGGCGTTAGTGTCTTAGTGGACATAAAACCTGTGAGGAAACGTGCTATGAGCGATCCTGGCGAAGAATATTTCGTGGGATACGGAGGCGAATACGTCACTGTATCCACCGAAAGCAGCAAGGTCGTGATTTGTCACGGCAAAAATGTAGTTGAGGTATATGAAGAGACGGAGAGAGTGGGATATAAGGACCCGGTAGTAATATGGGTACCGGCATCCGGTGAAAGACTTATTTACTCTGAGAGATATGCCTATGTTTAACCAAAAGGGGTGCTGTGATGAGCAAAACAGGTAGCATTTCAATAGATCAGGCTTATGAGTTTTGTGCCACGTTTAAGAGGCGAGGGGGGAGCACGGATCTGCTTCAGGAGTTGATTGACAACAATCAGAAAATGACAGAAACAGTAGCCATCGCGCGCGATGCTACTATTTTGAAGAAGTACAAGGTGGCGCGCCTAATTTTGGGCGACAACTTCATCTCACCGGAGGAGGATATGGCAAAAAAATTCAACGTGAGCTACACCAAAGAACAACGCGAACATTTTGGAGATACGCTTCCGAACGTAGGAATTCTTCGGGAGCTTCGTCGTCACAACATTGCGCTGATTCCCGGGCCACGCAAAGAGCTAAATCTTTTTGGCGTGTATGAAATTGACGGCGATCTTTTTTCTCATTTCTTCGTTGACGATGTTCATGGATTTGTACGAGAGGATTCGGATGTCGAGGTGGTTGAAGGGGGTGGGTGGATAGCTATCCGTAAGACACCCCATCAGGATTCGTTTTCCAAGGAGTGGGTGGAGCAACGGTCTGTACTTTCCGAGAATGAGTACATTCCAAATGTAACCCAGGTGGCGTACGCTATCGCCATCTACTACAAAGTAAACGGCATTTGCCTGTTTAGTGGCAGTAGTGCCAGGTGTGCTTCTGTTGTCGGGAATGGACATGTCACAATTAATGTCAGTAAGGTCAATGGCATGGATCGTTTCCTTATTTCAACATGCCCGGACACAGTCATCGATAACGAAATTGGGGCTACGTCTGCTTGGAGGTTGTAGTTCTTGGGCCCCACGCCCCGCCATTTGCGCGGGGCTTTCTTATAACTGGTGTACGTTTTCGTATCTTACTTTTACTGTACTAATAAAATCTGAGTGTTGAATGCTAGGGTTAGTTCAGCCTCTCGTCTCGTGGTGGAAATTTTTCAGTGGCTACAAATTTACACCCGCTCGTAAATCTCCAATAAGTTTCCTTCACTATCTTTGAATTGGGAAAGCTTTACGTCTCCACAATTTTGTATTACATCGTCAATAGTAGATGCAAACTGCTTTATTCTTTTATGCTTATTCTTAAGATTCTTTACTTTGAAATTAGGTACACAATTACTGCCAATTTGTGTTTCCTCATCATTCGCCACCAGGGCATAGAGATTGAAAGAAAGGCCTTCCAAGTCAAAGCTTGTAAAATGCTTGCCTACATTTACGGTTTTTTATCGAAAGCTTTATATAAAACTCCGAAGCCCTCTCCATGTTTTCTACGCTCACATAAATTAAATTTAAAATCATAATTCGTTGTTTTTAATTCTAAAATTTGTGACCTTTCTTTACCTTTATAAGTTACAAATTACATACAATAGTACTTGTAACAAGTGCATATCACTTTCTCAATCTTTTGTTAGTCCACCACACGGGGCGGAAGAGCTGTGCCCTCGGCATGTATAGATTCTTGCATTCATGTATGGATTTATTTATACTATATTTATCCAATGCGAACATTCGCATTGTGGGGGTTTGATTTTCAACAATTTTATTTGATATTGCTTTAAGCATAAATAATAACGTATGGCAAAAAACGAAAAAATTTCTATTCAACCGCTGGGAGACAGAGTGGTGGTGAAGCCGGTCAGCAAAGATGAAATGACGAAGTCGGTTTCAGGTATTATCATTCCGGAATCCGCAAGCAAGGAGAAGCCGGCGCGCGGTACGGTTGTGGCGGTTGGTTCGGGTAAATATGAAGACGGTGCCAGACAGCCCGTTGAGGTTTCCGTGGGGGACACAGTTTTGTTTTCCAAGTATGGCTACGATGAGGTAAAAGTAGACGATGAAGAATACTACATACTCTCAGAGTCAAATATTTTGGCGATTATTCCTAACGCATAATTCATATATAACACTATGGCTAAACAAATTTTATTTGGTGAAGAAGCACGTCGCAAATTACATGACGGCATCGGCAAGGCGGCACAGGCTGTTAAGGCAACTCTGGGACCTCGCGGAAGAAATGTGGTATTGAGTAGGTCATATGGTGGTCCGCGCATTACCAACGACGGAGTTTCCATCGCAAAAGAGATTTCTTTCAAAGATCCCTTTGAAAACATCGGAGCGGAAATAGTAAAAGAAGTTGCAAACAAAACAAGTGATGGGGTTGGAGACGGCACCACTACCACGGTGGTATTGCTTGAGGCAATGATAAACGAAGGGCTCGGTCAGTTGGTAAAGGGTGCGGGTGCTATGGCAATTCGCAACGGTATGGATGAGGCACGGAAAGATGCAGTTTCTGAATTGAAGAAAATAATAAAACCAATTTCCGGGAAAAATGATATACGACAAGTTGCGAGTATATCATCGGAATCAGAAGAGCTTGGTAAAATAATCGCCGACACCATTGATAAGGTCGGGAAGAACGGTGTGGTGACTGTAGAAGAGTCGCAGGGAACAGAACTCTCCTATGATGTGGTGGAAGGACTGCAGATAGACAAGGGATATGTGTCTCCTTACATGGTAACGAACCCGGAGCGCATGGAAGCGGAATATCGTGATGCGTCCATTCTTATCACTGATAAAAAAATCGGCAGTGTACAAGAAATTCTTCCTCTTCTTGAGAAAGTTGCACAAGCCGGGAAAAAAGAATTAGTAATTATTGCAGATGATATAGAAGGAGATGCACTCGCCACATTTGTGGTTAACAAACTACGTGGCACATTCAATGTGCTTGCAGTGAAGGCGCCCGGATACGGTGACCGTAAAAAAGAATTATTGGCAGACATAGCTGCCGTTGTCGGGGCGCAGGTGCTTTCTTCCGATTTGGGCGAAACATTTGAAAGCGCAACTCTTACAATGCTCGGGAAAGCAAACAGAGTGGTTGCCACAAAAGACACCACCGTGTTTGTTGGGGGCAAAGGAAAGAAAAGTGATATTGAAGCGCGTGTAAAACAAATGAGCACTCTTGCGGACCAAACCGAATCAAAGTTTGATAAGGAAAAGATTGAGGAGCGCATAGCAAAACTTTCCGGCGGAGTAGCTGTTATTCGTGTGGGAGCCGCAACGGAAACGGAAATGAAATACCTTAAGGATAAGATTGATGATGCAGTCAAGGCAACCAAGGTGTCGCTTGAGGAGGGTATTGTTCCCGGAGGTGGAACCACTCTTGCAAATATCTCTCGTATACTTTCCGCGACAACACGTAAGAACCTTGGGAAAGATGAGCTCATCGGGTATCACATTGTCGCGCGCGCACTTGAGCAACCGCTTCGTCAAATAGCGCTCAATGCCGGGAAAGAAGATTTGTCTCTTATCGTAAACAAAATGAAGGAGGCGAAAGGCTTTGCCGGTTATGATGCTCTTAAGGATGAAGTGGTGCCTGATATGGTAAAGGCCGGAATTATTGACCCGGCAAAAGTTACTAGGAGCACCATTGAAAATGCAGTGTCGGCAGCAGCAATGTTGCTTACAACCGAGGTTGCGGTGACGGATATTCCTGAACCAAAACCGGCAACGCCGGACGCGGGTATGGGAGGTGGCATGCCCGGTGGAATGGGTTTTTAGTTGGGTTTGTAATCAGTACGATACGCACACACCGCGCGCCGGAACGGCGCGCGGTGTGTGCTATACTACATACCAAGTTTACTCATAATCATAATATTTATGTCAACAACACTTATTGTAATTTTAAGTATCATCGCAATAATCATCATTTGGATGATAGTGATGTACAACGGGCTAGTGTCAAAAGTAAATCGTGCAAAGGAAGCGTGGGCTGATATTGATGTGCAACTAAAGCGCAGATATAATCTCATCCCAAATTTGGTGGAATCGGTAAAGGGGTATGCGGCACATGAAAAGACTGTTTTTGAAGATGTAACAAAAGCACGCGGTGCCGCAATGGGCGCATCGGGCACACAAGGAAAAGCGCAGGCGGAAAACATGCTTTCAAGTACGCTAAAATCACTTTTTGCGGTTGCGGAAGCATACCCTGATCTCAAAGCGAACGAAAATTTCCTCCAGCTTCAAAGAGAGCTTACTGACACGGAAGACAAAATACAGGCGGCGCGCCGTTTTTACAACGCCAATGTCAGAGACCTTAATATAGCGGTACAGCAATTCCCAACAAATACTATGGCGCACATGTTCAACATATCAGGACAAGAGCTTTTTGAGCTTGAAGAGGGTTCTGCGGCGCAGAACCCTGTGGCGGTTAAGTTCTAATAGTGTGCTCGCTCCGCACCGATTTTCAACCATGACACTCTACTCACAACAATCGGCGAATATTTGGAAAACATGGCTTCTCATGTCTGTGTTTTTGGTGTTCGTTATTGCGGCGGGATATGGTGTTTCTTGGTACTATCAATCACCGATGTTGCTTTATATTGCGGTGGCATTCGCGCTTCTTGTAAATGTGTGGAGTTATTGGTATTCCGATAAAGTGGTGCTTTCAATGTCGCGCGCGCATCCGGCAACGCGTGAGAAATATTTTGATTTCTACACCGTGACGGAAAATCTTGCCATTACCGCGGGGCTTCCGATGCCCAGGCTTTACGTTATTGATGATCCCGCCCCAAACGCATTTGCAACCGGGCGAGATGAAAAACATGCTGTGGTATGCACAACCACTGGGCTACTCTCAATAATGAACAGGAAAGAGCTTGAGGGTGTCGTCGCGCATGAGCTCTCTCACATTAAAAACAGAGACATTTTATTTATGACTATCGTGGTTATTCTTGCTGGCTTCTTGGCAATCATCGCTGACCTTTCCTGGAGATTTTCTCTGTTCGGCGGAGGAGACAGAGAGGGAAATAATCAGCTCACAATAATTCTTGTGGTGGTTGGTGTTGTTGTTGCCCCGCTTGCCGCAAAGCTTATTCAGCTTGCCATATCGCGCAGAAGAGAGTTTCTTGCAGATGCATCCGGAGCACTTCTTACTCGCTATCCGGAAGGGCTTGCATCAGCGTTGCAGAAAATAGAGGCATCCGGAATGCCGATGCGAAAGCCGAGCCACGCGACGGCGCATATGTTTATCGGTGATCCATTCGGTGTGAAAAAAACCAATTGGAGAACACGTCTCTTTTCCACACACCCGAGCGTAAAGGATAGGGTTGCGGCGTTGCTTGGAACGGCGCACTAATAATCGACGTATGAAAGATTTTGAAAAGCAAAATAAATCACCGGCACATCAGAACGATCAAGATGTCCGCCACGAGGATAAGCAGCAAGGAGAAGCGTTAAATGAGCGAGCTCTTGAAGAGCGTCGTGAGCAAGCACAAGTTGCTCTTCATGAATCACTGATGCGCCTGCATACTCTTGGTGAAGAAGAAACAACGGCACCGCATGTGCAGGAGGCACTTCTTAAAGAGGTGAGAACATTGGAAAGTATAGAAAAGGATATCGCTTTTTTGTATGAGGAATACAAAAAGGCGAAAGAAGAGGCGCGCATGGATTCACTAACAAAATTACCAAACCGTCGTGCGTTTGAAGAAGCGCTTGAAACCAAAATAGAACGAGCAAGTAAAAACGATTCAACGGAGCTTTACGTGCTTTATATTGATATTGATAAGTTTAAAGAGGTAAATGATATTCTTGGACATCATGCCGGTGATGAATATCTGCGACTTATCGGGCATTATATTACAATGGAGCTTCGTCCGGATGATATGGTTGCGCGTTTGGGTGGCGATGAATTTGCGGTAACAATCTTCTTGCGCAATCCGCGCGAAACAGCTGATGAGCCACTTGAGCGTGGTGAAGAGGCGGAGGCGATTGCTGGGCGTATATATCGTGCTGTTTTGTCTGCCAAAAGTGAATTATGGAATAAATTTCATTCTTCTGCTCAAAAGAAAATACCGGAAGAGGATTTTTTGCGCTCTGTAGCGAGCATAGGCGGAGTGCGATTTGATAGCGAACAGAGTGCAGACGAGCTCATGAAGAGCGCAGACCGCATAATGTATAAAGTAAAAGAAAGTGGCGTGTCCGGCGTGGGCTGGAATTCTGAACATGGAAACGGGGGTGGTGATGAGACAGAGGGCGAAAGTGAAAGGTAATGCATATCGATATAAC
>CAZFHH010000011.1:0-24604 GCA_964518755.1 uncultured Candidatus Saccharibacteria bacterium
TAATGGGCGTCTGCGGAACATCGCAGGCGCCCATTTTTTATAAGTGCGGGTGTTGTGTGGTTTTCATAATATGTGCACGTAGTACGTTATGTGCTATACTATATGTATCATGGTCATAACTTATCACGGTGGACAGTGTGTCAAAGTGTCATTTGGTGACACGTCATTGGTGTTTGACCCCATTAGCAAAAATGCAACATTGCCACCGGTAAAATTTGGTGCGGACATCGCGCTTGTGTCGCGGAATCACCCTGACATGAATGGCGTCAGTGAGGTGTCGTATGGTGGGAAGGAGCCGTTTGTTATTTCCGGCCCCGGTGAATATGAATATAAAAATATACTTATACGCGGATACCTTTCGCAAAGTGTGTATGGTGTCTCGGCGCAAGAAAATGAATCAGAGAAAAAAACCGCAATCAATACCATATATTCGGTTGAGCTTGAGGGAATGACATTGGTGCATCTTGGGGCACTTTCCAACAAAGAATTGCCACACGAAATGCGCGAGGCGATAAATGACATTGACGTACTTTTTATTCCAATCACCGGAAATGGCGCCCTGACCGCCGAGGACGCATATGCGCTTGCCACTTCTCTTGAGCCACATGTCATCATCCCTTTGCACAAAAGCGGTACCGGAGCAACTGACGCCCTGGAACATTTTCTCAAAGAAGAAGGTGCGTCTGCACAACAGATTGACAAGGCGACTTTGAAAAAGAAAGATGTGCTTGAGCAAAACAGTGCTATTATGGTATTGAAGGCGTAACATATTATATATGAAAAAACTGGTACAAAAATTACAAGCAAAACCGGTACACATTCGCGAGCGCGTTGCGTTTGGGGTCGCACTTGGCATCAGTGGATTGTTACTTATAGTATGGGCAATCTCTTCATTTTCCACCAGTATTCTCGGACCGAAGCAATCGGCGTCCGCATATTTTAACGCAGGTCAAAAGGCGGCGCTTATGGAAGCGACAAATCCAAAGCCGAAACCACAGGGCTTTCTGAGCGCCGCGGCTTCGGCATTCACAGGTCAAAAACAGCAAGCGCCGGTCCATCTTGAGATTGTTACCGTTGGGAGCACTTCAACCGTGCCGACAAAGCCGGCACAAAAAACGACAATTCCATTTTAGTATTTAAATATGTCAAAAAAAGACGAACAGAAACAAAATATGCCGGATGACGCGCCCGCAACCGGGCGCGTCATCCGGCAAGACATCGTCTCTGAAATGCGCGTGTCGTACGTTGACTACGCAATGTCCGTTATCACTTCGCGTGCGTTACCTGATGTGCGCGATGGGCTAAAGCCCGTGCACCGTCGTATTTTGTTTGCCATGCGCGACATGGGGCTTACCGCGTCAGGGCGATTTCGCAAGTCGGCGGCTGTTGTCGGAGACGTGCTTGGAAAGTATCACCCGCATGGTGATACTGCTGTTTATGATGCTATGGCAAAAATGGCGCAATATTTTTCATATCGTTATCCGTTAGTCATCGGTCAAGGAAACTTCGGTTCCATAGACGGCGACTCTCCGGCGGCAATGCGTTATACCGAGGCTAAGATGTCCGTCATGGGTGAAGAATTACTTCGCGATATCGGAAAAGAAACGGTCGCATGGAATCACAACTACGACGCTACGCGCAAAGAACCCGCCGTATTGCCCGCTGCGGTTCCAAACTTATTGCTCAACGGTACACTTGGTATTGCGGTTGGTATGGCAACCAACATTCCTCCACACAACTTGCGCGAGGTGATTGCTGCGACCGTACATCTTATAGAAAATCCGAAAGCAACTACTGAAGATTTGCTTGAGTTTGTTACCGGGCCTGATTTTCCTCTTGGCGGTATTGCTTTTAATAAGGCGGATATTGCACACGCTTATGCAAATGGTCGCGGTGGGGTAGTGGTGCGCGGAGAAGCTGAGATAATGGAAGAAGGCAAAGAAACACGTATTATCATTAGCTCCATACCATATCGTGTTAATAAAGCAGACATGATTACCAAAATCGCGGACCTCGTGCGCGACAAAAGAATTGACGGCATTAAAGATTTACGTGACGAATCAACTTCGGATATTCGCGTGGTGGTTGAATTGAAAGGAACGGCGCATCCACAAGCGGTGTTAAACGCTCTGTATAAACATACCGAGCTTGAATCTACTTTTCATTACAACATGCTGGCACTTGTCAACGGAACGCCACAGGCACTTTCGTTGAAGGGTATACTGGAAAAATTCATAGAGCACCGACAAATAATCATTCGTCGCCGCACAGAGTTTGATTTACGAAAAGCGCAAGAACGTGAGCATATTTTGCTTGGGCTTTCCAAAGCCCTTGACCATATTGATGAAGTCATCGCCATAATAAAAAAATCAGCCGATGTACCAACCGCTGATTTGGCTCTCCAAAAGAAGTTTGCATTTTCACCACAACAAACAGTGGCAATTCTTTCCATGCGTTTGCAGACTTTGGCGGGTCTTGAACGGAAGAAAATTGAAAATGAACTCGCAGAACTTAAAATACTTATTGCAAGCTTGCAAAAAATACTTTCTTCCGCCAAGAATATATTGAGCGTGGTGAAAACTGAATTGTTTGCGTTTGATAAAAAGTATGGCGATGACCGTCGCACAAAAATCATTAAAGGTGGTGTGAAAAATATATCTATTGAGGATTTAATACCTGATAAAGAAAGCGTTTTGGTGCTCACGCAAGGTGGGTACGTGAAGCGCACCGATCCGGACGAATATAAGAAGCAAAAGCGGGGCGGGGTCGGCGTGGTAGATATCTCCACGAAAGAGGAGGATGTGGTGCGGCATTTCTTGGTTGCCTCAACACATGCCGACCTTCTTTTCTTTACCGACCACGGCAAAGTGTATCAACTCAAAATGTACGATATTCCGGAGGGAAGACGTGCCACAAAAGGTAAGAGTATCATGAATTTCCTTCCACTCTCGCAAGATGAAAAGGTTACTTCCATATTGCCGGTGCGCAAAGACACAAAGTGGGGCACATTTTCAATTATTTTTGTAACAAGCGAGGGGGTGACTAAGAGAGTGGCGGCAAAAAGTTTTGCAGACGTGCGTGCGTCAGGCATTATCGCGATATCTCTCAAGGGTTCGGATCGGCTTGTGTGCGCTGCGCTTTCAGACAATGGAGATACGGTATCTGTGGTTACTACCAAAGGGCAGTCAATTCGTTTTGCAACGGAAGATGTGCGCGAAATGGGGCGCACCGCCGGAGGAGTGCGTGGTATGCACGTGAAAAAAGGTGATAAGGTCGTTTCCGCGGAAGTCATTCCGGCAAATGCTCGCGGAGCATCGCTTATGGTCATCATGGGCAGGGGTCATGGAAAACGAACTCTCATGAGTGAATACAAAATACAGGGAAGAGGAGGCTCCGGTATTAAAACGGCAGACGTTACCGCAAAAACCGGAGAAATCATAGGGGCAAAGGTGATGATGGGTGATTTAGACGAGAAAGAAATCGTAGTGGTTTCCAAGAAAGGTCAGGTTATCCGCATCAGTGCATCTGAAATCCCACAACGTTCACGCGCAACCCAAGGGGTTCGCATTATGAAAATGCGTGCAGGGGATTCAATCGCTTCGGTGGTGGCATTGTAAATCTCCGCGCTATCATTTATACACAGATACATATCGTACATTTTGGCACAGTTTTGTTATACTGATAATGTGACACATTTGGAATCCATTGACCCGAAAATATTGGTACAGCGTATGAAACTTCGTGAAGGCATGAGTGTCGGCGATGTTGGTTCCGGTATCGGATATTATGCGCTTGTGGCAGCAAAAATAGTTGGCGACGATGGGCATGTGTATGCTATAGATATGCAAGAAGATGTATTACGTCGCCTGCGACACAACGCCGAGGAACAACGCATTCAGAATATAGAAACCGTGTGGGGCAATATTGAAAAACCGTTTGGGACAAAATTGCGCGACCGTGTATTTGATGCGGTGATTTTCTCAAACATATTGTTTCAGTTGGAAGATACGCAATCTGCTCTAAAAGAGCTGAAACGAATTACAAAAATAGGTGGTACATTGCTTTTGGTTGAGTGGGTTCCATCAGACAGTGCCCCGGGCCCCTCTTTGCAAGATTCAATATCAGAGGAAACAGCGGTTGCCCTACTTAAGGAAGATGGCTTCCAAACGCGGCAACAATTTGCCGTCGGTGCATATCATTATGCAATTATCGCTTCAGCCGTATGAAAAATATCTCAACATTTCAGACGATACTGCTTGTAGTTTTCGCTGCGCTTTTATTGGGTGGCATATTTGTTATGTCAACTTATTCCGGCGGGAAAAAAGGTGGTAATGCGGTGGGGAAGGTGGTCATTTGGGGAACGTTGCCGTCGCAATCTTTTCGTATAGCGCTTGGTGATATTTCGCAACAAAACCAAGAAATGAAAAGAGTATCTTATGTATATAAAAATCCGACGGAGTTTGATTCAATCCTTACGACAGCTATCGCAAGTGGTGATGGTCCGGATTTAATTTTAATTCCGCAGACACACCTTGCTTCGTTGCAAAGCGTACTGACGCCCATTCCGTACACTTCATTTTCACAGCGAAGTTTCTTAAACACGTTTGCGGATGTCGCTACGGTATATCTCTCTCCATCCGGTTCATATGGTATTCCGGTACTTGTTGATCCGCTTGTTTTATATTACAATCGCTCGCTTTTATCTTCGCAGGGTGTTGCGAGTCCGCCGAGCACATGGGATGAACTTTCCGGTCTTGTGCCACTTTTCACCAAAAAAACCGCAACGGGAGAGCTTTCGCAAGTGCTAATGCCTCTTGGTACGTATGGCAATGTGCATGATGCTGTCGCAATTCTCTCCACTCTTTTCATGCAAGCGGGAGTGCCTATTGTAACGCGCACTTCTTCCGGTACGCTACGTGGCTCTCTTTTGCATGCACAAGGAGTGTCAAACACGTCCGGTGACGCGGTCTCTGAAGGAGCGGATGTTCTTGGTTTTTATACACAATTCGCCGACCCGACAAAAACGACATATAATTGGAATAGCACTCTTCCGGACTCACAGCAAATGTTTCTTGCGGGTAATGCGGCGTTGTATATCGGATATGCATCCGAGGCAAAATTCTTTACTCAAGCAAACCCGAACTTGTCTTTTGATGTGACTGTCGTACCACAATCTTCGGTTTCAAAAATAAAAACTGTGTACGCAAAAGTGTATGCATTTTCTCTGCCACACGGGAGTGCAAATATACAAGGTGCCGTTACGGTTGCTTCGGCGCTTTCCAATGCTACTTCCGAGGAAATTATTGCAAAGGCAACAGGACTTACACCGGTGTTGCGCTCTCTTCTTTCATCACCTCCCGCCAATCCGATAGAAAGTACCGCCTATTCCGCGGCAATTATGTCGCGCACGTGGTTATCCCCATCTAAAGCAACGACAGGATACATCTTTTCGAGTATGATTGATAAGGTAAACGCGGGACAGCTTTCAATTTTAGACGCGTTAACGCGAGCGTCGCAAGCTATAACCGCAACACTGCAATGAGATTTTTATTTTCACTATTTTTATTTTCCGCCGTGATTTTTCCGACAGTTTCGTTGGCGGCAACAGCGAGCGTGGGCGAGCCGCCGCCGCAGGCGGTGGCAAGTGGCAGTTTGTGTCCATCCGGACAATCCGGTTTGTGTAATCCGCTAAAGGCACACTCCATCAAGGAGTTTCTCAATGATATTTTAACGTATGTTGTTAAAATAGGAACGGTCTTTATTATCCTAATGATTGTTTTTGTTGGGTTTAAGTTTGTTGCCGCACAAGGTAATTCCGGCGAATTGGAAAAAGTACGCACCATGCTTTTGTGGACAGTCGTCGGGGCGCTCGTTATTTTAGGTGCGCATGTAATCTCCGACATGATCACTTCGACTATACATACAATCTCACAAACACAATGAAAACAACCTCAATGACTTTCAAAAACTACGTAGACTTTCTTGTATATTTGATGAATCATGAGGTTATTCCGGTCATACTCGGTATTTCTTTCGTAGTGTTTTTGTGGGGGATAGTACATTACTACATTTTGCATGGTGCTGACACAAACGAGCGAGAGCACGCAAGATCATTTATGCTGTGGGGTTTAATCGGTATGGTATTGTTATTCACAGTATGGGGAATTGTTAATCTCATCGGAAGTGCATTAATGTTATAATTATAATATAGATATGTTTACACGTGGATATTTTTACATAAAAAATACATTGCTTCATCCGGTAGCCAAAAGTGTCGCACTTATCGCGCTAACCATAATTGTATCGTTGGGAGCTTTTGCCGCGATACCGGCACCAGTTGCGCATGCTTCTCTTAATTTCTCTATTAACCACGGGAGAGCTTCATTTAATGGCTGTATTCATACTGGCATTGGCTCTTTTAGTATAGGGCATAACATTTTTGGTAATTCTTTTGGTTTTTCCACACGCGGTAGTTGCAATGGCATCGCTGGTGGTGGCGGCGCTACCGGCTATGCCATTCTCATTCTTGGAATTATCAATGGTATTTTGGTACCGCTTATTTTTACAATCGCATTTGTCGTATTTATATGGGGTATGTTCAAATACTTCATTGCCGGCGGTGCTAACCCCGAAGAGCAAGCAAAGGGATGGAAATTACTTATGTACGGGCTTATCGGTTTCGTTGTTATGTTGTCCGTATGGGGTTTGGTAAATATCATACTACATACATTCAATCTTAGCGATGTTGCGCCACAGTATCCACAGATCTAGGCGACATTTTAGTCACTAGGAGGTTCGACCCCCTGGGGGGGTCGAACCTCCTAGTTTTACCACAGTGATTCCCCGTTGATGGTATGAGTTATGTAGTGTGGAAGTCCGGCTATGCGTTTGGAAACATCTTCCGTGGGCAATTGTTTCTGTTTGTATATTAAAACACGAATGCGTTTATTTTTTGTGACAATTCGGTCTGGAAGTTTGTTTGGCGTGTTGGCAATAAATATATTTCGTAGCAAAGTTTCTCCTTGTTCAAGATAATCTTCGTTGCCGGTAATTCTAAATATTAACAGGTTGCCATACGGAGGATAATGTAGCGCCTTTCGTAATTGCAGTTCCTCATTAAGGAATAATGTTGTATCCGGTTGTGTTAGTGCTTGGCACGCCACATCTTTTGGGTGGCGTGTGGCTACAATGAGATGCCGTGTGTGTTGCGCAAGCGAAAATGCCATTCGCACAAATCGCTCATGCGCTCGCCAAAACGGAACGGCAAGCAAAGAATCCGCGGAAACAATTATCACCACAGAGAACAAATCGGTTTGTTCAAGCAGTGGAAGAAGTTTTTCAGTACCCATCAAGATGGTTTGCATCGCGCGCGCTTTTTCAAGCGCGCGCGATGCCTTCGTCGCATTGGTAATTGTATCTGAATCAAAACGAATAGATACCGTCTCGGGAAAATATTTTTTAACATCTTCTTCCACGCGCTCAATGCCCGCACCAAGCGGAATTAAGTTCCAGCTATCGCAATTGGCGCAATGTATGTCCGCGTTTTGAATTATTGTTCCATCTGCACTGCGGAAGACTCTTTTGCCATTTTGCGTGGCAAGCAATAGGGCTCGTCCGTGCACATCGCGCACAGCCTCACCGCAGTCTTTGCATACCGCGGTTGCGGAATATCCGCGACGTACCGTTATAAGAAGTACGCGACCATTTTTATCAAGCGCTTGTTGTATCACTTGGCGCAGTGGGATGGGTATTGTTGTGTACCGTTGTTGCGGTATGCGCAAGTCATTTGAGCGAGTGGAAAGTATGTGTATTGTTTTTGCATATACATTGCGCATGGGTTTCCCGTGTGGTATGCGCGTCTCAATGCGAATGGGATAGTCACCAACAAGCAATGTGGTATGCCGTGCTTTTGCAAGCTCGCCGAGCGCTGTGCGCATGTCGGTGTGGGGATACTGCATATTTATATACGCCTGTGCACTTTCTCGTTCAATAACAATTGTTGAGATGTGTTTAATCGGAACAAACGCGTATGGTGCGGTTACGACAACAAATTGTGCATCATATGCCTCACGAATTAATTCTCGGCGTTTGCCGGCGCTTTGGCTTCCGTGTATCATAAGCGCCTTGCCGGGAAGGTTCCCGGCAAGGCGCTGTGCCTCAATTGTGCTTGGCACCACAAAAAACACGGTGCTTTTTTGTGGTGCGTTTTCGCAAAGGGTTCTGTATTTTTGTAAACGATTTTCATATGGTGCTTCACATTGTTTCTGCATAAATTTTTCACCATTTATAAAATCATTGTGGAAGCCGACGCTTACGTTATCGTTGGTGAAAAGCTGTCGTAATACTTCTCCGTGTGGTGCACTGTGTTTGTCTGCCGTCGCAAGCGCGGCGACATAGTATGCTCTAGGCAAACGAGAAAGCGTTTGGGTGACAATGCTTCTGGGCGTGAATGAGGCGTTTTTTAGAAAAGATTTCGCATCTTGCACCGAAACACACCCCGTTACAACTGCTGTAATGATACGTCGGCGAAACGGTACGGAAACTATCGTTCCGCTTGCAATGAGCGTCTTTGATCTGTAGGAAAGAATATCCGCGGGAGCTCCACGAACAAACGGCACCACATCAATGACATACATAGCTACAAAGTGAGTTGATAAATGGTCCTTTCGTCCTGCACAAGAAGTGTATTATTCTTTCCTTGCGCAATGAGTGGCGAGATACCCTTGAGCAATGGGGCAAATGTTCTAGGCGCTCGCGGGTCAATTGAAAGTGCATATATTGTATTGCCAATTTCAATTAAAATAGCATCATCTCGCCCGGGGTAGGGTATGAGCCTCGTAATTTTCTTGGGTGAAGAAAAGATAATTGTGGGAGAACATGTGTTTTCCGAGCACAGATATTGTGGCGGGGTGCAAGACGATGGATGTGAGAATGGTGTAGCGATTACTTGGTTTCCGGAAATTGCCAAGGACATGCATTTTTTGGTAAATGTAAGAGGTTGCGTTGATGTCGGCAGAACCACCTCGGCAATTTTTTCTTTTGCTCGCAAACGCTCGGTGCCACTTAGTATTTTACCTTTTGGTACATGTGGGATTAAAAACGCACGAATGGTGATAGATTTATCTTCAGGAACGGATACCAGATATTTCCATGGCCAGTATCCTTTTGCAGATGCAAGGAGCATATGATTACCCGGAACGAGAGATATTGAAATCGTATGATTTCGTATATTGGTGTGCAATGCATAATCTGAAAACACTCTTGCGTCGTTTGGGATATCGGTGATGATGACTTGCTGTTCTCTTGTAAGTACCAATCCGGCACCAAGACGATATCCGGAGGCGTAGCCGATAAATAGCACGAGTACGAATAGTCCGCTTATTGCGATTGTGTAGCGGAACAATAAACGATTTTTCATATATGCAAGCATACCAAAGAAATGGCAATACGTCATCTTTATTGGAAGCCTTTGGGTTTTATTTATACACACAAAATCCAGACTCCCAAATCTTCAACATCGGATGTTGGAGATTTGGTGGAGCTCGTCTACTTGGGGGTTCGACCCCCAAGTAGACGAAACCAACCAAAGTAATTATTTTTTTAAGCCCTCAAGTATCAAAGTTGCGTTTTGCCGATGGAAAGGGTATCATGTGCATATTATGAAAATCGTTCTTACACAGCGCGTACGAGGTGTCGGAGACGCCCATGATGTTGTAAATGTCGCCGATGGATACGCGCTTAACTTTCTTATACGTACAAAGAAGGCAATTTCAGCGACTCCGGCACAACAACGGATTGCGCAATCACGCAAAGAAAAGTTTATCGCTGAAAAGAAAGTGCAAGAGAAACTGCTTGAGCAAAATATAGCCACTCTTTCCGATGCACGCATATCTATTATCGTTCCAACAAATGAAAAAGGACATCTTTACGAGGCGGTTGGTGTTTCAGAAATACTTTCTGCAATTTTGGAACAAGCAAAGGTGACACTTCCAAAAGATATGATTAAGTTGGAGCATCCGATAAAAGAAGTGGGTACATACGATGTTCCCGTATCGCACGGAGAATTATTTGGAAAATTTTCAATTATTGTTGAGGCGCAACAATAATTTATTTTTGTTTAAAACCCAAAAGAGGAAAGAAGTCACACGTATGTGTGACTTCTTTCCTCTTTTGGGTTTTGGTATGCACAGATAACTAAAGCACGTCTACTACTTTTTTCCGTATAAGATCTCCGTTAAATCGTCGCTTACGCATGCTTCTGTATGAGACTGTTCCGTCGGACACGGCAAACAATGTGTGATCCTTTCCTATATGCACGTTCTTCCCGGCCTCAATCTTTGTTCCTCGTTGTCGTACGATAACCATTCCGATACGGGCTTTTTGCCCGGCATATAATTTAGTACCGAGATATTTCGGGTTTGAATCATGGACATTCTTTGTTGCTCCACCAGCTTTTGTACTTGACATGTTATTATATAATATATAAGAAACTTATATTACCTATGAGTATAGCAACGGTTTATCAAAAATGCAAGCGACACGCAGTCATATATTGGATGGCGTTGCCCACCATACCGTCCCGCGTCCCGCGGGACGGTATGGTGGTGTTACTTTTCATCGCCATAGCATTTGCCGGCTTTGGGCTTGGCTTTGTCGCGGGAGAGAATCATCTTTTTTCGGGTAAGGCCATACAAATTGAGTTGTCACCGGCAAAAACAGTTCAAAATGCCAAAGGTGGTGGGGAAGGGGCGAGCATACTCAGTGCACAAACGTCGCTTAGGGCTGTGTCGGTAAACGACAGTGTAAAAACAATTGTTGCTTCAAAAAACGGTGGTAGATATTATCTAATCTCATGTGCTGGAGCAAAACGTATTCATAAGGAAAATAAAATATGGTTCTCGTCATCCGGCGCGGCAATGGCAAAAGGGTATACACCGGCAAAGCATTGTTTTGGGCATTAGGTCATGCACCGGGCAACCATGAGTGCTCTTTCCCACGTCCTAGTACTATTATGCACATGTTGAAGTGAACGTACGTGCGGTATACTAAACATATTACCTCGGCATCGCGCAGTGTGTTAATTATAAGAGAGGGTATTGTTTATTCGCAATAATATTATAAATATCATTCAATTATGGATAAGGTAAATAATGACAATAATTCACACGATGTCGCGCACAAGTTGGTGCGTACGATAGAAGAGGGGCATACGCAAGTCCCTGATGAATTTTCTCCGCTTGTTTGTAAACCGCACCGCATTGAATCATGGAGGGTGTTCAAAATCATGTCTGAATTTGTGGAGGGATTTGAATTAATACGCAGATATAAAACCGCCGCGACTTTTTTCGGTTCAGCACGTGGGATGCTTGACCCTAATATATATGAACAGGCGACAGAGCTTGCTGCACGATTGGCGAAAGAAGAGGGATACGCTATCATCACTGGCGGAAGTGCGGGGATTATGCAATCGGCAAATAAAGGTGCCTATGAAGTTGGTGGATCTTCTGTCGGACTTAACGTGCGCCTTCCTCATCCGCAAAAATCAAATGTATACCTGACGGACATGTTTGAATTTGACCATTTTTTTGTACGGAAAGTAATGCTGACGTTTGCATCGGAAGTGTATATCTTTTTCCCGGGCGGTTTTGGCACGCTTGATGAATTTTTTGAAGTGGTAACGTTGGTACAAACTAAAAAAATACGTAAAGTGCCGATTGTGATGTACCACAGTGCATACTGGAACCCACTCATGGCATTCATCAAAGAGCAGTTATTGGAAAAGTTTAAGACCATAGGTCCGCAAGATATGGACTTGTTGCACGTTGTTGATTCTGTTGACGAAGCGTTCGCATTTATAACGCAAAATGCAAAGAATGATTGCGAAGATAGCTCCGATGAGTAGCTGTTTGGGAACGTATAACATGTTTTCGACATATATGGAATGGAGCATATGAAAGAGCGCACAAATGAAGCGCCGGAATTGGATTTTGAAAGTCAATTTAACAAAAAAGAGGAGCTGGAGTTTTTTGGGTCTTCTCTGAATTTTGTTGATATATTCCCGGAACGAGATACTGATTCCATCCCGATATTTCTTGCTCCCGGGTGGGCGGGGGACAAGATGATGTTTAAAGAGGTACTACATTCTTTTTATAAAAAGGGAAGGAGGGTGCTTTCTCTCAGTCACCCTACGCATGTGAAAAATCCGACCATAAAAGACGGTACCTCGCTCATTGAGATTAGAAAAGCGGAAGCTATTCTTGCTGTGATTGAAAACAGCGGTGTCGCCAAGGTTGATGCGGTTTTTTATTCGGAGGGTGGAATTAACGGTGTTCTTGCGGCGACCAGGCGCCCTGAAAAATTCCGAAATATTATTTTAGTGGACCCCGGAGGATTTCTTATAAAGGATGGCGTCTTAAAACTCATGGGGCGTTTTATTATGGAGGCATTTCAATTGGTAAAGGAGACCATTTACATTCCCAAAAGAAGAGATGAGCTTTTAGAAGTTGAAAAAGAAATTGTAACCTATGTTACAAAAAACCCTATTCGGACAATTAATGAGGCTGATGCAATAGCAAAAGAAGATGTTATGGAGATGTTGAAATTGCTTCACGAAAAAGGTATAGGTACGGTAATCATCAATTCCGCAAATGATAAGGTCTTTCCGATGGACAAGATGCGGAAAGCCGTTGGGCGTGATGTGGTTGATCATTTTTACCGTGCTGAAGGGAGCCATTTTGAGTTACTCATTGAACCGGGAAAATATGTGGATTTAATCATTCGCGCCCTTGACGCGGAACAAAATAAACCAGCGCAAAAATAGAGTTTTGAGTGTGTCAAAGAGCGCTGGCGTGAGAGCATTTGGAACCCCAGCGCAAAAGTTTGGGCGCAAGTTTGAAACCCCGGTGTGCAAGTTCTTGGCTTGCACACCGGGGTTTCCGGAATTGGATTTTTTTTGCACAAGCTTAACAAGCGGTGCGAGTTTTTAATTTGTTGAGGCTTATTAGCCGATATTATGGAAGGGGAATTAAAAGATACCATGTCGCACAATATACCTTTTGCGACATGGTATCCAAAATCTAACCTAATCCAGTCTAATTTCTAAAGTAATAAGGAAGTCTCTATATTGATAATCCTCTGTTAATTAATGCAGAAGAATATACACATAGGCATAAAATAAAAACAATTCGTCTAACAGGTTTTTATTTGTAATTAGTTAAGTAAGTAGTATGGCAAGTGCATCATCAATTCGTCGCAGTGATTCTTTTCTGCCGAGAATGGAGATGATGGTAAACGGGTCCGGAGAATGAGTGGCGCCGGAGAGCGCGTAGCGCAATGGCCAAAGAGTTTGTGCTCTCCCCTTTTCATCCGCATATGGCATGAGCGCGTCATGTGCTTCTTGTGATGTTGTGGTGTCGGGCAATGTTTTTATTTTGTTAGCCATCTCTGTAAGATGCGTATGTGTTATTCCAACACTTTCCGGCAATTCTTTTTTTGTCAGTATATTGCGATCAAGAGTAACCGTCTTTTCAAATAAAAATGAAAATTCGCCATCAAGTAACTCGTGCGCTTGAGCAAAAGTATGTGCGCGTTCTTGTAGCAGTGGTACGACGTGAGGAAGGCGCTCGCTTTCTTGCGGTACATGAAGTTTACCGCGAGAAATATATTCATCAACATTCAATTGTCGCATCCAGTATTGGTTTATGGAAAAAAGTTTTGTCTCATCAAACTGCGCACCGGATTTTTGTACTCGCTCAAGTGAAAACTCTTTTATAAGCTCCTCATGCGAAAAAAATTCTTGATCATCGCCACGGTTCCATCCAAGCAGTGCCAGATAGTTCAGCAGTGCTTCCGGAAGAATACCCATGTCACGATACTCTGTGAGAGCCCGCGCCCCTTTTCGCTTTGAAAGTTTGCTATGGTCAGGCGCCAGAATGAGTGGCAAATGTGCATAGCGTGGTGTGGGAAATCCAAGCGCACGCTGTATGAGTATTTGCCGTGGTGTGTTTGAAATGTGGTCTTCTCCTCGGATGACATGTGTAATGCCCACATCGGCATCATCTACAACCACTGCGAAATGGAAAATTGGCTCGTCCAGACTCTTTGCAATGACAAAGTCCCCAAGGTCACTGACATCAACAGATATATCACCGCGAATCATATCTGTAAAAGAGATAATTCCGCCGGGGTTGCGAAAACGAATAACTTCTTTGCGCTCATTTTCACCAGTGCCGGTTTCTTGCGAAATATATGCGTAGTCGGCTTCAATCAGCTTCTTCAGAAGCTCCGTATGTCTTTGACGGTTCTCGCTTTGCCGTGTGAGAGTGTCCCACGTAAGCCCAAGCCACGTAAGCGAATCAATTATGGCGTCCTCATATTCTTTTTTAGAACGCTGTTTATCCGTGTCTTCAATGCGCAGTGAAAATAATCCTTTCCGATGTTTGGCAAATAAAAATGAAAATACAGCCGTGCGATAATTTCCGCTGTGCAAAAGTCCGGTTGGGCTTGGTGCGAACCGTGTGTGCACCATTTCTTTGTTTGGTAAATCAGTGCTCATGATTCGTGAGTAATCGCAATGGCGAGCGCTTCCTTTGCGATTGTTTCTGCGGCTTGCGGAACGGCAAATGATGCGCCGGCTTCTCCCATTTGTCGTGCCATATTCGGATCATTAATAATTCTTTGTATTTCAGAAACCAGAATGTGTGGAGTTAGATTTGATTCTTCAATAACAGAAGCCCCTCCGCTTTGCGCAAATGCATAGGCATTTTTACGTTGGTCATGGCTTATTTCTTCCGGAATCGGGATAAGAATTGCCGGGAGTTTCCATGTGGCAATTTCAGCAATGGTGCCGGCCCCAGCGCGAGAAACAATTAGGTTTGAAACAGATGCTGCCTGTAGCATTGCTTGCGTGGAAAGATAGGCAAATGGTTTATATCGTGTAGCGTGTAAATTCCCCTCAAGCGCAATGTCAGATACAGCTTGCACACTTTCAATATTTTTTGCCCCCGTTTGATGTATGACGTTTGCAATTTTAACCAAATCCGGAAGCGCGGCGAGTACCATCTCATTAATACGTTTAGAACCTCCGGAACCGCCCATTATCAAAACAGTTGCGATTGAAGAATCTATGCCAAGAAGAGTTGCGCTATCTTTGGGCGGTGGCATACGCAACGCCTTCCGTACCGGCGTGCCGGTGAGCGCAACGTGTGACTGAACTTTTTTTGGGAAATAAGCAATGGCACTTTGAAAAGATACGGCAATTCTCGCAGCAAAATGTGAAGCAAGCAGGTTTGCTCTTCCGGGTTTTGCATCTGATTCATGGATAATAATCGGAATAGCAAGTACGCGCGCGGCGAGTACCGTCGGAACGCTTGCATAGCCGCCCTTTGAAATTACCACGTCCGGATACAAGACGAGCAATTGAAAAAATGACCATATGAATCCGATTATCGTAAAGAAAAAATCAGTGAAATTGCGAATGGATGGATATCGTCGTATTTTTCCCGCCGTATTTTTTAGGAAAGTTATGTTGTTTGTGAAGAGCGCTTGAGCATCAAAAGGTGTTGGTGCGATATAGTACAATTTTGGTGCAACAATATATTCTTTACGTACCAAATCATGAATTGCCTCGGCAATAGCGATGATAGGATAAAAATGCCCCCCGGTTATACCTCCCGTAAACACTATTTTCATAATAAATATAAGTATACAACAAATAAACGGTTAGTGCTTTCTTTCCCCCGGTTTTGCGTGGGTGTAAATTTATGTACGAACTCGCATAAGATTTGCAGACTTCTTTTTGTTGTTGTGAGCTGCCACATTAAGAATAAATCCGGATTCCGCCAATACAACAAGAAGTGCCGTTCCACCATGGCTTATAAAAGGCAATGGTAATCCTGTAAGCGGAATAACCTTAAGCATCGCTCCCATATTAATAAATGCCTGGAAAGCAATCAGAACTGAAAACCCCAGAGCGGCGTATGCGCTAAATCTGTCATGTGAACGTGCGGCAATATAGATTCCGCGCGCGGCAAGAGAGAAAAACAATAAAACCAGTATCATTGTTCCAATGAACCCAAACTCTTCCGCATACACGGAGAAAATTGAATCCCCTGTCGGGTCCGGAAGATAGTTGAATTTTTGCACGCTCTCGCCAAACCCCCTCCCGATGATGCCCCCGTTTCCTATCGCAATTAGAGACTGGCGGATTTGGTATCCGCCTTTAAGTTGGCTTACGTGAGTTGGGTGAATGAATGTAACGAAGCGCTGAAGAACGTATGGGTGAGTAAAAATCATCCCTCCGAGCAGAAGAATCGCAAGCAGTGCCAATATGCCTATATCTCGTTTGGGCGCGCCGGCAACAAAATACATTGCGATGCCGGTTATGCCGATAAGCAGTATGGTGCTTGTGTTCGGTTGTTTGATGAGTACCAATGCCGGCGCCCCGATGATACCCAAGAAAGGCAGAAGTCCGTATTTATATTCAGAAATCCGTTTTGCATTGCGAGATAGGAACCATGCCACAAACAACACAACGCCAACCTTCAAAAATTCCGCCGGCTGAAGTGTTATAAATCGTAAGTTAAGCCACCTCGTTGCTCCATAAGCGTATACTCCCAGCCCATGTATAAACACAAGAGATGTGAGCAACAGTGAAAATCCAAATAGCCACGGTGCCACTCTGCGCAATAGTGAAATTGAAATGATGCGGAATGTGGCGAAAGCGATTACTCCCCCACCGAGCCCGAACACAATTTGTGTGATTATCATTCGGGTAACATTTGCGTCGGCGCGCGCAAGTAGTCCGAGCGTTGCTGAAGAAAACACAGCAACCCCACCAATTGCCAAGATAAAAACAATACTGAGAAATACCTTATCCCCGGAAAATACTTGAGTGAGTAGTGACCGTTGCATAATATATACTCGTTATGATTCACCTCCCCGCTCCGATAAGCGCAAGCGACAGCCCCAGTACTCCCATAATAATAGTAATAATCCAATAGCGCATCGCCACTTTCGCCGGTGGCCAACCGATGGCTTCAAAATTGTGATGTATCGGAGCTATGCGAAATATCTTTTTACCGAAGAATTTCTTTGAGCACACCTGCAATAACGTTGTCGTGGCAGTACCGACCAAAGGAAAGGCAATAATCGGTAACATGGAAACTCCGATACCGCCCCCGAGCGAATCTGCGGAAAATGCCGTTATGGAAAGCGCCAGGGTGAGCGCCATGCTTCCCGTCTCAGTCATATAAAATCGCGCCGGCGGTACATTAAACCATAGAAATGCGAGTGTTGCTCCCGCAACGGTGGCGGCGAATGCGGCAAGTGAAAATTGTCCCTGAACAAATGCAATGCCCGCGTACGTCATGAAAATAATTGAAAAAACACCGCCGGACAAGCCATCAATGCCATCAATGGTTCCCCCGGCATATATAAGAAGAGTTACCAGTATAAACACTGGAATGAACCACCAGGACAATTGTAATTCTCCCCCGAATGGAATGCCAATACTTGATACGCCGAGTTTGTAATAAAACCACCATGCGGCAAACAGTCCGACTAATGCAACGATAAGAAGCCGTGTGCGCAACCGTAATCCGCCATGCCCTTCTCGTATTTCAAGCATGTCATCAACAAAGCCGACCGCGGCGCCAACCAAAAGAGCTGCAAGCGGAAGCCATGTTTGACCCCTGTTGGTGAAATTAAGTTGCGAGAATATTCCACCGAAAAAATAGTCAGCTATGATAAATCCTCCGGCAGTGAGCAACGTTGTGCCCCAAATGAGAATACCTCCCATGCGCGGAGTGGAGATTTCTCTCTCTTTGTGTAATTTATTAAAAATCGGAGTACCACCACCACCAAGTCCCTTATCATTCCCGCTTGATTTTTTCCATGCGTGATGCGCGTAAAGATAGTGCGCGAGTATCGGAGCAATAATAATACCAAGCACAAAAGAAATGGTAGAGGGGATAAGAACTTGTGCGGCATGACCAATCATGTCCGTATTATACACTAGCGAACGTTTGCAAGATAGGAACGTGTTGCTTTGATAAGTTTTAGTACGTCAGTGAATCGTTCTTTTTCGGTTGAGCCCAACACCACCACTGCTATCGGGTGTCCAAACGATGCGTCAAATACAACTACGAGATTTCCTCCGGCAAGCGTTGTGTAGCCGGTCTTTGAAAGACGTATCCCTGCAATATCGGTAACAAAGGGGTCTGTATTGCGTTTTGTATGCTCAATGCCGTTAAGAGAGGTTATTGTCGTGGTTGATTTGGTGGTGAACGAAGCAATACCGGGAGCTTCATTGAGAAGTTTTCCGGCAAGCACTGCAACATCGTACGGACTGCCATATCCACCCGAAACGGTAGCGCTTGAATCAAGCCCGCTTCCGTTGAGAGTATACATTTGCGTAAGGTCTGATGCTTGTGCTACGGAACTGAGTAGCTCGGGGACACTTTTTTTCATGCGCAATGCCGTTGTGCGTGCGATGGCTGCCGCGCCGTCATTTATGGAGCCGGTGAGTGTAAATCCGGCAAGTGGCTCAAGCTTGAACACTTCTCCGGGGTCAAAACCGCTATCACCATCAACCGCTACATCGGCGCGCGTAATCGGGATGCGAGATTGTAAACCAAGATATTTTACCGCGGTATATACGGTTAAAAGTTTTGTAATTGATGCAAGCGGTAATTGTGCGTGTGCATCTTTAGAAAAAAGTATTTTTTTTGTCGTAAGGTCATACACTATCGCTGCTTTTCCAACCAAAGAAATTGAAGAAAATGCGTCTGCAGTTTGAACATTTTTAGTCATTGATATATTGTTCGCTCCTTGTAATGGGTACGGATGCAAATATAATGTTATGCCAATTGCAAATATAAATAAAAAAATAACCGATACGGCTACAATACGTCTTGGGCGCGTGTCTAGCAGAAGAATTCCTTTGTCATCCATATCTATATTACCGTAGTGCTATGGAAGCATTACGGTTTCCGTTGCTTCTTCACTGTTGGACAGCGCGCGCGTCAATTCATCATAGCGAGGCAGTTCTTCAATGTGGGCTATGCCGAGGTGCGAAAGTGCATCAATGGTCGCGCGATAATGAATTCTTCGCTTATTGTGTGTGTCCGGAGTTCCTTCAATAAGTCCGCGCATGGACAATGAGCGTATTGTTGCAGATGAGCGTACGCCACGTATCCAATCAATCTCACTTCTGTACGCACCGTCGCGATACAAAATGATAGCAAGCGTTTCAAGCCCCGCCTTTCCAAGTTCTTGCGATAATTCATCATTGCGCATTTTTGTAATGTATGATGACGCTTGCGGAACGGTGCGAAGTGTAACATTATGATCGGCTTCAATAAGTGTTACGCCACGCCCATCAAGTGAGTTTTCCAGATGCCTGAGCGCAGTGTCAATCTCTTCACTTGATGCTTCAAAAAGAGTTTCCATGCTCTTCCGCGACATGGGCTTTTCAGTCGCAAATAAAACAGATTCAATATGTGCCGAAAGTGTGTCTGTGTGCATATGTATATAGCATACTCGCACAGAGTGTGTGGTGCAAATACCTAACACCCCGGCGACTGCACATGTGCAGTCGCCGGGGTGTTAGGTATTCTGATTTTGTAGTGTATTAGTTTACTACTTCCCTTCCGTTAGATATTGTATTGCCCGCGCCATTTGAGGGTCTATTCCTTTTGCAACATCCGAGCGCGTAATATTAACCTTTATATTTGGGGTAAGTCCCCCATCTGAAATTGATTTCCCGGACGGTGTTAGCCACCTTGCAACGGTTATTTTCAATGACCCGCCATCAATATTGAACATTTCCTGCACGGACCCCTTGCCGAACGAGCGAGTTCCGATGAGAATTGCACGGTGATGGTCTTGGAGCGCTCCGGAGAGAATTTCAGCGGCGGAAGCGGATCCTTGGTTGATGAGCACGGCTATTTTTGTATTTGGTGAAATATCATCGTAGCCGATGCTTCGGTGCGCCACATTCGGTTTTTTACCTTTATAATCTTCTGTTACGATTACGTCGCCCTTTGGCAAGAAGTGGCTTGCAATATCAACCGCGGCGCTTAAGTATCCACCGGGATTCCCGCGGAGATCAATAATGAGCTTATGAGAGCCGGAAGCTTTAAATTTTTGAAGGGCATTATCAAACAATTGCGGTGAATTTGCGGTGAATGTATAGAGTGCTATGTAAAAAGTATTACTTTTTTTGTTGAGATGGTATTTCAATTCCGGTATTTCAATATTTGCGCGCACCACTTTAATGGTAAGTATTTTTCCGTCACGCATAATTGAAAGTACCACGGTTGTTCCTATTTTCCCGCGAATGAGTTTAACGGCAGCGTCAGCTGATATAGTATCGGTTGGCTTATTATCAATGGCGACAATTTTATCTCCGGAGAGTATTCCGGCACGAGCTGCGGGAGTACCTTTCAATGGAGAGATGACTGTGAGAGCACCATTTTTAACGCCAATTTCCATACCGACCCCACCAAAATTACCGGTAATATCTTGCTTAAAGACTTTGGCATCTTGAGGAGGCATGTAGACCGTGTATGGGTCTCCATATGAAGCAGTCATCCCCTTAATGGCCCCGTATACTTCTTGTGAGGTATTTGGAATTGTTGAAGAGGCGTGTGTTTCCACAAAATTAGATTTCAAAAGATTCCATGCTCCCCAAAATCCGCTCATGTTTGCGGAGGTGTCCGGTGTGGTATTGGTGCTTCCTCCGACGAACGTAAGATGTGCAACGGTGGAAGAAGTGGAGCTTTGGTAAAGCCCTCCGACCAGCAATCCGCCGGCAAAGGCTATAAGAATAATAAGCGCATATCTTGCGCCCGTGCGTATTTTTTCCGGCGGAACATCATACTTTGATAAAAAGTCTTGGTTTCCATCGGTTGCTTCAACCGATTCGTTTTTATTTTCGTCGCTCATATTATGTTAACCATATAACTTACATGGTACAGCACAGTGCATATGCATGTAAAGTGGATAATGATTTTCCAGACCTCTTCCATTGAGAGGGCGACCTTTTTTGGGCGCATCCTCAAGTGAAATACAAAATATGCTCGCCCGCTTTTTTGGTGCTATACTAAATCCACGATGAAATGGATATCCTTGTTGAATTTCAGAAAGAAAAAAACATTGCCGATCGTGGCGATGCCCATCTTGCTCACAAACACGCTATCCGGAAAGAAAGAACAATTTATTCCTCTTAAATCCGGGCAAGCAACGATGTACTCGTGCGGTCCAACAGTATATGGTCGTGCGCACATTGGAAACATGCGTCCGCACTTATGCGCTGATACCCTTTCTCGCACACTTACTCATGCCGGTTATCGCGTGCATCGTGTTATCAACATTACAGATGTCGGACATCTCACAAGTGACGCGGACGACGGTGAAGACAAAGTTGAGGCGCGCGCAAAGCACGATGGAGTAACTGTCGCACAGCTAACAAAACAAAATACCGATTTTTTTCTCAAGGATATTGAGGAACTAAACTTGGATGTTCACCGCATACTTTTTCCACGCGCAAGCGAATACATAAGTGAGCAAGTGACCATTGCAAAGACACTGGAGAAGAAAGGGCACGCGTATAAAATTGATGATGGGCTGTATTTTGATACGACCACTTATCGCTCATACGGAAAACTGGGGGGCGTCAAAGACGCCCAACTCTCCGCGGGTGCACGCATTGCGGTAAACCCGCAAAAGCGCAATGCGACCGATTTTGCACTATGGAAATCAACACCAAAGGGCGTGCATCGCTTACAGGAATGGGATTCTCCGTGGGGATGCGGAGCGCCGGGGTGGCATCTTGAATGTTCCGCAATGGCACGCACATTGCTTGGAATGGAAATTGACATACACACCGGAGGTATGGATCTTATCGCGATACATCACAACAATGAAATAGCACAGTCCGAATCCGCATTTGACAGGCCATTCGCACACTATTGGATTCACAATGCTTTCTTAACCATGGGCGGGAAGAAAGTATCGAAATCTCTTCATAACGAAGTGTACCTTGATGACCTTACAAAACGAAACATCCACCCGCTGGCACTGCGCTACCTTTTTCACCAGACACATTACCGCACGCCAATTTCTTTTTCATGGGAGGCGCTTTCGGGCGCGAACGATGCTCTTGGACGGCTGTGGCGTCTCTCTCATGAAATTAAAAACACCTCGCTTGGAAATGTCGCATCGTGCGAATATCGCTACCGCCTCATTTCTGCAGTGCGTAACGACCTAAACACCGCGCAAGCTCTCGCTGTACTGTGGGAAGCGCTACGAGATGAAAACATAACATCGGAAGAAAAATGGGGGGTGCTTGTTGAAGCGGATGCACTGCTTGGAATTGATTGCGCAAATCCCCCATCAACATATGAATCTATTCCAGATCACGAACTACCGGACGACATCCGCTCTTTGCGCGATGAGCGCGATAGAGCACGCGAAGAGAAAAAATATACACGTGCGGACGCCCTGCGCGAGACGTTGCAAAAGCGCGGATATCGTGTTGAAGATGGTATAGAGTCAACTCTCCTCTATAAAGACATAAAGTGATACAATACGTTTTATATGGCATCTACCGCTAATCGTATTCCACCGCAAAACCTTGACGCTGAACGCGCCTTGCTCGGTTCCTTATTATTAAAGCCAGACGCCATTCATGATATTTCAGACAGTATAAATAAAGACGCTTTCTATGCGCAGAAGCACAGGGTTATTTTTGGAACAATGCTTGAGCTTGCCACGCGCGGTGAGCCGATTGATTTATTGAGCATCACCACTCGCCTTACCGACCAAAACCTTCTTGAGCAAGCCGGTTCAAGAAGTTATGTCGCGGAACTTGCAACTGCCACTCCATCGCCAAGCAACATTTCTCACTATGCGGATTTGGTTTCAAGAAAATATGTGATGCGCTCACTCATTGATGCTGCATACCGCATTACAGAACATTCATACGATGACTCGCACGATACCGAGCAGACGCTTGATGAGGCGGAAAAATTAGTGTACGCAGTTGGTGACATAGCATCATCGCACGCCTTCGTGTCATTGGCTGAAAAATTGCCGGACGCATGGGATCGCATTGAGCGACTTTCAAAACAGAAGGACACCATTCGCGGTGTTCCTACGGGCTTTGCCGATTTGGACACGATGCTGTCCGGACTGCATCCGTCCGATTTGGTAATTCTTGCCGCGCGACCTTCCATGGGGAAAACATCGCTTGCACTTGATATTGCACGCAACACGGCGGTACGTTACGGCACTCCGGTTGGAATTTTTTCACTTGAAATGAGTAGCGAGCAACTCATTGACCGTATGCTCTCCGCGGAATCTCATGTAAACTCATGGAAATTGCGCACAGGAAATGTTCACGATGAAAGTGATTTTGACCGTATCCGCGACGCGCTTGAATCGCTTTCAAAGGCACCGGTCTTCATAGATGATAAGCCGGGCAACAACATTCTTTCCATGCGTGCCGTTGCCAGGCGTCTTAAGCGGGAACATAATGTCGGTTTGATTATCGTTGACTATCTGCAACTCATGACGCCCGTTGGCATGAAATCGTCCGACTCGCTCGTGCAACAAGTCACAGAAATTTCTCGTTCACTAAAAGGGCTCGCGCGAGAATTAAGTGTTCCGGTATTGGCATTGTCGCAACTTTCTCGTGCCGTTGAACAGCGCGGTGGCAAACCACGCCTTTCCGATTTGCGGGACTCCGGTTCTATTGAACAAGACGCTGATGTTGTTATGTTTATTCACAGGGACGATAAGCACAATCCGGAGAGCGACCGACCAAATATTGCAGAGATACTTATTGAAAAGCACAGAAATGGACCAACCGGCAAGATAGAATTATATTTTGATGAGAAGCGAACGACTTTTGTTCCGGTTGATAAAAGTGGATATGGAGAGCTTGCAAATGAATTTTAGTAATGAAGCCATTATATATGGATAGTATTTACACACATTATGTCTGATTCAATGGAGCAACTGGTACGTGAGTTTGAACGATTTCCCGGCATTGGGCCTCGACAAGCAAAGAGATTTGTATACTATCTTCTTGCAACGTCGCCGGCTATCCGCACGACACTTGCCATGCTTGTTGAAAGGGTTGGGGCGGAGGTAAAACGTTGCACATCCTGCCGACGTTTTCAAAGTGTCGGGAAAGAGCTTTGTATAATTTGTGCGGATAAATCCAGAGATAACACTTCCCTGTTGCTTGTAGAGAAAGACCAAGATATTACCGCCATAGAAAAAACACATCTTTATCGTGGGTACTATTTTGTGTTGGGTGGCGTGCTCACTCTTTCCGGTAAGGGGTCTATTCAGGAAGACATACTTATGGGGCTCATCAAACGGAAAATCGAAGAAGGTCTCTCGGAAATAATCATAGCGCTATCCGCAACATCAGAAGGAGAACACACTACCGACCACATACGCGCATTGTTGGCGCCGTATCGCCACCACGTGCGCATAAGTGTGTTAGGCAGAGGTCTTGCCACCGGAACAGAGCTTGAATATACCGATGAGCAAACAATCTCCGGAGCCATTCTCAACCGGAAGGAGTCTTAAT
>CAZFHH010000012.1:0-20624 GCA_964518755.1 uncultured Candidatus Saccharibacteria bacterium
TAATGGGCGTCTGCGGAACATCGCAGGCGCCCATTTTTTATAAGTGCGGGTGTTGCCCCCCCCTGCGAAGCCCTTGGCTTCGCAGGGGGGGGCTGGGTACAAAATTTCGCGGTTTTCTCTTTTTGGTATATTATGTAGTTTAATGAAACAACAACCAAAACCGCTTTCAACAGCTCCTTATAAAGGTGTGCGAGATTTTTATCCCAAAGACCTTGCGCGCATGTCAGCGATTTTTACTCACATCGCAAAAACGCTAAAGACATTCGGGTATGAAGAATATTCCGCCTCTCCGCTTGAGCGCGCGGAGCTCTATGAGAACAAAACATCTCAAGAAATTGTTCGCGACCAAACATACACCTTCACAGACCGCGGCGACAGAAGCGTCACACTCCGCCCGGAAATGACGCCGACACTTGCGCGCATGGTGGCAAGCAGAAGAAGGGAGCTCGTCTTCCCTCTTCGATGGTTTTCCATTCCAAATGTATTCCGTTATGAGCGCCCGCAACGTGGGCGTTTGCGTGAGCATTATCAACTCAATGTTGATTTGGTCGGCTCGGTCTCAAAAGATGATGCAGATAGAGAAATACTTTCTTTGGCTGGAACTATCTTAAGCTCGTTTGGCGCAACACCGAGTGATTTCGTCATACGCATCAATGACCGCTCCCTATTGCGCACCGCGTGCACTCACGCTGGAATACCGGAAGAAAAGCAAAAAGAATACCTGCGTCTTTTGGACAAAAAAAACAAGATGTCTGAGGAAGAATTTACTTCTGCACGCGAAGCAATTACGGAAACAGACCCTCTTACGATTTTGGAAACTTCAACGCAAGCGGATATCACAGAAATAAGAGAGCGTTTGCAAAAACATAAAGAGTGGCTACTAAAATATGGTATACCAAACGTTGAGATTGATTACACCGTTACAAGGGGATTTGATTATTATACCGGTATAATTTTTGAAGTATTTGATACCAACCCGCAAAATACGCGCTCACTGTTTGGTGGCGGAAGGTACGATGAGCTGGTCGCCCTTTTCGGTGGCGAACCAATAGGGGCTGTCGGGTTCGGCATGGGTGATGTGGGACTCACAGACTTTTTGGAAACACACAATCTTATTCCGCAGTTTCAAAATGCACCAAATGTTTTTCTTGGAATGGCATCCGGCACGAGTGTGGATGAGGTGGAAGAATTTGCACGCATATTGCGAAAAAATAATGTAAACGTGTTTGTTAATCTCTCCGGCAAATCGCTTGGCGACCAAGTTCGTGAAGCAAATAAGCGTGACATCCCCTATTTTGCAGCTGTTGGGGCAGATGAGATACGAACAAAAACATTGCGCGCGAAACGTCTGTCTGATGGCGAACAGGAAACCGCACCAATTGATAAAATACATTTATTCTTTGAACAATCGTAATATATGCGCGAGATAACATTTGATATTGAAACCATATCGCAAAGCGCATCACGGCGTGTTGACCCGTCTGAGCAAGATCTGACCGTTGTTGCAATACACGATTCAAAGACCGGCACTTACACTTCATATATACGTGAAGAATTGCCGAAGTTATGGACAATTCTTGAAAAGGCGGATATGCTTATCGGTTTTAATTCAAACACATTTGATATCCCGATTCTTAATCGCTACTACCCCGGAGACCTATCACAAATTCTTTCTCTTGATTTATTGGTAGAAGTTCAAAAAGTACTCGGGCGACGCATACGCCTTGATTTAATAGCGCGAGCAACTCTTGGCACTGGGAAATCCGGCGAAGGATTAAAGGCAATGGAGTGGTGGAGAAACGGAGAAGTTGAAAAAGTTCGTGCATATTGTACCGATGATGTTCGTATCACCAGAAAACTATATGAATACGCGCTGGAACATAACGTGCTCAAATATAAAGATTTACATACTGTGCGCGACATAAAACTGGATACCGACTCGTGGCCACGCAATGGTGTTGCAAGAGAATTCACTCATACATTGCCACTGTAACAATCGCGTTGCAAAGCGGAAAATACAAAACATATAGACAGGGTGTATTATGTAAACATGAAAAAGGAAACTCTTCTTCCGGTGGTTATCATTATAACGGGGCTGATGATTGCAATGGCAGTGTACGTTGTTACATCTGACAATTATATTCCACCCGCACAAAACGTGTCGCAAACTCATAAAACAGGCACTGCCGATAAGATATTACCGGTAAATATAGCAGACCACATCTTTGGAAATCCGGATGCGCCGGTTAAGATTATAGAGTACGCTGATTTCTCTTGCTCGTACTGTGCGCAATATCAGCAGACTCTTCATCGCATCATAAATGACTACGGACCAACAGGAAATGTTGCGTGGGTGTTTAGGGAGTTCCCGTTGCCGTCGCACCCAAATGCACTTCAAGAAGCGCAAACGGCGCAATGCGTTGCAAAAACCGCAGGTAATGATATATTCTGGAAATTCGCCGATATTCTTTTCGCCAATCAACCAATAAAAGAAACACAGCTTGGAGAATATGTAAATCGCGCCGGAGCAAATCCGACAAAGGTGGCATTGTGCGTGAGTAATAAAATAACAAACAAGCGCATTCTTGCCGTACGTAAAAATGCGGAAGCGATTGGAGTGAATGGAATTCCATACACCATTATCCTAACCCCAAAAGGTATACAAATGTCTTTCATAAGCGCAGCGCCATATAGTTATATCCGACAACATCTCAATGCAATTATGGTGCAAGATGGCATTATACAAAAAGCGCAATAATCAAAGCCGGGCTCTAACATATTTCCGCTCACTTGAGGGCGTGCGCCCAAGTGGAAATCCACCGGGCGAGTTATGTTAATCAACGTGACATTACTTATACTTAACGCGGAAAGCCACTTGCCCCGCCCCATGTGGCGCCTGCCGGCGCCACATGGGGCGGGGGTCGCACCACCGCTTACCACACCACTCTCAAACTTGCGACATTATTTTCAAAATCGTAATGCGCACCATTTGCAATCCGTGCTATCACACGTCGTATTCCAAAATGAAAGTGCGCGTATTTCCTGTGCGACGCGAGAGAGGGTTTCAACCAGCTCCTCAACATCATTTTGCGTAATATCAAAAACCTCTTTATGCATCTTCCCTTTTTCGTCCGGCTCAACAAAATCAATAACACCATAGCGCATATCACGCGCTTCCTGTGTGTGCGCCAAAAGTAATTTATAGAAAATCAATTGTCTAAAATAATTTCCATCATCGGCTTTTGTCTTTCCCAAAATGGCATTGTGCGTCTTTGGCTTCCCTGTTTTATAATCCACCACCATAACACCGTCTTTCGTAAAATCAATTCTATCCAATTTCCCGCGCACCTTAAGGTCACCTGACGAAGTTTCAATCATAACCTCAATCGGCCTTTCAACCTCAGTATGCTCCGCCCACGAACCGTGACGCTCATTCCACCACGAAGTAATCGCTTTCTCACCCTTTTTATTGAGCTCAATCAACTCCGATGAAGTAAGCGCACAATGAGAAAGAGCCACCGAAAGCATGGCGGTGAGCTCAGGCGCAGAAACATCTTCACCGGAATTTCTTTTATCTGCATAATATCTCAACACGTCATGTATGGCGGTACCAAAAATCATAAACTTATTTTCTGATTCCGGTATACGCAATAAATTCACATAAAAATAATGCCAAGGGCAATCAAGATAATTATTTAACGCCGTTGGAGTGAGTCCTTGTGTCGCAAACGCTTCTGAGAGAACCGTGTGCTCATCATCGGTTGGGGAGTTTTCTTTTGTGACATCGGCGTGGGCTTGGCGCGGTGGCACTCCCGTTACAGCCTCTGATGTGACGTGCGTGATACATTTTGAATCCATATCTTCTACAAATGAAGACAGCACCTGTGCGGTTCCATCTTCTTTTGTGACGGAATAAGAAATAACACAGTGTTTTTTAGCTCTGGTGATAGCCACATAAAAAAGTCGTCTTTCATCTTCGTAGCCGGACTCTGTGGTAAAAATGTCCGGTAGATAGAAATTGTTTGCGCGCACCGCGCCGTTCCATATTTGGTCTGTAAAGCGCGGAATATACACAAAAGAAAATTCCTTCCCTTTGGCGCGATGCACGGTCATCACCTTGACATGGTTGGACGATTCAAGAAATGAGCTCTTTGGAGAAATGCCCCTTTCTTTTGCAAGCTCTATTTGCGCAAGCGCTCTTGGCAAAAGTGCATCATGTTCTCGTGCGGATAATTCATCAAACATGCGCATCAGCGAGCGCAACGCGGAAAGTGACTCTTCGCTGTCTGAAGCGTTCAATGCCGAATCCAATATACCCGAAGACCGGAGAGCGATGTCAGCTACAATAGCAGGACGCTCAACCGCGGACACATGAGCAAGATGGTCAATCAATTTATATAGCTCACTCACCGTGGCAGTATCTTTTACACCGGCTTTCAAGAGCTCACGCGACGAAGAAAGAATGGCGATGATTGGCATTTTTAATTTCCGAGCAGTGTGTGTAATGCGCCACACATCTGAAACGGAAATGTGAAAGTCCGGCAAATTGAGTATGCCGGAGAAGCGCACATCAGACGGCTCATGCAATACCCAAAGAAATCGTAAGAGTGTTTTTACAAAACGATTTTCAAATATATTTTGTTCGGTGCCGACCGCGCTCACGCCGTAACCGCGCAACATATTCGTGAAAGCAACTACGTCTTTCCTTCTGCGCAACAAAACCGCTATTTCTTCGCCCGGGACTCCCGCGCGCAAGTGCGTATTGATATCGTGCGCAATATATGCGCTTTCATCATCGGGAGTATCGGACTTTACAATGGCAATCGGTTTACCTTGGGTAGATGGGGTGCACGCGCGAAGTGGTACAACGGAAAGACGTTCATCGTCGGACGCAACAATAAGAGATAATGCCACATCAAGAATTGTTTGTGTTGAGCGATAATTATCGGTGAGTGGAATAATCTGTGTCTGCCCGAAACGGTCACGGAAATGGTGCATCGTATCCAGGTTGGCACCCTGAAAACGATAGATTGCTTGCTTCTCATCGCCGACTATAAACAGATTCGGATGTTCGTGGTATTCAACCAATAGCTCTAGAAGAGAGTTTTGCGCAGTGTTGGCATCTTGATGTTCATCTGCGAGCACATAAAAAACCGATTCTTGCACCTCGTGACGAAATGCGTCATCTTTCTTAAGTGAGCTCACCGCCTCAAGCATGAGGTCATCAAAATCATATCGCTTACGTTTTGAAAGTTCTTCTTCATAAGCGGTATACATAATAAGTAAGTCGCGCGTCTTTGCGATTTGCTTTTTTAGTTTTTCATACTTTCCCTTGAGCTTTCCGATATGCGAACCTTTTTCGTGCACTGCATCCGGAATTGCAACAAAGTCAGCCTCGGTCTGCACAATTCGTTTTTTAAGATTGTCCACAGTGACGCCCTCTCGCTTCATTGTTGATATTGCACCGCTAATCGCAGCGTGATAGTGCAACGGGTCTCCGAACGGCTGTAGATATTCAACAGACGCACTTAATATTATTTCATTTAACATTTCCGCCCGTTCAACGTCAGTGATAATTTGCGAGCCGATGATGCGCGGAAAATTATCCGGATGATGTTCAACCAGCATCTGTGCAAACCCATGGAAAGTATGGATACGCACCCGTGCGGATGTACTGCCTATCAACTTTGAAAGGCGGTCGCGCATTTGCGCGACCGCACTTTCTGTAAACGTCAACGCCAATATCGCTTCCGGAGGAGTGTCTGTGAGGCGCAACATATTCGCAATACGTAAAGTAAGAATTTGCGTCTTGCCTGTTCCCGGCCCCGCAATAACAAAGACCGGTCCTTCTATCGCATCAACCGCCAGCTTTTGTGCCAGGTTAAGTTTTTTGTATAATTCATCAAATAAAAGTATGTCTGCCATTATGTATCAGTGTACACGAACATGCTCATTTATTAAAAATATGACCCCTGTAAATCGGGGTCAAAACTTGTGATACTAATTGGATTGTGCGGTCTGTGCGACGAAACCGTCAACGATGGCGCGCCCGTCATATCCGGCAATCATTTGCCGGAGGTCCGGATGCTCTTTCACAGTAGCAAGGTCATCATCATTTTTTGTGACCACAACCACCGCAAAAGGGTCTTCTTTTGTAAACAGAGTGCCAAACCCATGCCCCCCAAGCGCGATGTCAATCGACACCTTCACTTGGCCCAGCATCTCGGTAAATGACACACACGAAGAAATCTCAAACCCTCTTGGAAACGGTTCCCTTATTCCAGAGGCATCGCATAACATAACGTACGCACATTGCGCGTTGTGAAATCCGATGTCCACCGGAAGAGATTCAAACACATCATTTCCTCCGAGTATTTTTGTGAGCTTCTCCGCCCACCCAAGCGCATCTTCGTTGGCGTTCTCAAGAGAAATTCCTTTCCCCGACGCATACAGCCCCACGGCACCACAGTTTTCATGCATGTATACTCTCTTTATTTTTTTTGCCTTGAGAGATTCTATAAGAACTCCCAATGCTTCCGGGTCATCCTTGATGAGAATTCCGGACCCGGCGATTGATACCGCCCCTTCGTGCGGTATCCTTTCGTCTATACAGCACACGTGGTCCGGCTCGTTAAGAAGAGCTGAGACACAATCCGTATGCTGTTCCGCAAAATCCGAAAACCCTCCAACCGAGCGAACCAAACGCATGGTTTCCATCGCCCGAGCCCATTCTTCATCCATATTATTATGTTGCTCATGTTTTCCCATACTCTTTCCTTCTTTGTTGTTGTGCATATTTTTTATTCCAATAAAACTATACCACGAAATCAATAGTTCCTCAAATGACGCGCTTTGTCGTGCATACGAATCTTCTCAAGTGCCTTTGCCTCGACTTGTCGTATGCGTTCGCGAGTAACGCCAAACTCTTTTCCAACCTCTTCAAGCGTATGATAGGTTCGGTCCACCAATCCATGGCGCAATTCAAGAATTCTACGTTCCTTAGGTGACAAATCACTAAGTATTTCTTGTATTTGCAAAGCGAGAATGCGCTCCGAAGATTCTTGTATTGGTGATGGAAGATTTTCATCTGCAATAAAATCACCAAGTGTGGAGCGCTCATCGGTTCCGTCACCAACGGGATTTTCAAGCGAGAGAGTGTCTTTATTTATTTTCTCAATCTGATATATTTTTTCCGGTTCAACGCCCATTTCAACAGCAACTTCTTCCGGCTGAGGATCGCGCCCGAGTGCTTGCGACAAACGGCGCGATATCTGTTTGTATTTTGCGATGGTTTCCACCATGTGTACCGGAATACGAATGGTACGCGACTGGTCTGCTAGAGCGCGCGTTATCGCCTGACGAATCCACCACGTCGCATAAGTTGAAAATTTATATCCTTTCTGCCAATCAAACTTATCAACCGCTTTGAAAAGCCCGAGATTCCCTTCCTGGATAAGGTCAAGGAGTGTAAGGTCCGGGGAACGACCGACATATTTCTTGGCAATAGACACCACCAACCTCAAGTTACTGCGCGCAAGAATGTTTCGCGCCTCATCATCATTTGCATCAATTCGTTTTGCCAGGTCTCTTTCTTCAGAGGCGGTGAGTAACGGGTACTGACCAATATCACGTAAATAGATTTGTATGGAGTCATACGAATTTGATTCGCGATATTTTATATTTCGCGTTGCCAAATACGCATCGGCGCTATCTTCAAGCATCCCTCCCTCAAGCACGTCAACTCCGGCCCCTGAAAGCCGTTCATATAATTCTTCAAGAAATGCGATATTGTTTTCAATATGCGGAAATTCTTGGAGAATTTCATTATAGGTTACATATCCGCGTGACCTGCCTTTGTGAAGAAGTATATCTGTATGCTCCAACCGTTGCGTATGAGAGGACATTGATGATTTGGAACGCGAGGATGCACCGGCAACCACCCGACGCCGGGTGGTTGCCGTGGCTCCGGAATATGCGAAAACTTTTTTCTTCGCCTTTACAGACCTTACAACCGCATCACTTTTGCGTACAGATAGTTTTTTTGCGGGAACCGTCTTGCGAGTCTTTTTTTCCTTGTTCGCAACAGTTACCTTTTTCGCTTTACGCGCAAGCTTACCAACCGTCTTTTTTTTCTTGACGGAAACGGATGTCTTTTTTTTCTTGTTATTGGAAATCGCCATAATTAAAATAAATAATAGATACTATAAATTGATTTTTTTGTAATAATCGCATCGGGCACTTTTTAATGTACCATATAACATAATGCGCCATGCCTTAGGCTTTATGATAACATCATACTACCGCATATACACACCTCAGGTGCATGTAGCGATACGTTTTAATAATTGTGAACACGTCATTTCGGCTTCCTTTTGGGCGCCCTCATCACCCTGCGATTGAGCGGTACGTAATCGCGCAAGAGCATCTTCATATTGTTCTTCAAGGATTGAACGTTCAAATGCGCGAATGAGATCATCACAAGCATCTGCGGACGGTTGCTCACCAAGAGCAATGCCAGCCTCAAACAACGCGTGGTGTGACACCGTATCGCCAACGGACTCTTTTGTTATGCGCAAATATTCACTTTCTATGCGCTTGGCAAGTGGGGTATCCGGATAATTCAATACGGCTGCGGAAAGCGCCTCGGCACGAAACGCAATCGGTGAAAGTGGGACTCTTCCCGTGGACTCACCCTCCATTTGACTTGAACGTGTCCCGGTGACGTTTTTTACCGCCGAAATACGATTATTCAATGACTTGCGAACGGCATCCAATGAAATCCCAAGCGTCTCCGCAACAACGCCGATGAAATGATCTCTCTCCAGCGGACTTTCAATTGCGGAAAGTAACGGCATTACGATTGTTTCCGTAGCGAGTATTTGTTTATGCTTGTTCTTTTCATTGCGAAGAATGGTTGATAGAAAAAACTCAACAATACTTTGTGCACTCGCAAGGCGCTTCGGAAAATCTCCCGCGTCTTGCGAAAGGATATCCGCCGGGTCTTTCCCATCCGGAAGCACTACCGCCTTGACATGCATACCGGAAGAAAGTGCCAATTTCGCGGCACGCGCCGTTGCCGCCAAGCCCGCCCGGTCCGAGTCCAACATGAACACAACGTTGTCCGCATACCTCTTTATAAGTGTTATGTGCGACGAGGAAAGTGCCGTTCCCGATATGGCAATTGCATTGGTAAAGCCGGCCTGATGGCAATGTACCACATCCATTTGCCCCTCAACCAAAAGCGCGTAACCTCTGGTGCGTATCGCACCCTTTGCCTTGTCAATTCCAAATAATACTTCCGACTTTTTGAATAGTTCGGTTTCCGGAGAGTTAAGATATTTTGCCGGTTCCTCATTTGAGAGTGCGCGTCCAATAAATCCGACTGTCCTTCCGGCCGAATCTCTAATCGGAAATACAAGCCTATTACGAAACCTGTCATAGAATGTGCCCGGCTTCCCGTCCGCCTCTTTTATCAATCCGCTTTGCAACAATTCTTTTTGAGAAAATCCTGTGGTGGTAAGATTTTCAAGAAGCCCGCGCCATTGGTCCGGAGCATATCCGATACCCCATAAACCGATGGTTTCTTCAGAAAGCCCGCGCTCCATGGCATATTCCCATGCGGGCGTTTCTTTCGTAAGTGCTCTTGCAAAGAATTGCCCGGCATGAGCATGTGCATCACGCAAACGCTCAACAAACGAACGATTAACCCCGCCGTCATATGCGTGAATGTGCACCCCCGCCTTATCTGCGAGTATTTTAAGTGCACCCTTAAAATCAACTCCCTCCATTTTCTCAATGAACGTGAACATATCACCACCCTGCCCCGACGAGAAACAATAATATGTCCCTCGGTCCGGAGAAACAAAAAAGGATGGCGTTTTTTCTTTGTTAAAGGGTGAGTTACCCTTCCAATATTTTCCGGAACGCACCATCTTAACGTATGGTTGCACTACGTCAAGGACGGAGAGCTTTTCTTTAATTTCCTGAACCGTATCTCGGTTCGGCATAGGCGATTGATTTATGCCGCGGACACTTCATCAAGTGCGGCTTGTGCAGCGATGGCATCTCGCTCTCTTTGTGCCTCTTTTTCTTCTTGCAGTTTTTGCTGTTGTTCTTGCATTTTTGATATGGCAATTTGTTTTTTACTCCCGGCAAAACCGGTACCAGCAGGAATGATGCGGCCCAGAATGACATTTTCTTTGAGTCCGCGTAATGTATCTACGTTTCCCTTCAGTGCGGCGGTGATAAGTACTTTTGTTGTTTGCTCAAAAGATGCTGCGGACAAGAAGCTTTGTCGTGAAAGCGCTGATTCTTTAATCCCAAGTATAATCGCTTTCGCTTTTGGAGGAAGAGTATTTTTTTCATTTTCTTCAACGACCGAAATGGCAAATCTCCACTCGTCAATAACATCTCCCACCGCAAAGTCAGAATCTCCGCTTTCAACAATGCGTACACGAGAAAACATTTGTCGCATAACCACCTCAATGTGCTTTCGCGAAACTTTCGCCCCTTGCAATTCATATATTTTACTGACCTCCACAATCATGTATTCTTGCGTAGCCTCTCTACCGGCATACAGGAAAAGCTCGTCCAAACTCGCGGAACCATCGGTCAACAGTTGCCCTTTTTTAACAGACGCACCGACTTCTATAATCGGCTGGCGAGGATACGTAATTGTATATGCCATGGGTGACCCGTCTTTTTTTCCTTGCCCTGCCGGTGGAGTAACCATAATGACCCTGACACCATCTTTGTCTTCAATTGAAGTAACAACACCGTCCGTTTTTGACACAATCGCCGGGTTTTTTGGCGTACGTTTTTCAAATATCTCTTCAACGCGCGGAAGTCCTTGGGTGATATCTCCTCCGACACTCGCGGCACCGCCAGCATGGAACGTACGCATGGTAAGCTGGGTTCCTGGCTCTCCGATTGCCTGTGCCGCGATGGTTCCAACCGCGGTTCCCTGCTCAACCGGCTCAAGCGACGCAAGATCCATGCCATAACACACTTGACAAACACCAAAGTGATTGTCGCAGAAAAGTGCAGAACGAACCATGACCGTATCAATATCAGATGATGCAATTTCAATGGCGAGCTCTTTTGTCAAATAAGTTCCCTTTTTCAACAAAACCTCACCCTCTTTTGTTACTGCGTTAGACGACAAAGTTCTTCCGCGCAACACTCCCGCAAAATCAACCTGCACACCGGAAATCGATGTCCTACTAATTGAAACACCGCTGTTTGTACCACAATCTATCGTAGTAATGATTGAGTCTTGTGCAACGTCAAACAATCGTCTTGTGAGATATCCGGCACGGGCTGTGCCAAGAGCGGTGTCGGTAAGCCCTTTGCGTGATCCGTGCGTAGACATAAAGTACTCAATTGGATTAAGTCCCTCCATCATTGAAGAAATAATCGGCACATCAATAATTTTGCCAGACGTGCTTTGAATAAGTCCCTTCATGCCAACCATCTGCGTGAGATTCCCCATAGAACCACGAGAGCCGGAAGTTATGATGTCGTACACGGAACTTTCCGGCTCAAGTGTTTCGGCAACCAATTTTTCAACTTCTTGTTTGGCATCATGCCATATTTCAATATCCATACGATATTTCTCATCTTCTCCAAGCAATCCATTTTTATAATCTTCTTCAACACGAGATATTTTTTCACGAGCCGCCGCAATAGCTGAACCCTTTTCTTTCGGTACTGATATATCGCTAAATGACCATGTGATACCCGCGCGCGTTGCATACTCAAATCCAAAATGCTTAATATTGTTTGCAATAGATGGTATCCTCCCAAGACCATAGCGCTCAATACTGTCATTTATGATGCTTCCAAGAACCTTTTCTGTGACAGCAGTGTTAACATACGGATAGTCCGATGGCAAAACTGTGTTAAATAAAATCCTGCCAACCGTTGTCTCAAATATTTTATCCTCAAACTGAGCATATCGCCCCTTGTCGGAAGCCGGATGAACATGTATGGGTGCGTGAATATCAATTGCCCCGTAATCATACGCAAGCACAGCGGCATTTGGCGAGGTGAAATAATTTCCCTCTCCGCGGGCTCCTTTTGTTTCTTTGGTGAGCCAATAGGTACCAAGTGCGATATCGTGTGAAGTCGCGATAACCGGCGTACCGCTTCCCGGCTTAAGAATATTCTCATTTGCGCTCATAATATGCTTTGCTTCCCATTGTCCTTCTTGAGAAAGCGGAACATGCACGGCCATTTGGTCCCCATCAAAGTCCGCATTAAACGCAGGACACACCAAAGGGTGCAAACGTATGGCATCGCCCTCAATAAGCCGTGGACGAAATGCCTGAATACCTTGCCTGTGAAGAGTTGGTGCACGGTTAAGCAAAACATATTTCCCTTGAATGACTTCTTCAAGAATTTCCCACACCTCAACAGCGCCATCCTCAATGAGTCTGCCCGCACCACGAATGTTAAATGCCAATTCTCTCTTAAACAACCCCGCAATAACAAACGGCCGGAAAAGTTCAAGTGCCATATGCTTTGGAAGACCACACTCATCAAGCTCAAAATCAGGCTCAACCACAATAACCGAACGTCCTGAATAGTCTACGCGCTTGCCCAATAGGTTTTGTCGGAAATACCCCTGTTTACCCTTGAGATAATCTGCAAGTGATTTTAACGGACGACGTTGCGACGGGGTCATGGCCCCTGCGTTGGCACCACTCTTGCGAATTGAATTGTCTATCAACGAATCAACCGCTTCTTGCAAAATACGATGCTCATTACGCAGGATAACTTCCGGAGCGTGCACATCCTTGAGTTTCTTCAGACGATTGTTGCGGTTGATAACACGACGATACAAATCATTAACATCTGATGTTGCGTGCCTACCACCATCAAGTGCAACCATCGGACGCAATGCCGGCGGGATAACCGGAATACGAGTTAAGAACATCCATTCCGGACGTATCTTCGCGGTAATCATTCCACTGATGAGCAACAATCGTTTTGATATTTTCTCGCGCTCGGCTGCTGGAGCTTTTGTATAACGCTCCTCCAATAGAGATTGCAGTTTTTTCAAATCTATTTCCTTAAAAATATTATAAATCGCTTCGGCGCCGATGTGCGCTTCAAATAGCGTGGAGTACTTCACCGAAAAGCGATGGTATTCAATTTCATCAAGAACACGCCCTGCAACCAACCCGTCAATTTCTCCGCGCGCCTTTATCATTTTCTCTTTCAGAGAATCACGCGCCACATCTGTCTGCGCTTCTTGATATTTTGTCTTATATTCAGAATCAAGCTCTTTCAACAGGCGTTTTTTTGTGTCTTCCGACACCTTGGTGATAATATAACCGGCAAAGTAAATAACCTTTTCAAGATCCGCACGTGGGATACCGAGTATCAATGCCATTCTGCTTGGTACATTTCGCAAAAACCAAATGTGAGAAATCGGTGTAACCAATTCAATGTGACCCATACGCTCACGACGCACTACGGAGCGAGTTATCTCAACACCACATTTGTCACATACAATGCCCTTATATCGGATGCCCCTATATTTACCACAGTAACATTCGTAGTCCTTTTCAGGTCCGAATATCTTTTCATCAAACAGTCCGTGTTTTTCAGACCGCTGTGTTCTGTAGTTTATTGTTTCCGGTTTCGTCACTTCTCCGGATGACCACTCAAGGATGCGCTCCGGTGATGCAAGCGTAAGAAGCAACGCATTCCATTGTTGACGTCCTCGTGCGGGCTTTCGTTTTGAAAAAGATGATGTTGCCATAATATAATATGATTATTCTATTCCCGGATTTGACGGTTTTTCAATCGGCTTAATATCAAGACCGAGTCCGCGTATCTGATTAATAAGTACCGAGAAAGATGCCGGTGTGCCGGCGTGACTAATCGGTTCGCCCCTGACAATAGCGTCAAATGCGGCGGAACGCCCTTGGATATCATCTGACTTTATAGTGAGCATTTCTCGCAATGTATAGGCAGCGCCATATCCAAGCAACGCCCAGACTTCCATTTCGCCAAAACGTTGTCCGCCGTTTTGTGCCTTTCCACCAAGTGGCTGCTGTGTGATGAGCGAATACGGACCGATTGAACGCATGTGGATTTTATCTTCAACCATATGGTGCAGTTTGAGTATGTACATATACCCGACGGAAATAGGTTGTGCAAATTTCTCCCCGGTCTTCCCATCAAATAGTGGTATTTTCCCTGTACGAGGAAATCCGGCCAGTTCAAGCTCATTCCCTATTTCGTTTACAGTAGCCCCGGCAAACGGTGGTACCACCGCCTGATAATTAAGGGTGTGTGCGGAAAGCCCAAGGTGCATTTCAAGAATCTGCCCAAGGTTCATACGAGACGGAATACCGAGCGGAGTAAGGATAACGTCAAGAGGATTGCCCTCTTCATCGTAAGGCATATCTTCAACCGGAAGCACGCGAGAGATGACACCTTTGTTGCCGTGACGCCCGGCGAGCTTGTCACCCACCGCAACGTTACGCGCCTGTGCGACAGTAACAACAATCTTTTTAAGAATACCACTTTCAAGTTGGTCACCGTTTTCACGAGAAAATACACGTACATTGATGACACGACCACGCTTTCCACCGCTCATTCGCAATGATGAATCCTTTACATCTTTCGCTTTGTCACCGAAAATTGAGCGCAGTAGGCGCTCCTCCGGAGTAAGCTGTGTTTCTCCTTTTGGAGTTACTTTTCCAACTAGAATATCCCCCGGGCGTACCTCGGCGCCGATACGCACCACCCCTTCTTCATCAAGATTTTTCAATCGGAGCTCACCAACATTTGGAATATCGTGAGTGGTTACCTCAGCTCCAAGTTGCGTATCGCGTACGACACATTCAAAATATTCAATGTGAATTGTGGTAAATTTTGAATCCTCAACCAATCGCTCGGAAATAATGATGGCATCTTCATAATTTGCTCCGAACCAGCTCATAAAACCGACACGCACATTTTGACCAAGAGCAAGTTGTCCATGCTCTGAAGAAGTAACATCCGCAATGACATCACCCTTCTTAACGTGATCTCCCATGCAAACACTCGGTCGTTGCGCAAATGCAGAGTTTTGATTATTTTTTGTAAGCCCCTGCAAACGATATGTATGTGGCTCATCTTTCTTTGATGTGGAAATGGTAATTGTGCGCGAGTCCACATATACAACCTCACCTGACTCATCCGCAATGACGAGTCGCCCCGTGCTGCGCGCTGCATGTTCTTCAATGCCTGTTGCAACCAAAGGAGCCTCCGGAATAAGGCACGGGGTTGCCTGCTTCTGCATGTTTGAACCCATGAGCGCACGTGCCGCATCGTCATTGTTTACGAAAGGAATAAGTGACGGCGCAACGGAAAACATTTGATATGGCGAGGCGTCCATAAGGGTGACATCTTCTCTTTTTACAAATGCTGAATTACCTTCACTACGCGCCTCAACGACGTCATCTTTGATATAACCTTTATCATCTAAAAGCGTTGCACTGTGGGTAATTATTTCCTTCGCCTCTTCAAGAGCGTTAAGATACACCACATCATCAGTTACTTTACCTTTTAATACTCGTACATAAGGAGTTTCAATAACACCAAACTCATTTGTTCGCGCATGGAGCGCCAAGTGCAAAATGAGCCCGATATTTTGACCTTCCGGTGTATGAATCGGACACAGACGTCCATAATGAGAAGGGTGCACATCACGCACCTCAAAACCGGCGCGCTCGCGTGTCAGTCCTCCGGGACCAAGCGCTGAAAGAGTACGCATATTTTCAAGTTCCGAAAGGATGTTTTGTTGGTCCATGAATTGTGCCAACTGGTTGGCTGTAAAGAATTCACGCACTGCCGCCTGAAGTGGGCGAGGATTGACAAGGGTGATTGGGAGCGTGGTTTCGCTCTCAATGGTTGACATGCGGTCTTGGATATTTCGCTTCATGCGCGACATACCGACACGAATGCGAGATTGCAATAATTCTCCAACAAAACGCACGCGCCTAAAACCTAAGTGATCAATGTCGTCCGGCTTGGCTGATGGGTCCGCATTAAGGCGCGCTATTTCACGCACGATACGCACCAAATCTTCAAGTGAAAGCGAGTGATTCCCAAGATGCTTGTTATCAACAGGCAAATCAAATCGTTGATTGAGGCGATAACGCCCAACGCGAGAAAGGTCATAACGTTCTGTAGAAAATAACGTTTGTATGTGTGTCTTCGCATTTTCCGGAGTAGTAAGGTCGCCGTCACGCAATTTTTTATGAATATCAATATATATCTCATTCATTGAGGTGGTGGCGTCATATTCAAGTGTTTTTTGAAGAGCGGCGATTGCAGTTTCATCACCCTTAAATAGATTTAACATTTCACTGCGGAGCCCCGCACCAAATACGGACAGAAGTTGCGTAACGGGAAACTTTTTCTTTTGGTCAATTTTTACATACAATGCACCGTCTATGTCTGATTCCATTTCTATCCACACACCGCGCAATGGAATAATTTTCGCTCCGAAACACGTGTGCCCCTTGTTTATTTCAGAAAGGAAAAAAGCTCCGAAAGACCGAGCAAGCTGTGGCACGATAACGCGCTCAACGCCGGAAACAATGAAGCTTCCATGTGGAGTCATCATTGGAATTGAAGTGAGAAAAATATCTTGCGTCTTTTCCGTTCCAAGTGTTTTGTTTACCAAACGTACCGATACTTTCATTTGAGTTTCGTATGTACGCAGGTTTTCGTGAGCAAACAGCTCATCGTGTCGTGGCTCACTTATTTCAAAATCTTCAAAATAAAGCTCAAACCTTTTTCCGGAATAGTCACTGATTGGTGAAAACTCTTTCAACAAATCTTTAATGCCCTGCTTCAAAAACCACGCAAATGAATCTCGTTGATGTGCGACGAGATCCGGAAGAGCGATTTTTGCAGGATGATATGCACCGAACGTTTTCTGAGGAAGTTTTTGCGTACTCATTTGTTTAGAAAATTAGATCCCAATCTAATAAAGACACCATAACAACGTCTGCGTTTCAGACGCTTCTTTTTATGCTATATATCCTCCAGATGCCTATCGGTACTCAATCGCTCCTCTGGTGTTATTTAAGAGTGTAGCAGAACACTATATACAATGCAAGCGTTCATACGCAAAAACGTGGATTACGTACACGCCTCATGGCAAACATACGTTTGCCATGAGGCGTGGCTTGCTTTTTGCAATATCTATTGCTAAGTTTATACTGGAAAAGATGTTCTTACCATTCCGCCATTCTGCAACCGCCGAGGATATTATGGAAAACAAAAGAAGTAAATTAGTGGAAAATTGGTCGTATAACATAAATGTAAAATCCATAAAAGAGGAGATTGAGCATTGCGCGGAAGTTTTCGGTTTGAATCCGGACGCAACACATGAGTATGCTGATGAAATGATAATAGGAAGAGAATCAGAAGTGATGGAAGGTATCTTCGCAATTCCCTCCACCCCTCACCCACCGGAGGGTGAAAATGTCTCTTCTATCGATAGCGAATATAATCTGGCGTGTACGTTCATAAAATTAATGCTCTCTAGAAAGTATTCGCTGGATAATTACATCCAATCAAGAGATGACAATGGACGACCCAGGGTATGGCAACTTCACCCGGAAACGATGCGCGCAAAACTGTTAACGGGGCACAGACAACAAGGACAGAAAATCGTTTTGATTGCCGCTCAACTTGGGCGAGAGTATGTGAACTGCTCAAATGAAGACACCTTTAAAAAATGTTCAGAAGCGGATGTAGAGAATTTCCATTGGATTTCTATTCCTTTTGCGCAATCCTTCTGCTCCACCCAGAGCGAATGGAAAATTATGACGACCTTGGAGTAGATCTTTTGGGAACGGAAGTGGTAACAAAAAATAAATTTGGAACCAGTAGTGATAGGGTCCCACTAATGAGAATGTCCAGCAATGGCAGTCTTGTGCTTCCCACGTATAGGACTGATAATAATAATTACATGTACGACATCCCGAGCGGGATTGTCGTGTGAACGAGCACGGGGGCGACATTCAATGCACCGGTTTTGCATAGGAATGGAAAACCGACGTCTTACTTTATATCCAGGTACCACTTGGTGACGAAACCGGCAGGTGAAAACCGCCAAACGATAAGTGTACCCATGCTGTCAACAGAGAAAATCTCACCCCACTTTGTTGCTCGAACGCATTTCATTTGATAAAATAATAATAAGTAATCCTAAAATATATTTCATGTCAACCGATACTCTGTCAAATTTTTATGATAATTATGATTATACGGCTTTTTGGAATGGGAGAAATTATGAGAATGGAGCAGATGAGATTGCAGTATCACGGCTTCTCTCAATCATTACCAAAGACAAATCCGTCGCACACCTAAACTTTATTGACATGGGGTGTGGGCCCGGGCGAATGGTTCATGTATATGAAAAGTTATGGAAAGAAATTACGCTTCTTGATTCTTCAATTGATCAGCTCAAAGAGGCCCAAGGACAAATGAAAGAGAAAAGAAATTCAAAAATAGTACTTGCCAATGTCCAAGAAACAACACTGCCGAATGCGCATTATGATTCCGCGCTGTGTTTGAGAGTTTTCCATTACATATCCAATCCCGAAGAAGTTTTCAAAGAGATGAATAGAATTCTAAAACCGGGTGGATATCTTATCTTGGAAATACCAAACAAGCTCAACTTCAAAAATAGAATACGGTCAATCTTTGTAAAAAAACATAAGAATGCTGATTCCGGTAATCAAATAATTAAGTCTGGGCGAGAAGATGATTTAATATTCGTAAACCATAATCCAAAAGACATCTCAGCACTGTTGAAATCAAGTAACTTTGAAGTGATTGAGATTTTAAGTGTTTCAAATTTCCGCTCTACTTTCATAAAAAAGATTTTCCCAGTTCCATTTCTTCTTTTCATTGAAAAATTCACACAAAAAGTATTGGCATTTTTTTGGTTCGGACCAAGCATATATTTCTTAGCAAGAAAAGTATCCTAGATTATACATACACGCGCGCACGCAACACAAAAAAATATGCCGGCTATAGTTCCCTTTGTGGCAACCGATACCGGTACAACACCGCACTAAGTACCGCAATGGCAACAGTCAAAAAGAGAGCTTGATATTCCATTGGCAAGGTGCCGGCATACGCAAAGAAAAAACCAAACGGCACCACCCCAATTGCCGTTGCCAATAGATACTGCGGATACTATCGAAGTGATCTTATGTTCCCCGGAGAACACATATTGGATAAGTTTTGCAGAGAATGAGACATTGTTCACTATCTGATAGACCCCGGGAACCCGTCGCAAAACGGGAAAGTGGAGAGAAGTCACAGGAGTGACCAAGAAGCATTTTATGACCGTACTGAATTTAAAAGTCTTGAAGAGTTAAAATACAGAGTGAGATTGTGGAATATGTATTACAATGATTTGAAACACTGCGGTCTTAATGGAAAAACACCAAATGAGGTGTTATTATCAATTAACTAAAACCGCCATATGTGTGTATCTAAAACATTGTACGCGTCCACCATATATAGCAGTCCTCGACCAAGATTTTACAAGGTTAAACCTTGTATAAAACCACGGCTCTACAGAAGATCTCTCACAGACACTTTTTCCAGAGAAAAGGCTCCGGGAGCCTTTTTACTTAATCTCCATTTTTCAGAAAAATGACTCCCGGCCATACAAAGAGCACAAGCTTTCCCCGTGGTTATTTTAAAAGCCTATAATGTAGTTGTACAGTATCACTCCCAACCTTTCGCATATCTAGCAATTTGAGTTTTGTATCACACTGTAAGTTTGCAAATAGCTTAATACCACCCACAAAAGCAAGTGGCTCAATATCTAAGTATACTTCATCAACCATGCTGTCATTCAAAAAAGAAATATTGAGTGTATTTCCGCCGGCAACAAGCGCGTTGTCAAAAAGCTTGTCTTGTAAAATTTTGAGCGCATGTTTTGGCGACCCTGCTCGCACAACATTTTCCGGCTGATTATCTAAATCGCTGTGCGATACCACAACAACAAATGGGTTGCCAATGTTTTCAAACTCACCGCACTGACACATAACACCATAAGTATTTTTACCGATAACTATGTTTCCACAAGTATGCACCATTTCTGAAAAGGCTTTCCATTCGTCATCAGACCACGGCGTGGTACCATCTGCTTTCGCGATGTATCCATTTACTGATGTGGCCATATATAAAATCGTCTTCATAGTTATTTTTTTATTGCGTGAAAAAATGTCGCTTTGTGGTATTTTTTGTACCATAAATCTTTTCATGTATATATTTTTCTAATTGCTTTATTACTCATGACAATTTGTAATCATCAACAACTACATTGTACATCACTTTGTGAAAGCACGGACGCCCGGTACGCCCGGGCTTTTGGCGCAAGAAAGTTAATTTGGCGGAGACGGAGGGATTCGAACCCTCGAGGGGTTTCCCCCTACTCGCTTTCCAAGCGAGCGCACTAGACCTCTATGCGACGTCTCCTTTCTTTTCTCTCTTTTTGTCTTTCTGATTCTTTATTTCCCTGATTCAAGCCCTCTTATTTTGTTCTTATTTTTCCATCTTACAACATATGTGCTTATAGGTGAAGTTAT
>CAZFHH010000013.1:0-17861 GCA_964518755.1 uncultured Candidatus Saccharibacteria bacterium
CAGTAGGAGCACCATACGGACTTATTGTGGCAAACGGTAATGTGGGTATCGGGACGACGAATCCGATTAGTAAACTGGATGTTGCCGGTGATATTAATATAGAAACAGGGAAGGCATACTCTGTTGGAGGAGCCAATATATTATCATCAAACGGAAATGATATTATTGTCGGAATAGGTAATAAAAACAATGGCAATCTTTCTTCCTCTATCGGTATGTATAATACGATTCTTTCTGGTGGCAGTAGTGCTTTTGGTGAATATAATCTTTCTCGTGGTGGTCTGTCTTTTGGATTTGATAATAATTCTTCTGACTACTCATCAGCATTTGGTATAAATAATGTTTCCTCTAACTGGAAGTCCTCTGCCTTTGGCGCTCAGAACCTTGCACTTGGCGTGAATTCCTCTGCCTTTGGCTATGGTAACTACATAACTGTAATTGGCGTGAATTCCTCTGCCTTTGGCTATCGTAACTACGTAACTGGCTGGAATTCCTCTGCCTTTGGCTCAGGAATCACCAACAACGACTACAATTCCACAATGATTGGTCCCTCAAACGTCGCCAAGATTACCATTCGTAGTTCCGGCAATGTAGGCATCGGGACGACGAATCCAAAAGGCAAGCTGGATGTTCGTGGAAGCATTTGCCTCAATGGTATATGTCGAACAACTCTGGATTGTCGCGTTTGTTTATCGGGCTATTGGGATTCGAAATCGCAGTTTCGAGGCAAATCTTGTACTCCGTATGCTAGCCAAGGAGGTGGGACATCGAAAAAAGTATATACAACCAGAGGAAATTCTGGGTGGACTGCGATTTCTCTAGAGTGTAGATAATTGACAGGGTAAACGTAGTCAGTACAGTGGGTTAATGGGGGTCAGGAGCCATTTTTTTCTTTGGTCATATAATACAATATCTCTACGCCAAGGATAAGCAGAAGTGATTAATAAATTGGTCTGACTCCTTTGTTTTAGTGCTCGTTGTTTCGCCCAGCCCCCACCCCGCGAGGCAAAGCCTCGCGGGGTGGGGGCTGGGTACAACGTTGGTTTGTGGCCGGCTAGAGCTTGTCAATGGGGGGTGGCGAGCAAGTATATGTGCTTCCACTATTCACCACGATTTTACGATTTGGAATTATCGCGTATAATGGAAAGTACTTATGCGCCAGTCAATGCTTTTTACAAAAACCCGCCGAGAGGCACCTTCAGATGAGCAGTCCAAAAATGCCATCCTTCTTATTCGTGCGGGATATATACACAAAGAAATCGCCGGGGTTTATTCATATCTTCCGCTTGGGTTGCGGGTGCTCAACAATATTATTTCCATCATTCGCCAAGAGATGAACGCTCTTGGTGGGCAGGAGATATTTCTCACCACGTTGCAGGATCCGGCAAAATGGAAAACAAGCGGAAGATGGGATGATGAGGTTCTTGATATTTGGTTTAAGACCGCGCTTAAAAATGGTGGTCCGCTCGGGCTTGCCAATACACACGAAGAAGCCATTACCTCGCTTATGTCCGAACACATCGCTTCGTACAAAGACTTGCCACGATATGTGTATCAATTTCAAAACAAATTCAGAAATGAAACTCGCGCAAAATCTGGAATTATGCGCACCCGTGAATTTATTATGAAAGATTTATATTCTTTCTCTGCAGACGAAGCACAGCATGAAGAGTTTTATGAAAACGCCACGCGAGCGTATGAGCGTATTTTCAATCGCGTTGGCATAGGAGATCGCACGTATCGTACTTTTGCTTCGGGTGGTTCATTTAGCAAATATTCACATGAATTCCAGACATTGTGTGATGCCGGCGAAGATACCATTTTTTTTGATAAAGAAAAAAAGCTCGCTATAAATAAAGAAGTTTATAATGACGAAGACGTATATAAAATAGCTGGTGTGCATAAAGAAAATCTCAACGAGGCGCGCGCGGCTGAGGTGGGAAATATATTCAATCTTGGTACAAAGTTTTCCGAGGCGCTTGGGTTGCATTATGCAAATGAAAAGGGAGAGCAAGTGCCAGTATATATGGGCGGTTATGGTATCGGACCGGCACGATTGATGGGTGTTATTGCGGAGATTTTTTCCGATGAAAAAGGGCTTGTGTGGCCGGAAGTTGTTGCTCCGTTTGATGTACATTTACTATCGCTTGCCGGAACTGATGAGCGTGTACGCGAATATGCAGACTTGCTCTACGAAGAAATGACAGCAAAAGGAGTTTCAGTGTTGTATGACGACCGTGATGCGCGCGCCGGCGAAAAATTTACCGACAGTGATTTACTCGGCATTCCGCGACGTCTCATCATTGGGAAGGAGGCTGTAAATACTGAGATGATAGAAGTTGTTAACCGTGTGACCGGCGAGACGATGCGCATTACTCGTGAGGCGGCTTTGGCATTATCGCGCTCGCAAATATAAAAACATGGCAAAATTTTTTACACAACCTTTTTTTTCAAATGACATCGGCATTGACTTGGGCACGGCAAACACACTTGTGTATGTGCGGGGCAAAGGAGTCATACGCAATGAGCCGACGGTCGTTGCGGTTAATGTAAAAACAAATCAGCTCGTCGCTGTCGGGCATGAGGCGAAAAAGATGCTTGGGAAAACTCCACCGCACATACGTACGGTGCAACCGCTTTCCCACGGTGTCATTTCTGATTTTGAAATCACTCAAGAGCTTCTTGAGTATGTTATTCACAAGGCGCAGGAAGATCGCACGCGACTGTTCGGCCCGCGAGTGGTAATCGGTGTGCCAACAGGTGTAACTAATGTGGAAAGTCGTGCGGTGCGTGATGCGGCGGTGGCGGCGGGTGCGCGTGAAGTGCACATCGTTGAGGAGCCGATTGCGGGCGCCGTCGGCTCCAAGCTCCCCATACATGAGGCATTCGGAACGATGGTGCTTGATATTGGTGGTGGGACATGTGACATTGCCGTGCTGTCGCTCAACGGGTCGGTTGCCTCAAAGAGTTCACACATTGCCGGAGACAGATTTAATGAAAATATCATTGATTACATACGCAGTGAGTTCCGCCTTTTGGTTGGTGAACGTACCGCTGAGGAAATAAAAATAGGGGTCGGCTCGGCGTTGCCGTTGCCGGAACCGATAGAGCGTGCTGTTCGTGGGCGCGATCTTGCCACTGGGCTTCCACGAGAAATAATCATCACCGATGCGCACGTGCGCGAGTCCCTTGCTGTTTCGCTTGATGGGCTTTTGGATGCTCTCAAAGAAGTGATTGAACAGACTCCGCCGGAGCTTCTTTCTGATATTCTTGAGCGCGGAGTGGTGGTGTTTGGGGGTGGCGCACTTTTGCGTGGCCTTCCGGAATTGCTTGAAAAGATGCTGGGAGTGCCGGTGCGAGTTTCTGCAGACCCACTTACGGCGGTCGCACGCGGTACCGGTATCATCACGGAAAACCCGGAATTATTTAAAGAAATTTTCCTTCATGAAGAAGAAATTCTCTCACAAACGTAGCGCGCTTTTAACCCCGCGCATTTTTTCCGGTGGCAGTATAGTCCTTGCTGTGGTGGTGGCATTTGCACTGTTCCGTTTTGTTGCTCCGGGAGCATTTTTAACCGTCATGACGCCGGTTTTCTCCGCGGGTTCTTACGTAGATAAAAATACCTCATCGGTTTTTATTCTCTTTTCAAACAAACGAAATTTATATAATGAAAACCATGCGCTCATTTTGCAAAATGAAGCACTCATAAATAGAAACCGCGCGCTTTCAGCGCGCATGGGCACCCTTACCGCACTTATTGGAACCACTACGCCACGTGCGCGGGGCGTAGTGGCAAATGTTCTTGAGCGCCCGAGGCAATCACCATACGATACGCTCATTATTGATGCCGGTGCAAAGTCCGGCAGTGTGATTGGTGATATTGTGATTGCCTCGGGCGGTATTCCCATCGGTACGATTAAAGAAGTCTCACCTTATGTGGCGCGGGTGTTGCTCTTTTCTTCTCCCGGAATTGCAACAACCGCATGGGTCGGAACTACGCGCATCCCCGTTGTTTTGAAGGGAACGGGTGCCGGTACATTTACCGCTTCCGTACCTCACCGCGCCGGCATAGCCAAAAGTAATTTGGTATTTATTCCCGGCGCACCTTCTTTTGCGATTGGGCGTGTGGTTGGGATTGACGCAGTTACGGGAGAGGCGATGGAAACATTACGCATAAAACCATTTATAAATATATTCTCACTCTCTGCGGTTGTTGTAACACATCGCACAATGCCATGATATATGTGGCGTTTTTTATTGGCGCGCTTTTTTCTCCGTTTTTATTCCCGTGGCAATATACCGCCGTGCTCGCCATCGTTTCATCATGGCGATATCCTTTCGCCTCGCTTGCCATAGGCATTGAGTTTGATATTTTATACATGATCCCGCACGGCTTCTTCTTTCCGATTGGTACCGTTGTCGGTGCCGGAGCAACGGCGTCCATGTTTTTTCTTAAGTACGTCATAAAAACGTATGTGCGTAGCGTATGAAATTTCCCCCCAGAATAAAGCGTTCAAGATTTTTCAAAAAGAAAGCCCATCATCATTATGAGATAGCACCGGATGAGATATTTCTTGATGCGACAAATGTATCCGGTTTTGACCGCGGAAGATTTCAGGGCAGGCTGGAGCGCCCAATATCTCCAAAAACTTTCATCGGACTTTTTGTCTCACTTGGAGTAATTGCCATTATCATACTTTTGCAAACTGGGAAATTACAAATTGTTCAAGGTGGTGCATTTGCAAAAGAGAGTAAGCAAAACCATATTCGTTCATCGGTGTTATTTGCTCCGCGCGGTGTAATTGTCGGTGTAAACGAAGCGGTTCTTGCAGACAACGAAGAGAACGCACAGGGAGACGTGCGTCGTGAGTACTTGCTCCCGGCGATGGGCTCAATAGTGGGGTATGTTTCGTACCCGAAAAAAGATTCTTCCGGAATATATTACGATATTGTTGAAAAGGGAATTGCCGGCATTGAGGCGCAATACAATACAATGTTAACCGGCTCAAACGGTACGGTGCTAACTGAAGTAAATGCTGTGGGGAAAGTGTATTCGCAGGGCACCATCGTGCCTGCGCACAAAGGGAAAACCCTCCACCTATCCATTGACGCATCGTCTGAGCGTGCCCTTACGAAAGCGCTAAACGATGTCGCCACACGAAATGATTTTCAAAGTGGTGCGGCGGTACTTATGAATGTGCATACCGGCGCCGTGCGCGCCATTGCTTCCTATCCGACATATAATCCGAATGTGCTTTCAAGCGGGCGCCCCGCAAAGACAATTGCTTCATATAATACAGACGCGCGGCATCCTTATCTTGACCAGGTGGTACAGGGTTTATATGCGCCGGGCTCAATCGTCAAGCCATTTATTGCTGCCGGAGCGTTGACTGATAAAATCATCACCCCAAACACAACCATTGATGACAAGGGTTTCCTTATTATCAAAGACCCATATCATCCGGGAAAGATATTTTTGTACAAGGGGTGGAAAGCGCTGGGCGTACTTTCAGTACGAAAAGCGATTGCATGGTCGTCTGATGTCTTTTTCTATACGGTTGGTGGAGGATTTGGCTCGCAAAAAGGGCTTGGCATCAAGCGGTTGGATTATTGGTATCGCCAATTCGGAATCGGTAGCAAGACGGGGATTGATTTGCCGAATGAAAAGAGCGGGCTCATTCCAACGCCTGCATGGAAAGAAAAAGTCTTGCACAAGCCGTGGTATCTTGGCGATACTTATTTTACCGCTATAGGACAATATGCAATGCAGGTGACACCAATACAAATGGCGCGAGCAATTTCCGCCGTGGCAAACGGTGGGAAATTATTAACACCGACACTGCTTGCGGGGGTGGTTCCGAAATTCAAACAGATACGAGTATCGCAAGCAAATTTTGAAGTAGTGCGAGAAGGGATGCGTGAGGCGGTGGCAAGCGCGCTTGCGTGGCAACTGGACTTTCCCTATCTTGCGATAGCCGCAAAAACCGGAACCGCACAAGTTGGTATACGCAATCAGTATGATAATTCATGGATTGAAGGATTTTATCCGTATACAAATCCGCAATATGCTTTTGCCGTAGTGCTTGGGCGAGGTCCTTCCGGGAAAGGAGAGGATGCCACAACGGTTATGAAAGAGTTTTTCCAAACATTGCATTCGCAAGGGCTCTTGTCGTCGTCCACTCCAGTGCAGTGAAAGACATCCCCCCCCCCCCGGATATAGTGTCTCTGACACTATATCCGGGGGGGATGTAAAATCGGACATCCGATGTCCGATTTAGATGTCCGATTTTATTTATACCAGGTACCACGTGATGGACTATTGAACCAATATTGAAGTTAGATTTCAATTTAAGATGGCGGTTCTATGATGACATCTCGGCTTATCTTGGGTGATTTTATATGAATGTTTAGGTTAGACACCAGCGTTGGTTGGGGTTCCAATCCAACAGAGCACTTGCACTCTTTTCATACTCACGTACAATACATACAATACGTTTGAAATTATATGAATGAACAACAGGAAACAGAGATAGTACTCTCGCAAGAAAAGCTTGAAGAGATGCACAAGGAACTTGAGTATCTTGAGACAACCAGGCGTACTGAAATTGCAAAGAGTTTGGAATATGCCCGCTCGTTGGGAGATCTTTCCGAGAATGCAGAATATCAAGAGGCGCGCGAGTTACAGGCATCCGTTGAGGAACGTATTCGTCGGCTAAGTGACATTATAAAAAATGCGAAAGTAATGGAGAGCACCAACAAAAAAGATGTGGTTGGTTTTGGTTCAGTCGTGTCAATCAGTCGTGATGGAGAACAAGAAGCGCACGAGTATACAATTGTCGGGTCAGAGGAAGCGGACATGCGTGAGAGAAAACTCTCACATCTCTCTCCGCTTGGAAGTGCCATTATGGGAAAAAAGAAAAATGAAGTTTTCACGTTTGAAACCCCAAATGGAAAACAAACGTACACGGTAAAAAAAATCTCCTGAGTAAAGGCATTGAGTGTGCATATCTGATATAGTATATATATGGCTCTTACGGACATTCGCAACGAGCGAATTAAAAAACTTGAGAAACTGAAAGAAAAGGGGATTGATGCATATCCATCCAAAAGTGCACGTACGCATACCATCCAAGAATTTCTTGATGGGCACGCAAAGCTTGAGGAGCGAGGTGACTCAGCCACCGTTGATGGGCGAGTGATGGCTGTCCGCGCACACGGTGGCTCTCTTTTTCTTGATATATATGATGGCACAGGGCGCATGCAGGGATATTTAAAAAAAGACGACGTAGGTGAAGAAGCGTTTTCTCTTTTTGAGGAGACGGTTGATATGGGAGATATTATTGAGCTATCCGGTGTGGCGTTTACAACCAAGCGCGGAGCACAATCTCTGCTTGCTCATTCGTGGAGGATGCTTGCAAAGGCATTGCGCCCGATTCCCGACACATGGTTTGGTATTAAAGATGAGGAAGAAAGGTATCGTAAACGATATTTGGATATTTTACTCTCAGAAGATTTGCAGGCGCGCTTTCGCAGACGCTCACTTTTTTGGAACACTATTCGCAATTATCTTTTGGAGAGAGATTTTATTGAGGTTGAAACGCCTGTACTGGAAACAACAACTGGTGGCGCTGATGCCCGCCCATTCGTAACGCACCATAATGCTCTTGATATTGATGCGTATTTACGCATTAGCGCCGGTGAGCTCTGGCAAAAAAGGCTCATGATTGCCGGATTTCCTAAGGTTTTTGAGATTGGTCGTATTTTTCGTAATGAAGGAATGTCATATGAACATGCGCAAGATTACACACAAATGGAATTCTATAAAGCGTTTTCGGATTATGAAGATGGAATGGATATGGTAACTGATTTATATCGCATCATTGCAGACAAAGTATATGGGAAGCGAACCTTTTCAATAAGAGAATTTACAGTTAATCTTGATGCTGTGTGGGAACGATATGAATATGGAGCGCTTATTGAAAAAGAGTTTGGTATTGATCCACTTGAAACTTCCGTAGAAGATGTTCGCAGGGTTCTTGAGGACCGCCACATTTCATTTGGACGCGTTGGCTTTAATCTTGAGCGCGGAATTGATATCCTTTGGAAGCAAATACGAAAGACACTGTCCGGCCCCGGATTTCTTATTGGCGTACCGACATATCTTGAGCCTCTTGCGAAACGTAATAAAAAAGATTTGCGCACCGTAGATCGTTTTCAAATAATTCTCGCCGGGAGTGAAATGGGCAAGGGTTTTAGTGAGCTTAATAATCCACTTGACCAAGCAGCGCGTTTTCGTCATCAGCAAGAGTTGCGTGAGGCGGGAGACGACGAGGCGCAAATGAACGACACTTCTTATGTGGAGGCACTTGAATATGGTATGCCACCTACGTTTGGGTTTGGTGTTTCGGAGCGCCTTTTCAGTTTTCTTGAAGGAGTTTCCGTGCGTGAGGGACAGTTGTTCCCACTTTTGCGCCCGAAACAATAAAGATTAAATAGGGATATTTTGCGGGAACACACTGCCGAAATTGAAAATTTCGGCAGTGTGTTGGTTTTGTCAAAATGTTCAGACCCGCTGAAATGTCACGCTCAGACACACCGAAATGTTCAATCGAAATACCCCGCTGGAATTTTTCAGCGGGGTATTTCGATTGGGATGGGCGTGGTGAGTCCACGCGTTTTTGTGGTTTTTACATTTGGCGAGCGTAGATAATGGCGGGTGTGGATAACTACTATGCAAAGTGGGGCAAAGTGTCATATACTTATAAATAAGTGGGACGAAGTGGGAGTTCCCATTTTTACCCGCATGAAATAAATATATGTTTATCGGAGAATATCACCACACACTTGATACAAAAAACCGCATATCATTTCCGGCAAAGTTTCGAAAAGATTTCGGTCGAGCGGTTATTGTTACTCGCGGTCTTGACCGTTGCCTCTTCGTTTACACGAAAGCGACATGGAAGCGCGAGGTTGAAATAATTGCGCGACATGCAAACGGAAGTTCGGCGGGGCGTGCGTACGCGCGATTGATGCTTACCGGAGCCATGGAAGTTGAAGTGGATTCGTCCGGAAGAATTCTCATTCCGGATTATTTGCGAACATATGCATCATTGCGCAACAAAACAGTCGTTGCCGGTGTTAATGATCGTGTGGAAATATGGGAAGAGCGCTCCTGGAATACTTATACGAAAACAATTGAGCGTGACGCTGATACTTTTGCGGAAACACTTAATACTTCGCAAGGTATATAATTTTTATGAAATCATTTCATCACAGCGTACTTTCAGATGAGGTCATCAATTCGCTTTTAATACAGCCTGATGATGTGGTGGTGGACGCAACCGTTGGTGGGGCGGGACATTTTGCCCGCATGGGCAAAATGCTTGGCGAGAATGGGACAATAATCGGTATAGATGCGGATGGTAGCGCATTACAGCGCGCGCACGAATATGCTTCGCATATTCGTGCGCGTACATTGCTGGTGCAAGATAATTTTCGTAATCTTTCCGCGATACTGGATAAAAACGGTATTTCATATATTAACAAATCACTGTTTGATCTCGGGTGGAGTGGGTTTCAGCTCAATGTGCGACGCGGGTTTTCATTTCAAGAAGCCGAGCCCTTGTTGATGACCTATGATGAGCGCGCAACCTATACCGTCGCACACATGGTTAATAGTGCAACCGAAGAAGAGCTGACAGACACACTGCGCACTTACGGCGAGGAGAGCTTTGCGCGTCCCATAGCGCGCTCAATTATACACAGGCGCAAAGTGGCGAAAATACTCACCACCACCGACCTGGTTGAGGCGGTCTTAGCTGGCACGCCCGGTTGGTATCACAAACGTAAAATACATCCGGCAACGAAAACATTTCAAGCGTTTCGCATTGCAATAAATGATGAGCTTAATGCGTTACGCGACGGCATAACGTCAGCAATGTCTTATACTCGCGACGGAGGAATAATCGCTGTTATTACTTTTCATAGTATTGAGGACCGCATTGTAAAAAATATATTCCGCGATGCGGTGTACGAAGGGCGCGGGGCGCTCGTTACCAAAAAACCAATCGTGCCGTCTGAGGAAGAGTTGTCGGCGAATCGTCGCGCGCGAAGCGCGAAGTTGCGTGTTTTTGCGGTTGGTTCACACACCGCAACAAAGAAATCATCAGCAACACAATATACCTATGCGTAACACACACAACACACAATATGTTTCTTCATATGTTTCCGCCGCCGACTATTGGCAATTGTTATACACGGTACTTTTACGCGCCACCATCGTGATGCTGTTCATATACATTGGGCTGTTGGCGTTTGTCATGTCGTATGGCGTTGTCAGTATGCGTTCCGCGCAAATGGTGCAAGACACACGCGCACGTATCGGCACGCTTGAAACATCTTACCTAAATAAAATAAGTGAGATAAATGATATGCAACCGCAACGATTCGGTTTTGAAAAGCCGGTACACATAGGATATGTCGTTGATACGCGTCCGGCGGTTTCCATTCGTACGCCGTAACATAAAAGTTATGTGGGCAATCTTTCATTCTCGTCTCTATGTCGTTTTTACCGTTTTGGGAATACTCTCTCTTTTGCTCATTGTACGATTGTTTACGGTTCAAATTGTTGAGGGAGCGCAATATCAAATGAAGGCAAAAGAACAGTATGCGTCAAACAGGGGTTCTTTTACACGCGGAAATATCTACTTCACTCGCAAAGACGGTGTACATATTGCCGCCGCGACAATAAAAACCGGATATCTTATTGCCATAGATCCGGAGTCACTTTCAAATCCAAAACAAACATACTCTACGCTCAACGCAATCGTGCCGATTGATAAGCCGGTTTTTTTTACCGCAATAAATAAGAAAAATGATCCGTACGAAAAAATCGCGGAGCATGTTTCTTTGAAGCAGGGGTCTGAAATTATAGAAAAGCACTTGCGCGGCGTTATGGTTATACGTCAACAATGGATATATTATCCGGGCGGAACGCTCGCGGCACACACAATTGGCTTTGTAGCATATAACAATAGCAACACGGTGAGCGGTCAATATGGTATTGAGCGTTATTATAACAATGCTCTTGTGAGAAATGAAACAAACCGTGGAAATTTCTTTATGCGTATTTTTTCAAACAGTAGCTCTTTTCTTGTTGATCCGAAAGCTTCAAAAGAGGGCGATATAGTTACAGGCATTGAACCCGTGGTTGAAGCGCACTTGCTCGCCGACCTTAAAACACTGCGTACAAAATATAATGCAAAATCCGCAGGGGGCATTATTATGGTGCCGTCAACCGGGAAGATTGTGGCGCTTGGGAGTGTGCCAACGTATAATCCAAACACTTTTCAAACCGCAAGCACGTCTTCATTTATCAATCCGTTGGTGCAAAATGTGTATGAGTTTGGTTCTATCATGAAGCCCATCACGATGGCGTCCGCACTGAATGCCGGAGTGGTTACACCAAAAACTACCTATGATGACACAGCTTGCATACATGTTAACGGTGATAAAATTTGTAATTGGGATCTTAAAGGCCGCGGTGTCATACCAATTGGGCAGATAATTGTGCAGTCGCTCAACGTTGGAGCGTCGTGGCTTGCCGAACAGCTTGGACAACAGCGTTTCAAAGATTATTTCATGAAGCTGTTCGGACAGAAAACAGGCATTGACTTGCCGGGCGAAGTAAACGGTCTTATTGGAAATTTGCAAAGTTCAAGACAGGTGGATTTTGATACGATGTCTTTCGGGCAGGGTATCGCCATTACACCGGTGCAGATGATACGCGCGCTTGGTGTTGTTGCCAACGGCGGAGTAATGGTTCAGCCACATATCGCCACAGAGAAAATTCTTACATCTGGGAAAGTGGTGCCAATGAAGTGGAATAAGAAAGAGCGGATTTTTTCCGCCCTTTCCTCAAGCGAAACTGCAAATATGATGGTTGCTCTGACAAACACCGAACTGTACAACGGGAAATATGTTATCCCCGGTATTCCCGTGGCGGTTAAAACAGGTACCGCGCAATTGACAAATCCTGATGGTGGATATTATACAGACCGCTTCTTTCATTCGTACGTTGGTTTTTTCCCGGCACACGCACCTCGTTTTATAATTTTGCTGTATTTGAATTACCCGAACGGGAAAGATCCATATATGGATGAGTATTCAACAGAGACGCTAACAAAGCCGATGTTTGACATGGTTCACTTTTTGATTAATTATTACAATATACAGCCTAACCGCAGTACTGTTATCACACACACATTATGATGAAAAAAATCTTACGCACGTTTATCGCTTCGCTTCTTGCAACTTTGGCAAGTGGTATTGTTCGCAAATATAAACCGATGGTAATTATGGTGACGGGGAGTGTAGGGAAGACGTCCACGAAAGATGCCATTGCTTGCGCACTTTCTCCGACACACTTTTTGCGCAAAAGTGAGAAAAGTTACAATACCGAGTTTGGTGTTCCATTTACCATAATTGGTGTGGAAAATCCGTGGCGAAATATTTTCGCGTGGATGCGTGTTTTCCAAGAAGCTTTTACATTGCTGTTGTTGCCAAATCACTATCCAAAAATGTTGGTGCTTGAAGTTGGAGCGGGTAAGTCCGGAGACATAACGAATTTATTGCGCATGATTACACCTGATGTAGTGGTGGTAACGCGATTGCCTGAAGTGCCGGTGCACGTTGAGGCATATGCTTCACCGCAGGCGGTGCGCGAAGAAGAGTTTATGCCCGCATATGCGCTTGCTCCCGGAGCGCCACTTATTATTTCAGCCGATGATCTGTATGCGCGCGACATGGCGTTGCGCCTTCCGGTGCGCACTATCATGTATGGAATGCGCGAAGATGCTCAGGTGCATATTGAGCGACCGGATTTTCTCATTGAAGAGGGGCGCGTGCGCGGGATGCGTTCGCAAGTGACCATAAGTGATGGTGTAGCCCCCCGCACGACGACCGTTCCGGTCGTCGTGCGGGGGGCGCTCGGGCGACAACAACTGTTCGCTCCGGCCTGCGCTCTTTCTGTTGCCGTAGCTCTTTCAACCCCGATTGACCAGGCTCTTCTCGGGCTTTCATCATATGTGCCGCCACCCGGAAGAGGAAGAATTCTTGATGGGGTGCAGGAGTCAATCATCATTGATGAATCATACAACGCATCTCCGGTAGCGGTTGTTGAGGCGCTCTCAACACTTCGTGATCTTACACCGTCATCGCGTAGAATTGCGGTTCTGGGCGACATGCTTGAGCTTGGACGATATTCCGTATCCGAACATACGCGCATAGGAGAATTAGCCGCACGATGTGCGGACATACTTATCACCGTTGGGGTGCGTGCTCAGGGCATTGCGCATTCCGCGAAAGAGGCTGGGCTTAGTGCTGAACATATACACATATGTAGTACGGCGGAAGAAGCATCCGCTATTCTCTCTGCACTTGTACGTCCGAACGACATCTTTTTGATAAAGGGGTCGCAACAAAGTATACGGCTTGAACGCGTCGTTGAATCTCTATTGAAAAACCCTAGCGACAGCGTTCATTTACCGCGCCAAGACAAGCAGTGGAAACTCATATCATAGTTTTTCTCGGAAATATCAATCAGGTATGGTAAAAACAGTATTTTTTTGATATAACCAATACTATGGCGAGTGCTCAACATCGCCACATACACATACTACACACATACACGGCCCTATCGTCTAATGGCTAGGACATCACCCTCTCACGGTGGTAATCGGGGTCCGACTCCCCGTAGGGTCACAAAATATTCTAAAACAAAAAACGCACCGACATGCGTTTTTTGTTTTAGAATAAATACAGCCCAAGCCCAAGCCCAAGCCCACACCCGCCCACCGCATCGCCAGCCCCCCATGGCGCGCTCCGCGCGCCATGGGGGGCAAATATAACCAACATATCTATTCAAATAACATTGCGGTATACTGTCAATAATGAAAAGGGGATTAAATAAAACAGGCAATGTACTAATGAGTGTTACAGCCAAGAAATGCATGTCAAAGAATAACATTTGCCGAGATGTTGGAGAGCTAGTGTTGGGATTCAATAATATAAAAATATGAATGAAATAGTTTACATTTTAATAAATGAAGGAATGCCAGGTTACGTAAAAATTGGCAGGACAACAAATCTCGAACAAAGAATCAGAAGCCTAGATACAACAAGTGTTCCGCTACCTTTTGAATGTTTTTATGCTTGTACTGTTGCAAATGCACAGGAAGTTGAGAGTCGACTGCAAGACGCTTTTATGAATAATCGCGTACGAACAAGTAGAGAGTTTTTTGAAATTGCTCCTGAACGAGTAGTGTCAGCATTAAAACTTGCAGAAATTGAGAATGTGACACCAACACAGGATTATGTAGAAACACAAGAAGATCAGCAGGCGATTGATAAAGCAAGAACAAGGCGAACCACATTTAACTTCAAAATGGTTGATATCCCAATTGGAGCGGAACTTGTATTTAGTAGAGATGAAAATATTATCGCCAAGGTTATTCAACTTGTTGGACAACAAACTGTTAAATATAGCGGCGAGAATACAAGCTTGTCTGCTTCTGCAAAAGATGCACTTGGTGCAAATTATCCTGTCGCAGGCACAGATTACTGGACTTATGCCGGAGAAACACTTGACGCAAGACGACGACGAATGGAATCGCAAGTATAAAATCATGGTAAATTCCAAGGAAGCAAAAGCACGAATAAAAATCAACAAATTACTCGAAGAGTCTGGTTGGAGATTTTTTGATACAGAAACAGGACAAACAAATATCCAACTTGAGCCAAATGTAAAAATCACAAAAAAAGACATTGACGCGTTCGGTGAAGATTTTGAAACGACAAAAAATGGATTTATTGATTTTTTACTTTTAGACGATAAAGGTTTTCCACTTGTCATTTTGGAAGCCAAAAAAGGTGAGAAAGACCCGCTTGACGGAAAAGAACAGGCTCGTCGATATGCAAAAAGTGAAAATGCCCGTTTTGTAATTCTTTCAAACGGTAACTTGCACTATTTTTGGGATCTAGAACGAGCTGATCCTGAAATTATCACTGAGTTTCCAACACAAGAATCTTTAACACACCGTCTTGATTTCAAGCCAGACAACAAACGTCTTGCCGATGAAGAAGTAAATGACGACTATATCGCGTTTACACAGAATCCAAATTTTAAAGATGACACAAGATACGAAAATGAAGAAACTCGCATAAAATATCTATGGGATGAAGGATTGAGTATCTTGCGTCCGTATCAACTCAAATCAATTCACGTCTTGCAAAAATCCGCTGAAAGTGGGAATGATCGTTTTCTGTTTGAAATGGCAACGGGGACAGGCAAAACTCTTATCTCTGCCGCGATTATAAAACTATTCTTACGAACAGGAAATGCCAAAAGGATTTTGTTTCTTGTTGATCGTTTGGAGCTAGAAGACCAAGCCCAGAAAAATTTTACTCAGTATTTAAGTAATGATTTCCAATCTGTAGTTTACAAACAGAATCGTGATGACTGGAAAAAAGCAGATATTGTAGTTTCTACTGTGCAAAGTTTATCAGCACAAGATAAATATAAAAGACTTTTCTCTCCAACGGATTTTGATTTAGTGATTGCAGATGAAAGCCACCGTGCAATTGGTGGAAACTCGCGAGCAGTTTTTGAATATTTTATTGGTTATAAATTAGGACTTACAGCAACACCAAAAGATTATTTAAAAAATGTTGACCCGCAAAAATTATCTACAAAAGACCAGAGAGCGTGGGAGCGTCGACAACTTTTAGATACTTACACAACTTTTGGTTGTTCAAATGGTGAACCAACTTTCAGATATAGCTTACTTGACGGTGTACAAGACGGATTTTTGATAAATCCAATTGTTTCTGATGCGCGCACCGATATCACAACTGAATTACTTTCAGAAAAAGGATATGCCGTTATGGTAGAAAATGATGAAGGTGAAGAATCAGAAGAGACCTTTTTCCATAGAGATTTTGAAAGGAAATTCTTTTCTGAAAAAACAAATCGTGTTTTTTGTAAAACTTTTTTTGAGAATGCTTTGAAAGACCCAATCAGCGGAGAAATTGGTAAGAGTATTATTTTTTGCGTAAGCCAAAAACACGCTTCAAAAGTCACTCAAATGCTTAACAAAATGGCTAGCCAACTTTGGTCTGATAAATACAGTTCTGATTTTGCTATACAAATTACCTCAAATATCACTGATGCAGGGCAATTCACAATTAATTTTGCGAATAATAATCTCAATGGACGTACAAAGTTTTTAGAAAATTACAAATCAAGCAAGACCAGAGTCTGCGTGACTGTAGGAATGATGACAACTGGTTATGACTGCCAAGACATACTCAATCTTGCGCTTATGCGACCAATTTTTTCACCAACTGACTTTATTCAGATTAAAGGACGAGGAACTCGGAAATTTATTTTTGAATATACTGACGAATATGAAGAAAAACATAAATATGAAAAAGAAAATTTCAAACTCTTTGATTTCTTTGCCAACTGTGAATATTTTGAAGAGAAGTTTGACTATGATGAGATTTTAAAGTTGCCTATAAAACAAAAAGGAACTGGTGGAGATGGTAATGGTATTGATATCGATATTAATGAAATAGAGATTTTTGACCATGATAAGGTAAAAACTCTTACAGAGAAACCTATCGGTATTGAAGGAATGAAAGTTGACCGTCGACTTTTTGAAAAAGCGCGAGAAGAATTGCAAGAAGATGAGGAGATCAAAACAGCAGTAGAAAATGAGCAATGGGATAAGGCTGTGCACATCATACGTGAAAAATATGAAGATAAACCAAAACTTTTTTTGAATCTTGAGAAAATTCGTAAGAGTGAAAATCTTGACCGCCGTTTATCGTGGCGTGAATTTTTAGAGCGTATTTTTGGAAGAATTGATAAATTCAAAGATAAAAACGAGCTTTTGGAAGAAGAATGTGAAAAATTTATTTCTATCTATAAACCAGAAAATAAATATATTCCGCATATTAAAAATTATCTCAAAGTGTATATTGCTGATGAGTATTTTAGAAATGAAATAAATAATAAAAGATTTCCACGAGAATATGACGGATTCACTATGCCGGAATATCAAGCGTTGAACGGGTACCGTCAAACCATACCCGAATATGTAAAAGACTACATCCCAGTTAACCAGTTTATGGAATAATCTATGGAAATCAACTACACATTCGATCTTTGGAGTAATTTATTCGCAATTATCAGTATTGTTGTGAGTGTTATCATTGTAGTCTGGATTTACAAATTAGAAAGGCGATTGTCGGCTAAGGAAAAATATCAACATGAAATTAAAATAACCGAAGAAATAAAAAAACTTCAAATTTATCAAAGTGTTATTTTGGCAGATATTGCAAAATATCACCCACTAAGAACAGATGCAACAAATAAAACATATTATAAGCAGGGCGCTGAACTGTACACGGTAATACCAGAATATGGAGTTCAGTTTATTTTATCGCCAAGCGATAGTAGTATCCCCGTAGGCTTAGTTCCGTTCGAATGGATAGAATACATAAGAGATTATGACAGTGAAGATAATAAATCTATTATTGTCTGTAAATTCAAAGGAGTGAAATTGTATAAAAAGTTTAAATCGCCTTTTAAGGAAATAAATTATATTTACGAAAATACACGCTATGAAGAAAGTTCAGATCCAAAATTTATGAAGTTTGTAACAATAAAACCAAGAATTGATTCTAAAGAAATATAATCATGCTCAATTCAGAAACAAAACAAAAAATTGACTCGGCAAGAAGCATTCTTGTTGGAAATGTCACCAATCCAATATCGCAAGTAGACCAAATCACCAATG
>CAZFHH010000014.1:0-17381 GCA_964518755.1 uncultured Candidatus Saccharibacteria bacterium
GCTAACAATACAGCGAACCCATAAAAACCCCACCGACCATTTTTATTTTATTAAGGCATGATAAAATAAAGAGATGATAGATGCTTATATATTTCACGGTACAGATGGAAACCCGGGGGAGAATTGGTTTCCTTGGCTGAAAAGAAAGCTTGAGGAAATTGATATTAAGACCACGGTTCCTCAATTACCTAATCCGGCACATCCGCACGAGAACGAATGGCTGGCTTATGCCGCTACACTTAAGTCGGGGGGGGGGGGCGAAACACCCTTCTTATAGGGCACAGTCTTGGTGCTTTACTTATATTAAGAATGCTTGAAAGAGGGTATCAAGCAAAGTCAGTTTATTTGGTGGCACCATTTCTTCAAGATCTAGGATGGGATGTTCTTAAGGAGTCACTTTTCTTTACCAAGGCTTTCGATTGGAGCCTGATTAAGAAACAGTGCAATCATTTCGAGGTTTTTGCTTCAAAAAATGATCCGTATCTTTCAATTGAAGATGTTGGTGCTGTGGCAAATGAACTTGAAACAAAAAACCAAATATTGGATGTAAATAAGCATTTTAATGTTACAGAGCTCCCATATCTCTTAGAAAGAATAAAGCTTGTTTTGTAGGTCGCACGGTTGAGAAAGTTTAACCTCTTTGCACTCGTTAAGATTTACCCCCCCCCCTAAAAACAAAAACTGAGTTTTTGTTTTTAGGGGGGGGTTGTCACAACAATCATTTCTTAAGCCCGTGGGGATTTTGTTTTACACTTTGTGCACAATATGTAATAATAAATTAAAATGAACAACGATAGTAAACGGCAAAAGATTATGGTGGTAACAGGCGGTGCCGGATTTATAGGCACCCACTTGTGCAAACACTTGTTGCAAGAAGGGCACAAAGTAATTTCTCTGGATAATTATTTTACCGGTAGCCGTGAGAATCATGTCCCCGGTGTTGAATATCGCGAAGGGCATACGAAAGACATAGAAAAGCACGTTCCGGAAACTCCCGATATCGTCTACCACTTGGGCGAGTACTCGCGTGTCGCACCAAGCTTGGACGAACCGGAAATTGTGTTTGATCTAAATATGACGGGGACATTCGGCGTCCTTGAACATTGGCGTAAGCGTAAACACAAGCTTGTGTATGCCGGTTCGTCCACAAAGTTTGCTCATGAGCGTGAAGATATGGTTGCCGGGCGCAATCGTTCTCCATACTCATGGTCAAAAGCAGCAAATACAGAGATGGTACATAATTATGGTCGCTGGTACAATCTTCCATACTCAGTTGTTTATTTTTATAATGTGTATGGCCCCGGAGAACGAGCCGGGCAGTTTGCCGGCACATACGGAACGGTTGTGGAAACATTCAAACAATGTTTTCTGGACGGTAATGCTTGCTTAATAAACGGCACGGGTGAACAAACCCGAGCATTTACTCATGTGTACGATACGATAAAAGCGTTAACTCTCGTTGGAGAAAACGGTGTTGCAGATGAGTACGCGATTAGCGCGGAAGAAGTACATTCGTTGCTTGGGCTCGCGCGGATGTTTGGTCTTGAAATTGAGTTTCGTCCGGCAACAAAATCAACACGCTCATCGGGTGCACAAGATACTGCCAAACTAAAACAGCTCGGTTGGAAACAAGGAAAGACCCTGGTAGAATACATTGAACAGATAATAAGCGAGCATCAGAAATAATACACATAGTAATCTCTATATTACATATAGATTTATTGTCAATAACGTGTTATATTTTTTGCGGAGCAAGTAAGGTATTTACAGGAGAATTTCAAATGAAAACAGCTATATTAATTCACGGTTGTCACTTGCAAGCAAAAAACTGGGAAAATATCATTTGGGGTGCGCCTAGTGTAGGTGTTATGGGGCGCGTATCAAAAGGACTTGCTATTGCAATACGAGAGAGGCCCAGTTTGATATGTTGGGGAACTGGAGCATCAGAAAAAAAGGGTATGACGGAAGGGAGGTATACCTTTCGGTATGCTGTGGATCATGCGCAAGAGCTAGCGTATTTTAAGCGTTGCTCGAAAGAAATAATTGATCAAGCTCTGAGACGCATATCATTTGTTGATGTGAAGTCACAAAATACAAAAGAAGAGGTTTCTCTGTGTATGAATTTATGTCTTGAGCAAGACATAAAGCGATTAATACTGGTGTCATCACCAGACCATATTGGCAGATGTCATCAGTACGCTATGGATCTGCGTTCAAGCAGGGCAGATTTTAAAAATCTATGCATCTCTTCTGAAGGTTCAGATACTCGTTTTGCTAATTCAGAGCCAGGTGGTGTGCTTATTGTTGAGCCACCTCATCGTGGTGACAGAGCAGAAATCCCATTGCACAAGACTCTCAAGCTCGCTATGTTTGCTCGTAAGCTTGATAGAGAAAAGGCAAGCAAGTTTAACGGCGAATTGATATAATTAGTACTTAACAGTAGGGCTAGCGTACAGTTGCGCTAGTTCTATTTTTTTTGTACAATAAATAATATGAAAAAGATTCTGATATTTTCCTTGGCGTATTATCCACGATTTACAAGTGGCGCGGAAGCGGCAATTAAAGAAATAACAAGTCGTATAGACCCTTCCGATATTGAGTTCCATATGCTCACGGTCAGGTTTGACACGAAAGACCCAAAATACGAAAAGGTGGAGAATGTGCATGTGCACCGTGTCGGTTTTGGTAATGTATATTTATCAAAAATTTTGTTTATACCGCTTGCTGCATCAATGGGCATTTTCTTGCATAGGAAATATAATTTTTCAGCGTTGTGGGCAATGATGACGTATATGTTATTCCCGATTGCGCTGATGAGAATCTTTGGAACTCGTATTCCGCATGTATTGACACTGCAGGATGGCGACCCATACGAGAAAGTATTTGAGAGGTGGTTTATACGTCCGGTTGTTCCACTTATCAACTATGGTTTTAGGACAGCGTCATTGATACAAGTCATATCCACCTATCTTGGAACGTGGCCGGCACTTCGCGGTTATCGTGGAGAGATTGAGCTTATACATAACGGTGCAAACCCACGCGACATTAAGGGTATTACCGACCCGAAAGAAGTCGAGGCACTCGCAAAAAAGTTGGGCAAAAAGCTCGGTGAAGTATGGCTTGTAAATACTGCACGACTTGTGCACCAAAAAGGCGCCGATGACACCATACGCGCACTGAAAACATTACCGGAAAATGTAAAACTCTTGCTTGTCGGGGCGGGCTCTGATGAACGAATGCTCAAAGAGCTAACCAAAGAATTAAAATTGGATAATCGTGTTATTTTTACCGGTTCTGTTGATAGGTCTGTTGTGACTTTGTATCGCAAAGTATCCGATATATTTGTTGGCCCATCACGCTCGGAAGGTCTTGGAAATGCTTTCCTATCGGCGATGGCATCTCGTCTTCCGGTAGTTACAACGCAAGAGGGAGGGTTGGCAGAATTTGTGTATGGCGAAGACGACAACGAACATAAGCAAACCGCGTGGGTTGTGCGCAAAGATTTGCCCGAAGACATCGCGCGCGCTGTTGGCGAGATACTGGCAAATCCAGAGAAAGTTAGAGAAGTAACAAACACAGCACACACAATGGTAATTGAAAATTACGATTGGGATATAGTTGCAAAGCAGATGCACAAGAAGGTGTTTAATAAAGTTTTAGTATGAATGAACAGTCAATCTTGGTAGAACAAGCGATGTTACTGGCTCTGTCCGCGCACAGCGGACAGATGCGCAAAGATGCGCCAACTCCATATATTGTTCACCCTGTTCGCGTAGCAATACTTTTAGCTCGGTACGGTTTTTCAGATGAGGTTGTTGCAGCGGGTCTCGTGCACGATGTTGTTGAAGATGCTCCGATTAGCGCAGAAGCTTTGCGCGAGAAGCTTGGCGACACTGTCGCAGATATTGTCGCGCCTGTTACGCACGATGACTCACTCCCATGGATAGAAAAGAAAAAAGCATATATAGAAGCGGTACGCAATGCTACCGATGGTGCAAAAGCTGTTTCTGTTGCAGACAAAATCGCAAACGCAGAGAGTTTGCTGTCAGCATTTGCGCGAGAGGGAAGCGAAGTCTGGAAACATTTTAATGCCGGAAAAGAAAAGAAAATTTGGTTTGAGGAAGCGACGCTCAAGATGTTGCAAGAGTCATGGAAGCACCCACTTGTTGATGAGTATGCGCGTATGGTTGAAAAAATGAAAGCACTTGATTAATTAAGGTGTAAAACACAGAGGCGAGTCGGCTATGCGTACGCATAGCCGACTCGCCTCTGTGTTTAGTGCAGATTGTACTGACGTTGCTTCTCGTCTTTGCTTCTGAGAACATCTCGCTTTGCACGATACTCTTTAAGATAATCAGCCGAAACATTTTCATCACAGAGCACAGACTTCAATACGGTACCCCACAAGCGAACACGTTCTTCATTTAGCTCGCGCAAATCCCCGGAACACTTATCGAGTGTGTTTACGTAATACCAAATGATTTCCCCAAGGCGATATACACGCATAAGCTTAAGAGACAATGACTCCTTGGGTGTGCGATTTAAGTGCACATATTCAACAAGTGCGTGCCCAAGTTCCGGATTGTAAAGCGTCATGAAATTAATAAAACGCGCCCACCCTTCGTACTTGTTTCCAAAACGAAGAGAAGAATTATCAAGAAGATACAAAACGTTATTCACCACACGAAAGTTATGAGGCACAAAATCAGTGTGAGTGAGAAAGCCACCATACTGCTCAATCGTCTCATAATTTTTTTTCAAAAAAGAATTCGCATTTGCAAGTATTTCGTGTAGTGTGCCATCGTCTGCCCGTGCTTTCGCCGTATTTGAAACAAAGCTTTCAAATGCATTAATATATTGTGTGGCGTTTTGCTGGCCGAACGTTTTGCTGACCATCCGCCCGTGACTATACGTTGTTGCACGAGCACCTTCTTGTGATTTGAATGCTTTGAGCGCGAGCATGAATTGCTCTTGTAATGTGCGCTCAAGAAATGGCCGCTCCTGCTCAATGAATGTTTGTATGGAAATTGTATAACCGTTTTTTCGTACAAACAAAACTTCGTTCGGAGAGAAAAATACACCGTGTGCAAAATTCATCTTATGTAAAACATTTCTGCATATGCGCTCATGCTCCAGCTCACGTACTCCGCCCTTGTCGCGTGTCACTTTTATTACCACGCGCATGTTGTCGTTTATTCGTCGCCCAAGCATTATCAACTTGCGACCACTTTCGGTTGTAATCGCTTGCATGAGATATCGCTCGCCACTCACATGCGGTTGTTCTTGCTCAAGTACAAACCCTAAATCTTTTAGCATCGGAGTAAGTACCGAAAGGGTGTCTTTTTTATATTCTTCCCATTTTTGATATTCATTATTTTGCATGAGTAAGTGTGTGTTCCAGCATCTGCACATGTTTTTCCCAAGACTCATTCCACGCATTTTGATTTGTTGTGCGGACTTGTTCAAGTGGAAATATTTCCGGCTTGAGTGAAGGAATATCGGTGATAATTTTTTCAGCCCGCCGATGTGAGAGGCGTTCAATAACGCGTAGGAGGAAATGTGACGACGCATGTTTGTGCGCCAGCTTATCACCAACATGCACCACAAGCGGTACACGTGTTACAAGCGATACAAGGGAGATTGGTAATTCTACAGACGGTCCATTTTCGGCATAAATAATATCTGCATTTTTCGTTACGCGACGAAGCGCTTTGCCGTATGCAAATAATCTAAATAGCAAGGGGATGTTTTTGCGAACCGTTATTATGTTTACACCTTGTACTTGTTCAGGCAAATGACCATACGTCACAATCGTAATTTCATGATTATTAATTAAACGACCTGCAAGTTCTTTAACGTAAGGTGCCGGATTTTCAATATCCGGTGGATATAATGGCGTTGCTATCACTATGTGCATGGTGATAGTTTAGCACAATGGCGGTTGCATGCCGGGCAATCTACTTTTAGGGGTGTGACCCCTAAAAGTAGATTGCCCGGCATTGAAATGTAAGAGATGTGTGTAATGATTATAAAATGTTGGACTTATCAAAGATTTTGGAATTTATTCGCTTGTTAAATAAATTTCGTCAAGTAAAAAGGGTGATACGTATTCCAGGCGAAGATAGTTGGGAAAATGATGCTGAGCATAGTTATAATCTTGCAATGTTGGCGTGGTATATCATAGATAGTCATTCACTCGCGCTTGACCGCGATAAAGTGCTAAAGTATGCACTCATTCATGATTTCGTAGAAGTATACGCCGGAGATACATATATATATTCAAACCAAGGAGAGCTTGATAGCAAAAAAGAAAGGGAGTCCGAAGCGGAAAATAAACTGCGAGATGAATTCCCGGAATATGGAGATTTGTATGATTTGATAGAACAGTATGAAAAACGAAGCGATAAAGAATGTCGCTTTGTGTATGCTCTTGATAAAATACAACCGATTTTGAATATCTATATTGACGGTGGCAGGACATGGAAAGAGATGGGTGTAACTCTTCAAATGATCATTGAGCACAAAAAGAACAAGGTGAAATTGTCTCCGGAAATAAATCTGTGTTTTAAGGAAATAGTAACCTTATTGGAAAAAGAAGAGAAACAACTTTTTGGCAGGGAATAGATTTCATAAAAAATTTACACAGTATTATAATTAGACTTATGGTGTAATCAATGCTAATCTAAATAATAGAATCAATCAGGGCAGGAGGTTATCTAATGAAGAGCTTCACTGTTGCAAGACACGGCGATTATGATGAGTGTCTAAACCTAAGCGATGGAGGGAAAACTCAAATGAGGGAACTTGCCCGGGCATTAAAGAAAGTTCTTGGAGAAGAAGGATCGACATTGTTACTGTCATCCTCAGCACCGCGAGCAATTCAGAGCGTCCAGGTGCTAAGTGATGAGCTTGGTATAAGGGAATTTGAAACATATGATGAACTTTGGTCAGATAATTCACATCGCGAAGATGCACCACGAGCCATGGGAATTATTCTGAACAAATCAGATGAGTTTGACAATGTGATTGTCATGACTCATTTGGAATACACCACATCACTACCGCTCATATTTGCAAAAAAAAATACAGGAATGCAGGGTTTTGTGTATGGTTTGTATTATAGTTCAGTGCCAAAAGGGAGCGCTTGGCATATGAATTGTATTGAGCAAACCTGTGATTGTATCCCCGAGTAATAACGAATATCAACAATTGCTACCACCCTCAGATTGGTAGCAATTTTTTATAAAATACGAGTTGCACCATCTTGAGTCGTTTAGATTGATCTAATGATTTTTGTGCTTGCTGTTTGTGCCGTCTGTAGGACCGCATCAATTACTTGGGATATTGTTCACTTTGCAAACAGATGATTGATCTGCACGTAATAATTGACGCGATTTGTATCACACAGTAGCCTAAACATTAGATACGGAAGTGACTGATGTGTGAAAACTAAAGTTTTTAAAGTTACTGGTTTATTATTAACGATAATTTATATTTCATTTATGAAAAAACTAAACATAAACAAGATAGGGTATGTGGTTGGAATTCTTTCAGTGCTGTTTTTTCTTTTGTGCAGTGTGTGGGGTGGATTGTTCGCATCTCCAACCCTCAAAGAGCTTCACTTTAATTTTCTGCAAATAGCATATCCATGGTTTGCATTCACGGTTGCCGGATACATCATTGGTATAATTGAATCATTTATCTATGGGTGGGTTACAGGAGCGCTCTTTGCATGGCTTCACAGTATGGTCTGCATTGAAAAGGATAACGCATAATTGAAATTTTTGAAAACACCACACAACCCGGGCGCGCCAATTGGCGCGCCCGGGTTGTGTGGTGTTTGTTTTAACGTATACTTCTCTATATATGCGCATCAGTTTTGTTATTCCAGCTTATAATGAAGAAGATGTGTTGCCTCATTGCCTTTCTTCCATTGAGCGGGTACTGAAAAATGCTCCGTGTGAGACAGAGGTTATTGTGGTTGATAATGCAAGCACAGACAAAACAAGCGAGGTTGCGAACGGATATTCTTTTGTGCATGTGGTACACGAACCGCACAAAGGGCTCGTGCGTGCAAGACAAGCCGGCTTTGCTGTTTCTACCGGAGACATTATTGCAAACATTGATGCAGACACGGCAATCTCTTCACAATGGTTCCAAAAAGTTTTCTCTGAGTTTTCTAAAGATAAACACCTCGTTGCGCTTTCTGGGCCATTTATATATTATGACCTTCCAATACTGAAGCGCACGTTAACGCGTTTGTTTTATATGGCGGGGTACTTTTCATATATCATAAACGGTCTTTTCGGTGCTGGAGCTATGCTTCAAGGAGGAAATTTTATTGTGAGACGCACGTCACTTGAACAAATCGGCGGGTTTGACACCTCCATAGATTTCTATGGCGAGGATACCGATGTGGCTCGGCGAATTGGTAAGGTTGGGAAAGTGAAGTGGACGTTTGGACTTCCAATATATGCGTCGGGGCGCAGGCTCGCAAATGAAGGAGTGATTATTTCCGGTGCAAGATATGCAATGAATTATTTTTATATGCTGTTATATAAAAAACCATTCACAAAAATACACACTGACATTAGGATTAAATCTCGGTAGTTTCGTCACGACACCCGGTGCATATGGGCTCCATTGGAGACCATATGCACCGGGTGCTTCTCGTGATTTAAATAGAAAAATCCAACGAGAGCCCCAGTCAGCCCAACCATACCGCCAACAGCAAAGCTTATGTTTAATCCGAACGTATCGGCAATGATGCCGAAGATTATCGGACCGAAAATTTGTCCGATACTCAAAGAAGTGGTGAACAGTCCGGTGGTTGTGCCCATACCAAATATCCGCCCTCGCTCTGTGCGTATGGCTATAGTCGTTGCGCGAGCAAACACACTAAGTCCTCCCATCAATATCATCAATATAAAGATATATGTTACTTCTTTTGTTAGCGGAATGAGGAACATTGGAATAGTACTGAGCGCGCCACTGATTAATATAATGTTGTTGCGATGTTTGTGTAATTTGTCGGAAAATATGCCGGCCGGATATTGAAGAAGCGCACCCATAAGCATATACGCCGAAAGAAAAATTCCTATATTTGTTTTGCTTAAAAACAAAACCTGCATCGCAAATAACGGGAAAAAAGTATTAAATCCCCAGCGAGTAAATCCTCTGGACGCGGCATATATCATAATTCCACGCATAGAGTGGTCACGCAAAGTATTTCTCAAGGAGTGCATATTTTTTTGTTCGGCTTTTTTCTTTGTTTGTTTTGGCACAATACGTTTTGGTACAAAAACTAAAATGAGCACCAGTGAAATAATACTCATAACCGCCATTGCATAAAATGGTGCCTTCATTGAAAAGGTATCCGCAAAAAAACCACCTACGGCGGGACCAATCGCCATGCCCATGAAAAGAGATATGTTGAATAAATTCATATATCTACCTTCTTTGCCTGGAGGAGTAATATCTCCAACATAGGACTGCGCGATTGGTGTTACCATTACTGTTGCGAATCCTTGGAGAAAACGAATGATAAAAAGAGCTGTCGGCGTATCGGCGACTGTATATGCAAGTGAAAATATAATATATAAGATAAGCCCGCTGATAATTAGTTTTTTGCGCCCGTGCCCATCTGAAAACTCTCCTATAAATGGAGCAAAAATACCGCGCGAGAGTGCGAAGCCTGCAAATATCAAGCCAATCATAAGACCACTTGCTCCCATATTTTTTGCGTACAAAGGAAGGATGGGCTCTATAATTCCAATGCCCATCATTGAAGCAAGTGTGGCAATGAATAGACTGGTAAATATAAATTTAATTCGGGGGGATGTTTTCATTTGTGTTTGGCTATATGATTCTATCTTACCAAATACAAAATTATAAAGCTTGCGTTGCGAAAGATATAATACCCCCGGGCGTGCCTTTGGCACGCCCGGGGGTATTATCAACAGTCCGCCCCCGCACCACAACCCCGCTGTGCTATCATAAAAATATGACATCCATTATAAAAAATCTTGATGAGCTTTCAGTAACTCCACTTCGCACCGATGCGCTTGCCATTGTTTCCGCCGGATACGATGCAATCAATACGCGCACGGCACTTCACGAGGCGGTAACGATTGCCGGGGATACTCTGATTGTCTCGGGGAATGCGTATCCGCTATCTTCGTCACAAAAGATATGGGTTGTTGGTGCCGGCAAGTGTGCAATTGAGGGAGCCTCGGCGCTTGAGGATATTCTTGGAGACCGGCTTGCCGGTGGTGTGGTGGTTGATGTGTCCGACGCGACACATCGTTTACCGCTGGCAAAAATTACGGGGCTCATCGGCACACACCCTGAGCCATCACAGAAGAATCGGGGCGCTGCCAAACATATCGTTGATGTGCTTTCTGCGCTCACAAAAGATGACATAGTCATTGAAATCGTTTCCGGTGGTGGATCAACACTTTTGTGTTTGCCCAATGACGCGATGACGTGCGCAAACGAAGCTGAAGCATTTAGGGAGCTTACTGATGGGGGCGCCACAATCACAGAAATGAATACGGTGCGAAAACATATTTCAACTGCTCGCGGAGGATGGCTCGCCAAAATGGCGTATCCGGCCAAACTCATAGGGCTCATCTTTTCAGATGTTCCCGGCAATGATCTATCAGTTATTTCTTCAGGCCCAACTGTAAAAGACATCACTACTATTACAGATGCTGAAAAAATTATTAACACATATCATCTACATGCATTTTCAAAAGAAGCGCTTATTGAAACGCCCAAAGAAGACATTTATTTTGAGAATGTTAGAAATATACTCTTAATGACAAATCAGCGCCCGCTCACCTCCATGAAGCACATTGCGGAAACGCTCGGCTATACGGCACACATTATCACGGACCGATATTCGGGTGAGGCGAGCGATGTAATCAAGGATGTTCAAACAGAGCTGTCCAAAGCTCCGCGAGGAAGTGTGTTTCTTTATGGTGGAGAGTCAACCGTAACGCTTGGCGAGCACGCCGGGAAAGGCGGGCGCAACCTTGAGATGGCACTCGCCGGACTGTCACAAATTGGAGAGAATGAAATCATCGTACCTTTTTCCACAGATGGACATGACAATACGGATTTCGCAGGGGCTATATGTGATACCATTACTAAAGAGCACGCGACACAAAATCGCCTGCCCACAGAAACGTATTTACTGGAACACCGCTCATATGATTTCTTTACTGAAACTGGCGATGCGCTGGTGACGGGAAATACCGGTGCGAATGTATCAGACATTATTATCAGCATAACCGCTCGCATCAATTAACACTTATTATCATGTCAAATATTTTATGGTTTGAAAACATCACGATGGATGATGTTCCGCAAGTTGGCGGGAAAAATGCATCATTGGGCGAAATGATTCAAAATCTTTCAAGCGAAGGGGTTCGCACTCCATCCGGTTTTGCAACAACAGCGGATGCGTACCGTTATTTTTTACGGGAAACCGGGCTGGATTCTTTTGTGGAAAAGACTCTTGCCGGTGTTAGCAAAAATGATTTAGCCGACCTTGCTCGTCGCGGGAAAAAAGTGCGCGACACATTTTATCGTGCAAAATTCCCGGATGATCTCACACAAGAAATCTCCACGGCATATGCGGAAATGGAAAAGCGCTATGGGAAAAATGTTGACGTCGCCGTTCGTTCAAGTGCGACCGCCGAGGATTTGCCCGGAGCATCGTTTGCGGGTCAGCAAGAAAGTTACCTGGGTGTTCGTGGTGAAAAAGATGTGTTAAAGGCGGTTAAGTGGACGATGGCATCGCTTTTTACAAACAGGGCAATTTCATATCGTATAGATAAAGGGTACGGACACATGAAGGTTGCACTTTCCGCGGGAGTACAGAAAATGGTACGTTCCGACAAAGGAGCGTCCGGCGTCATGTTTACCGTTGATACCGAATCAGGGTTTCGTAATGTGGTGGTGGTCAGCGCGACATGGGGGCTTGGTGAAATGATTGTGCAAGGGCACGTAATTCCGGATGAATATTTGGTATTCAAAAACACATCCGAAACGGCGCCGAATTCAATTATTGAAAAGAAGCCGGGAATAAAAAGCAAGAAGATGATTTATGGAGGGAAGAAATTGTCGGGAATACAAGAAACCAAAGTGGTCCCGGTCTCTCCGGCGCAGCAGCACACATTTGTTCTTTCTGACGATGAAATCCACTTGCTTGCGAAATGGGGAATGATTGTGGAGAAACACTATACAAAATTGGCGGGGAAATGGGCGCCAATGGATATGGAGTGGGCAAAAGATGGGGAAACAAATGAAATTTATATGGTACAGGCGCGTCCGGAAACAGTACAATCAACGCGCGACTTCACAAAACTGAAAGAGTTTGAAATGAAATCTCATGGTGCAAAAGTAATAAGCGGTATATCGGTCGGGTCCAATATCGCAACCGGAACCGCCAGAATAATCCTTGACCTGAAAAAGATACCAACCTTCAAAAAAGGTGAGGTGCTGGTAACAAGTATGACAGATCCTGATTGGGAGCCGATTATGCGTATGGCATCTGCAATTATAACTGATCGTGGAGGGCGCACATCGCACGCGGCAATTGTGTCTCGCGAACTTGGCGTACCTGCGATTGTCGGAACACAACACGCAACACGTCTCATTAAAACCGGCGATACCGTAACTGTTGATACTATCGGGAGTGAAGGGGTTGTGTATGCGGGTAAGGCTGATTTTGCCGTACACGAACATGATATTACGAAGATACCAAAGCCACACACAAAAATAATGGTTAATGTGGCAACTCCGGACCTGGCATTTGACAATTCTTTCTTGCCGGTTGCAGGCGTTGGGTTGGCGCGTGAGGAATTTATTATCGCTTCGCATATCGGCGTGCACCCGCTTGCGCTTATCAACTACAGCAAATTGTCATCGGCTCTTCGCGTTGCGATTTCAAAAAAGATGATAGGCTGGCACGACCCGGTTACGTTCTATCGTGACAAACTCTCGTATGGAATTGCCCGTATTGGAGCATCATTTTATCCAAACCCGGTTATCGTACGTTTTTCGGATTTTAAGACAAACGAATACAGCACGTTGCTTGGAGGAAGTGCATACGAACCGAAAGAATCAAACCCGATGATTGGTTGGCGCGGGGCTTCCAGATATTACGATACGGCATTTGCTCCGGCGTTTGAGCTTGAGGTACAGGCAATGAAATTGGTGCGCGACACAATGGGTCTTGATAATGTCATTCCGATGATTCCATTTTGTCGTACAACCGAGGAAGCCGATAAGGTTCTGGAAATTCTTGCTAAAAACGGAATAGTATCCAAAGCGTATGGTAAGCCCGGAGAAAAAACAACTCCCGTGTATATGATGTGTGAAATACCATCAAACATACTCTTGGCAGATGAATTCTTTGACCGATTTGATGGAATGTCAATCGGCTCAAATGACTTGACACAACTTACGCTCGGGCTTGATCGTGATTCTGAAATAGTGAGTAAGGTTGGCAACGAAAATAATGGGGCTGTGAAAAGCCTTATCGCAACAATAATTGCAAAAGCAAAAGAAAGAGGAAAGTACATCGGTATCTGCGGACAAGGTCCTTCAGACCTTCCGGACTTTGCGGAATTTTTGGTGAAGTGCGGTATTGAAAGTATATCGCTTAACTCGGATGTTGTTGTAAAAACCATCATTAACGTTGCGCGAATTGAGTCTGAAATGGGAGTCAATACGTCGTCTGAAAAGAAAAGCGACGATAACGAAAAAGAGACGTATGCGTATTAAGAGTGCCGTCGCGCGCGCTGTTTCCGACACACGCGGTCGTCAAACTATTGAAACCACCTTATCCGCCGGCGAGCTTGAAGCAACGGCATCCATACCGTCCGGCAAGAGTACCGGAGCGCACGAGGCAAAAGAGTTACGTGATGAAGATGGCAGTGTTACCACGGCAATACACAATGTGACGGATGAAATTGCAACGGCACTTACTAATCGTGACTTTTCAACCATTGGGGAGCTTGATACGTTTCTTAATGAGCTTGATGGAACACAAGATAAGTCACGACTTGGGGCGAATGCAATTTTATCTATCTCAATAGCGGCAGCCCGGCTATTTGCTCAAGAAGCACACATACCTCTGTGGCGCTTTATAGCAGACACGGCAAGGACAACGCCTGCTGCTCCGCGCTTGTTCGTAAATGTAATGAATGGAGGGGCGCATGCTAACTTTCGCTTGCCCATTCAAGAACAGATACTTGTGGTTGGGGAAGAAACACTCAAAGAATCTGTTACGGTTGCGCACGAAGCGTTCATTGCTCTTGGCGATATCTTACGTAAAGAATTATCAGACCTTCCCATGGGTGATGAGGGTGGATATTCTCCGTCGTTTGATACCATTGAACGTCCGTTTGAGATATTAACGGATATTGTCTCGCAATGGAAAAATACTTCCATTGCGATTGACTCCGCGGCAAACGAACTCCTTGATGGAAATGAATACGTTCTGCTTAAAAAAAGATACACTTCCGACGAGCTTTTGGAGCTTTATACTCAATTGGTAGAGCGCTTCCAATTCCATGCGATTGAAGACCCGTTCGCCGAAAGTGATACGGAAGGCTTTGCAAAAATTACCGCAAAACTCGGAGAGAAAGTAATTATCATCGGCGATGATTTAATCGTGACGAACCCAAAACGTATTGAGGATGCGGCGGCACACAAATACATCAATGCCGCACTTATTAAGCCAAACCAAATCGGTACCGTATCCCAAACGATAGATGCCGTACACAAAACGTACGAGGCCGGGTGGCACGCAGTCGTATCGCATCGCTCGGGAGAAACATACGATACATTCATCGCAGACCTTGCCTATGGCATCGGCGCGCACGGTATCAAGGCAGGAGGGCTTGCGCAACAGCAACGGCTTGCAAAGTATGAACGACTACGTACCATTGAGCGTGAAGCAACCGAATTATCAAAATAGTCCACATAACAACATATGAAGCTTATCTATATTGCGCAGGAAGCGTGGGAAGAGAAATTTATGGCACAGAAATTACATGATGCGGGACTTGAAGTTGAGTTTCGTAATGCCATCGACGAAAATGTTCTTGTCGGTGATGAGCAGGCGGAGGCGCTTTCCATCTTCATTACAGAGCACATTGGTGCTGAAGAACTTGACCGATTTCCAAAACTTAAAATGATTGCAACCCGCTCAACCGGCTTTGACCATATTGATCTTGTAGAAACAACTAAGCGCGGGATTACAGTTTCAACAGTTCCGTTTTATGGAGCCAATACTGTTGCCGAATTTGCCTTTGCGCTCATTTTGGCACTCTCTCGTCGCATATGCGAGGCGCATGAACGTGTGCAAGAAACAGGATCGTTTTCGCAAAAAGGACTCCGTGGATTTGACCTTCTAGGCAAAACAATCGGCGTTGTCGGGACCGGACACATCGGCGTACACGCAATAGAAATAGCAAAAGGGTTTTCTATGAATGTGCTTGCATTTGATGCGTATCCAAATGAGGAACTTTCGAAGAAATATGGATTTACCTATGTATCGCTTGAGGATTTGTTAAGCAAGTCCGACATCGTTACGCTTCATGTTCCTTATAATCCACACACCCACCACCTCATCAATATGGAAAATATCGGCAACTTCAAGAAGGGTGCGTATCTGATAAATACCGCGCGGGGGGCAGTTGTTGAAACTGATGCGTTGGTTAGTGCACTGAAAAACAACATTCTCGCCGGTGCCGGAATTGACGTGCTTGAAGAAGAGGGTGACATGCAAGACGAGGAGCGCCTGTTCTCAGCAGAGCATCCTCGTGAAGAAGAGTTGAAAACGGTACTTGAGAATCATTATCTCATTGAACATTCGCGCGTTATCGTAACGGGACACATCGCGTTTGATTCTCAAGAAGCGATTGAGCGCATTCTTAATACAACCGCCGAAAATCTTTCTGCGTTTGTTGCGGGCAAGCCGGAAAATATCGTCAAGTCAAAATAACTCCAATCGCCGGATAAGAACCACCCCCGGCTACTTAGGTGTTTGAACACCTAAGTAGCCGGGGGTGGTTGGTTGAAATGGAAAGCCCACGAAAGTGTGGTATGGTATGGATATATGAGCACATCGGAACAGATACTCCTGTCAGCCGTTAAGCCAACGGGGGAGTTGCATATTGGAAATTATTTTGGAGCGATGCAACAGTGGGTAAATCTATGCCAATCTAAAAAATACAAGACGTTTATAATGGTGGCGGATTATCACGCGCTCAATTTTGTGCACGATGCCCAACAGATGCGTAATAGCACTCGCGAGGTTATATTGACCTATCTTGCCATAGGACTTAACCCCGATGAGGTTATCTTTTTTAAACAGTCAGACATATTGGAGCACACGGAGCTCGCGTGGATATTTGACACCATCACGACAATGCCGTATCTGATGCGTGCGCACGCATACAAAGACGCGGAAGCAAAAAACAAAGAGATATCTGTGGGTACATTTAATTACCCCATGCTCATGGCAGCGGATATCTTATTGTACGACACAACAGTGGTCCCTGTTGGTGAAGACCAAAAGCAACATATTGAAATCGCTCGTGATACCGCACAGAAATTCAACCACATTTATAAAGATGATGTGTTCATTCTTCCCGAGGCGCACATCATGTCATCGGTTGCAACAGTGCCCGGAGTTGATGGTAGAAAAATGAGCAAAAGTTACGGCAACACCATTCCGCTTCTTTCTTCTCGCGAGATGTTGGAACACAGCATTATGAGCATTGTCACGAATTCAGATGCGCAACGTCCGGAAACAGTGTACGCAATTCACTCATTGGTTCGTGGCAAAGATGAGCTGGATAAAATTTACAAGGAGCACAAGGGAAAATATAGGGTACTCAAAGAAATGTTAATTGAAGACTTGGACACTTATCTTTCTCCGATTAGGAAACGATACGAGACGCTTGAAAAAGAATCAGGGCTTGTTGATGAGATACTTGCGAAAGGAAAGAGGGAGGCGTCATTGTATGCCGGAAAGAAAATGGAGCGAGTAAGGCGCGCCATTGGTGTGTTAGCATAAGAAGTATGGAGCGCACACTCATTAAAAATCTTAGCCGGTATATTGGCGAAGAAGTTTCAATTTCGGGCTCAATACAGACGCGCCGTGACCACGGAAAACTTATTTTTCTTGATATCCGCGACCGCTCTGGAAGCACACAAGCAATCGTATTGCCAAGTCATACGGAAGCTCTGGCAATAGCGCAGGCTCTACGCAACGAGTGGGTTGTGCGCATTGAAGGAATTGTAAATGAGCGTCCGGAAAAAATGCGGACGGACGGAGAAAACGGCAATATTGAGCTTGA
>CAZFHH010000015.1:0-14090 GCA_964518755.1 uncultured Candidatus Saccharibacteria bacterium
AAAAGTAAACGCGCGAAGCGTATGCGTCTCGCTGTGTATTGTGATGGAAGCGTTGTTGTTACAAGTCCTCTTGGTATAAGGCAATCAGTCATTGAGAAGTTTCTTGATGATAAAAGGCAGTGGGCGATGGACAAGCTATCCTTTTTTAAGAGTATTGATAACAAAGCGATTCGTACACTCTCGTATAAAGACTATTTGCGAAATAAAGACAACGCGCTCGCGCTCGTAAATGAAAGAATTTGTTTTTATAATAAAATATACGGTTTTTCTTTTAATAAAATCTTTATCAGGAACCAAAAGACACGGTGGGGAAGTTGTTCAGCCAAGAAAAATTTGAGCTTAAATTATAAGATAGTTTTCTTACCGCAGAAACAGCAAGATTATATTATCGTGCATGAGATGTGTCATTTGAAAGAGTTAAATCATTCGAGGAGATTTTGGGCATTGGTAGGGGAAGCTCTTCCTGATTATTTGGATCTCAAAAAAGAACTTCGTAACCGGGAGTTATTTTATAGATAATTCTCGCACTACATTTACGTACGCTTAATAATTTTTATCCGTAATAGAAGATTATATGCGTAAAAGCGATAAGGTACATCTAGTGTATGTGATGGCCTACACTAGATAGTGGTGCGGTGAGCTATCATGATTATTTGTTATTCGTCGCGTTTCCAGTTATAGTAAGCATGCCTGCCCAGGTGGCGGAATTGGTATACGCGTATGCTTGAGGTGCATATGCCGCAAGGCTTGGAGGTTCGAGTCCTCTCCTGGGCACCATAATATAAATAGAGAAATAGACAGTGCGTGGTCATCATAAAATCAAAAATACGACATACTGTCCGAACAGTAGAGTAGAAAAGGACATGCAGATTATGTGCAAAATATCTTTAAGCATAAAAATTTCTGCATACGGTGAATAATGGGCATATTCTTTATTTATTAAAAATATGTAATTATGAAATTTACAAATCCAAACCAATTTGAAAAAACAAGACGGCTTGAGGGTTTTAGGAGTCACGACGACATTTGGGATATTGAAACACATGATAAAATTAAAAGTAAAATAGAAAACCCTCCCTTCCGCATAAGAGAGTTATTGAAAGAGCACGAGCTCAGTTTTGAAACAAAGAGCTGCCTTTATAAAACGAGAGCATTTTGCACGGACCTGTCGGAAGATCTTCGGCAGACATTTTTAACATCATTAGAGCAACATAGAAACGGGCGCAGTAAAATATCTCCTAAAGTTATTGATTATTTGCTAGACAAAAGTTTTGATTTGCCTGACCTTACAATTGCACATGGAAAAGGGGCGGAGGGCTTATTAAAAGAATTTAATTTGAATAATAAGATTGGTGATCAATATTTGCTACTTGTATTTCAATTACCAAAACCACTTGCACAATTTTGGTGGAAGGGCAGGTTGGGGTCATGTGAAGATTCGTCAGAAGATGTACACGGAAGTGTAATTGAGTGGGGTTATTTTTACAGAGAACTTATGCCGATTGTTTGGAGAGAGCAGGGGTATTACGAAGACGAGTACGATTTAGGTTTTTCCAGAATAAACAAACTTGGCGAACATGATCCTAAAAAGTATTACTATGTTTGGAAAATGTTTGAACGATAATATCGATATTCCCAGTGGCTTAATTGAGTATCCGAAAATAGAATTTCATGTCATGGATACGGGGAAGCTCGAATTTCCTGATAATTCTTTTGATTATATCTATTCAAGTTAACTACGCATTATGTTGATAATTGGGTAACCCACTGACAGAAATACGCAAAGTATTGAAAGATAAAGGAATTTTTTGTTTTCCACTCATCATCCGGTTAAGTGGGGCGCGGAAGAATTAATAGAGGCTGGTCAAAAACTCTTTTAATGGGATATTCAAAGAATGAGAAAGATAAGGCTTGTAGAATTTATGGCGATTATCTTAACACAAGAAAGATAGATGTGTGGTTCGATGAATTTGAGGTTAGTTATTATCACAAGTCTATATCATCAATAATCACAGACATAATAAAATCAAAGTTTGAAATAATTCGACTTTATCGAACCCAAAGCAATTGATTCTATAAATAAAGGAAATTTTTGGGAGATTCGTCAAAAATTTCCTTTATTTATGCTCTTTGAGCTTAGAAAGTAAAATTTTGGGCATTTGCAATAATGCCGGAGCATTTTTCTTAATTGTGATTTTTGAAACGGTGCCGATTTGGTAGGATGTTGTAAAATAAAGGCACCAAACATGGTAAATGATTTTTCAGAATTTTTAATTAAGGAGTATGTCTATTGGAGCGTGAGCATAGCCGAAAACCAAAGTTATCTGGGGCGTTGTGTGGTGTGGTGCAAAAGAGAAGACGCGCTTGATTTGGCGGGTGCAACCGAAGAGGAGCAAAAAGAATTATTCAAAATATTGCAAGAGTTACGATTGGCGGTATCAAAAGCGTTCGCCCCCGATTGGTTTAATTATGCATTTTTAGGAAACGACACCAGACACTTGCATGCTCATTTTGTGCCTCGTTATGCAAAGCCAAATATATTTATGGGTGTTGCGTTTGAAGATAAATTGTATGGACATAATTATAAGACCGACCACGCCTTCAAAATTTCGTCTGAAATTTTGAAGGCGGTGAGGGATAAGATAAGGGATGTGTTAGTATAATGTCTCGTATGGTGATATTGTGGGCGCATTTTCAGAAGTGAGTCCAGTGCCCATAGCGGAAATCTTAAGATTTCCGCTATGGGCACTGGATGGCGTGTTTGGATTATGTTGCCACTATATACTTTATATGTGCAGAGCGGAGCTACAGTTCGTTAAGGTTCACGAAGAGGATCATGAAAAACTTTCTGCAAAGATGCTTGCGTATGCAAACCGCCCCCGCACTTCTTTTTTCATTGTTCCGATTTGTAACCCATGTGGCGGAGGGCTGGAACCAGCGCTCTAATATCGTCAATCTTTTATCAAACCCTCCGGCATGGTATAACTTACTTTGTTCACATCACTATAATAAAAATACATGGCGGCTATGGTGTAACGGTTAACACTGGAGCTTGTGGAGCTCTCGATCAGGGTTCGACTCCCTGTAGCCGCCCCAAAAACCAACACAAAAGATATTGAGGCTCATGCGTGTGGTATTATTGTGTCATGTTAGAGTCACGGCCATCATTTCCGAATCGCGGAGAAAAAAACACACATCCTGAGAAAATGCGCGGAGAGCATCTTCCGGAGTATGTTGATATTGCCGATGCGCGCGTACAACAGCGATTGATAGAACATTTCTTTCTCTCGCGATACCCGGAGATGCCACTTAGTGACCCCGATACGCGCGCGCATGCTGCAAGAGAGTGGATTGGCGACCCAAATGATAGCACAACATATGCGGCGCGATTTCGAGAGTATGTTCAGACGCACAAAAATCACTCGCAACAAGTCAACATCAGTGACTCCAAAGCGCTTGATAACATTCTAACTGCTATCGGTGCAAAAAAGGGCATAACATCATCTGCGCACAAAGAGTCATTGCAATAGAAATCAATCCGTATATACTTAAAATGTATGAATGAACAATTTCCACAAAAAAACATTATTAAAGACTCGCGCGATGAAAACCTCTCGCGTTCTATTGTAAAAATATTACAAAAACCAAATCATGGGGAAGACCCTCTTTCTCTTGAAGAATTGGAAAATACAGCGGATATTCTTATTGCGACCGCGCATAAAAAGGGAGAGGAAATAAATCTAAGTGAAATAGAGCAAAGTACAAATGAAATTATTGTCGCACGAAAAAATGTTCGAGTTTCCGAACAGTCTTATGTCACAACCAGCGATGGGGGTGTCATACCCGTCGGCTCGTCGGAGAGTGTTCGTGATGTAACACAACAATATTCTGCGGAAAGGAAAGAACAGGATTAACGAGTGGTTTCGTAATATTCTAATAAAAAACCTCTGATATCAGAGGTTGGCGCGAATGTGGTCGCGCAAATTAATGTACTCTATAAGAAAGAACTTCCGCAATGGTCAGCCCTTTCATGCTACACACCTTGCGGAGAACCCTTAATCTGGAATGGGGTTCCAGCGGTAACATTTCCTCCTGTTCCGATGTTATGCTAAAGGTTTCTACTAACACCGCAATTTCATCCACGCACTCCTTTGCCGTCAGGTTTCGTGTTGATGGCGGGTGTGACATTTCCAACCTCCTACCTTATTTAAATAAGAAAAGAACGATTTTATAATACAACATATTTATATATTACGCAACAAATCGGGCGGTGTCGTCTCTGACATATTTACGTTGGTAAGTGCTTGTTCTTCCTAGGTCACATATATTCATTTTGTGTTACGCTATACTAACAATAACATGTTTAATTTCAAAGAACTTTTTGCACTTGTCGGATTACTTATTGTTATCGGTATTGTCGGTATATTGTACCGCACCGTTATGGAGCGCCCGACCAATATTGCGGGGAATGGTCAAATACTTTGTTCGCAAGATACGCGCACGTGTGCCAGCGGTGTGGTGCAAAAGCGCACCGAGCCGGGCTGTGCATTTGTCACCTGTCCACCGGTTTTGCCGGTTGCAACTACCACTGCCTCAACCACTGCAGATGGTGTGACTACTTCAGCTGGCAATGCAGCCAGTCCCGCAACAACACGGGCACATCACTAGTGATGTGCCCGTGTTACAATAGCAGACGTGTTTCGGTGCTCGCACGCTCAACATTGTTGTCAATAAAAAATATTGCTTATGGATAATAAAAATGAATTTTTCAAAAATCGTGCAATTATCATACTTGCCGGCGTAACGCTTGTTGCCCTCTCGGTGTTTATTGTTGCGCAGACAATCGTCACGCTCCATGGAATGTTTATGCCAACAAATGCTCCTGCCAACACAATAACTGTTTCCGGGAAGGGCACGGCAACGTCTACCCCCAACGTTATCACTCTTTCCTATGGCGTGTCGGCAGTCGCTCCCACCGTGGCGCTTGCCCAAGGGAAAGTTACTAAAACAGGTAACACAGCACTCGCTTTTCTTGAGAAAGAAAATATTTCCGGTACGGATATTAAAAATAACTCATATGTCATCACACCGAATTATGAAAGAGTTATCTGTCGTGCCGGTATCGTGTGTAAACCGCAAAAACTAAACGGCTATAAGGTATCGCAAAATGTTTCAGTGAAGGTAACCGACATTAAAAAAATAGGTGTACTGTTACAGGGCTTGGGACAAACGGGCGTAACCAATCTCTATGCCGGCTCACCGCACGTCGCCAATCCGACTGTTTATAAAAACCTATCGCGCACACGTGCAATCGCGCAGGCAAAAGAAAATGCAGTAACGCTTTCTCGGGAACTGGGAGTGCATCTTGGGCGGCTGGTGAGATTCTCTCAATCTGAAAATTGGCCCAGACCACTTTATGTTGGAGCAGAAAAAGTGTCTTCATCTTCGCAGGCGCCGGCATTTCCGATAGGTGAGAGCACCTATACTTCCAACATCTCGCTGGTGTATGCGATTTATTAAAGTCCGCCGTATTGTCCACACGCTTAATATCAAGAGTATTTAAGATTAAGAATACGCTCCCGCCGTGTTATCGCGGTCTTGGCATGCGTGCTATATAATAATTCTATGCGTGAAAAGAATCCGGAAACTCATATATATAATACAGAGCATTCGTCCGAACACGTATCTTCTGTCACACAAGAGAAAGAATCTCTCCATGAGTCGTCTTCTGTAGACTCAGAAATACCCCATGAGTTTTTAACCGACACAGCAGAACATCTTAGGCGTATGTTGTTTGCTGAAGCCATGGGTGATCACGATGCTCTCCACGACATAAATAATCTTATAGAACGCCTTTCCCCTAACGCAGACATGATTTCCGGTCAAACACAAATATTAAAAGCCATCACTGTGGCGCTTTGGGAGAAGCTCTCGGAGAATTTTAAGGAACGTTTCTCCATCATCAACTCTTTGGGAACACTGCTCATTAGTGCGGAGGGGGAGATGGAGGCATGGTCTAATGGGTATGAAGAGGGGCTTGAATATATTACTCACCACGATAAAAATTTTTTCTTACGGGCTCTTTCCCGGACGTTTCTCCAAGAAGATACTGTAAACCCGCCCATTAATGAACGCAGGGCAATGATTGCATATGTGTGGAATGAAGGAGGGCATAATTCTGAAAATGGTGGGGCCTGGATTTGCACAGATGTCCGTAACTATCCAATTCCGATAACTGCGCATTCCGCTGAGGATCTCCCTGAAGAAACAGTCCGTACAATTACAGATGATTTTCTCCGCGAAGATATAAGTTTGGGCGGATACTATGGGGTACGAGAAGGGTACATCATGGAAAAATTACGCGATGATAATCTGGATGGGCGCGTAACAAACACGACCGCGCTGAACGCTGTGTTTGAGCATCCGGATAAAGATTTTTATTACAAACTACAGGATCAGCTACAAGAAACGTTCGTTTCTTCAATAAGCCCGTCGCGAGGTGCGCTTTACAGCTATCACGATGGCAAGATTCAAGACGTTTTCTATAAAAATGATTCTGGAATTGCACCAACCCCAGTATTTAAAATTGGTAGAGAGTTCAGCATGTTTCTTTCTCAGATAGATAAAATTCAGTCAGTGCAGGAGGCGGAAGGATTTAAAGAAGATGTGCGCAGATTTGAACCGTTCTTATTAAAACATCCGGACCTAAGAGATGAGATAATGGCATATCTTGATGGGGTTACTGATTCCGACGCCCTTGGTGGTGATCCTGATTTCATTAGTAAAAAAGCACGTCCTATGCTTGAGCACGCCGCTATAATAATGAAGGAGGAAATGTTGCCGTTTACAACACCAATGAATACTGTTGCGGAAATGCTTGCGTCTGAGCATGCACTTTATCTGGGGGCTGTGTATAAAGACACTCTTGCTGAAATATATACGGCATTTTCCTCGGTACGCATGAGGACGTTCTTTGAAGAATATTTTGATTTTTCATTTGCCGATGTGCCAATTTATGCACAATTGCAACTCTTAAAATATGTGTGGGATAAAAATGAGAGTGATATACGTACAGCTCGCAATTTTATTCACGAAGGAGCGACGCCACAAGAAAAAACAAACCGCTTTGTCTCTTTTTTGTCTCTTGAGCAAGGAGCGCTTCCGAAGGAAATACTTGGCATTGGAGAAAAGATGCCGAGAGATGTTGCCGATCGCGTTTTTGCGAAATATGCCGATTTAGTAGACACTGCCGAACACGTGCGTCAGCTCCTTTTCGGGTCATTGCCAAGAGAGACTGAAGTACGTGTCGATGTTATCAATGAAATTACGAATAAGCTACTCTCGCGGGGGAAAACACTTCTCACGAATTTCGCCGACCGTCGCAGTGCCGACTTGGCGGACATACCGAGAGCTATTGAAGCCATGCAAACTGATATTGAATTTTTTAAAAGCACCATAAAAACACTCCTGGAACAGGGCGAATTTGATATCAATATGATCCACGGGGTATCTTTTGAAACTGAAAGCGGTGTAAATTTGAAACAAAATGTGGCGGATACCGAGAAAATAGAAAAACTGTTGCAAGATACTTATCGTAATGAGCCGGCAATGTTTCGGGCGAAAATTATTTCTACGTTTGAGCAGTCACTCACAAACCCGGCAACAAATTTTTATGTACTGAAGCATGATAATGAGCTCATCGTCGCGCTACGTTTTGATACTGTAAAAGATGCGAATGGTGATACCACGGGAAAGTATTTTGGTTCCTTTGTGTCTAATCCGGCATACAGCAATGGAAAATTGGGTGAAGCCATCCTTGAAAAGGCTTTGGAAGTGGAGTCGCACGAAAGAGTTCCCATTTATGCATACTGTAATCCAAAATCACCCATTACAGGGAAATACATTGAGTCCGGGTTTATTGCAACGGGGAGCGAGTCTTATTCCGGCGTGCCGAGTCTTGCCATTGTTCTTGAGCCGGAATTAAATGAACGAAGCGAAACTAAGCGGTGGTCTGCAAATCGTATCGTGCGTGCCACACTTGAACAAAATACCGACACAATAAAAGCATTTGCAACCACCACAATTGATGCGATTCCTTTTGATTTGGTCAGTGATGGATATTCGCTCGTTCGCTATATAAAAGTAGACAATCTTTTTTACTCGGTTTTCGAACGAATTTCAGAGGTATCTTAATTTTCAGAGGGGGCGAGAGAGGTTGCGTGATTCCACAGTACTTCAAAAATCGCTCTGTTAGTGGCAGTTATATTTGGGTCATGAATTATAATTGATACAGGCTCAACACGATCCATCACGATGTAGCTCGTTTTCCCGTCGTACATTTGAACAATTGTCTTTGAGGGTTCTTTTGCATATTGTATAAGTCGCGAGTCGGTAACACTAACATCATATCCAGAAAGCATGTTTCGTGTGAATGGGGTATCCGCGAGAAGCCCCCTCTTTTTAATTCCAAGCTTTTTTCTTCTTTCAAGATAGTCTTTATTCAGATCGCGATATACATCATCAATCGCTTTTAGGTCCGCATATGTATAAATAACCTCTTTTGCGGTAAGCGTATCATCAAGAGCGTCTGAGATACCACTCATTCCCTCAAAAAATTCTATGCCCGGCATACCTCCGGCGATATTGTATTCAGACGTCATCTGTCCAATCACTCCCTCAAGCGCCGACAGGGCATCTTTTGTATCCCGTGCGCGTTTTTCAAGAAGCTCTTTAAGGCGGAGCGGGTGAGTGGCTGTAAATCGAATAGTCTTTCCACTGCTCTCGTTCTTCTCAACAAGACCAAGTGTGTCCAGCTCGGCAAATACTTTGTAAGCAAGAGTTCGTGAGACATTTGCGCGACGCGCTGTGTCACTTACAGTTGAGGAACCATTTTTTATGAGTGATTCATAAAGTCTGGCTTGTTCGCCGGACAACCCAGCCTGTATTAAATGTTGCTCAAAAGACCGTGTGTTTTTCATACATTTTATTTTGTAACAAACATGTGACAAAAACAACCTTTAATATGTGGATAACTTTTAAACACGGCGTATAAAGCAAACACTTCACTTTGTGTTTTGTATAACATACTTGACATGTTGTACACAACGATGTATGCTGTCATCAGATAAAAGTTCTTTACAGGGAGTTGAGCAAATACGTGTTCCCCACCTCTAGTCCTGAAAGGGAAGGTACCATGACCTCCACGAAAGTGGCTAAGCATGGAAAGAGGAGAGAGTGGGGATGAGAAACACGCATTTTTTCATCTCATTTGCAGATGTGGAGCGAAGAAGAAGCCCGGCCCGCAAATGCTCGCCTTTTTTAGTGCTTGAGCCTTTGGCTGACAAAACCATATCGACCGTTTTCTTCTTGCGAGGAGATCGGCTGTCCGAAAGGGAATAACCACCTCTTGCGGATAGAAATGTCCTCGCTATTTCGTAAGCCCCGTGAGAGATCGGGCAGAAAGAAAGATGGAGGAAGTTTTTTGACAACCACATAGCGAAATTAGTGAAGCATGAGTGACCGCGCAAAGCGACAACTCGTGGTTCCTCTTCGCCCGCAAGAGAGAGGTTCAGGAGGGTGCACAAAATCATGTTGCAACTCCGACAGTGCTCGTGCGGGTAAGAGGGATCGGAAGATTCCTAAGTTCGGGGGGCGTAATGCCCCAACCCCATTGTGCGCCAGGTTATGGGTGCACGTTGTTCAAAGGAGAAGGGAAATGGAGGAGTACGAGTACCATGGGTTTGAGTACGTGGATTCCTTAAAAGAATACCCCGGGGCCGACCAAATGGCGGTCGGAACAGCGATACTGTTCTATAGTGACCGCGCGCCAGTAGTTGAGGGCGGTGATATAGAAGGGGAGCATCTGGTCTCAGTTTACCGTAGTGCCCACGACAAGTGGGTGCTATCCGAACTCGCTCCCCGCCGGCGGGGCGGGGCGTCACATGAAGAGGTGTACTCATGGGGAGTACACACTTCAGTGAAAGAAACATCGTGGGCTCGCAAGAGTCTGCACCTCCTCCTCGAGGAGGTCGTAATTTTTGCGCCGAAAGACGCGGAGCCCGACTTCACGATTGGGGAAACCATGTTTGTTTTTCCAAAGATCACCGCGAGGAAGGCGGATTTCATCAAGGATCGCCTTGAACAGGCGGTGTCTGGCGTCGAATTGACGTCGGATGCCATCGACAGCAAGCATTCCCCGCTCAATGATTTTGCAAGCGGGTGGGGAACGCTGTTTCTCATTGCCGGACACAAGCTTGGCTTGTGGACGGCTAAAAAAATCACCACGGGGATTGTGGGGGTTCGTGCCAAATGAGGAGAAGAGGAAAATGAAAGAGATCGGTAAAATGGATTCGGGGGAAGCGGTCTATGACCGCTTCAATTCCCATGTGCACGACGGCGAGGTCGCCTCGCTCCTGCCGGAGGCGCTCGCCGAAATCGAAAGTGACGGCAGGAAATTTTTCATCCACGAGCACGACTTCGGTCGCGTCGTGGGCGAGACGATCTGTGTCCCCACCGAGCCGGCGGACGCGATCGTATACGCCAGACGCCCGAAGCGGCTCGGGCATTCGCGGTTCGTCAAGAATCGCTCGCCAGAGCCATGTTCGAAGGTCGTGGTCATCCTTCTTAAGGATGACCACGAGGACTATTATGTCCTCATCACAACCTTTGTTGGGCATCGGTCGGAGCCCGAGCCCTGGGATCGCAATGCCACTCCTCGGAGTGGCGAATTCTGGGCAAACCACGCTTTGGTGTGGGGAGCCGAGGAGGTGGTCCCGGGCACGGAAACCGACCGGTGCCCGTGGTGAGAGACAACTCACTAAAATAAAATCCGGCGCATACCCGACGTATTTCTGAAACATCAGGACAGTTGCGGGTATGCGTGGCTGATTCCTGGGTGATTCCCCACCAACAAGACGGGGAGAAGTGCTAGGGCCGAAGCCTGCGACAATAGCAGGTGGAGGCGCGCTCAAGCTTATATTATGAGGAGGTAAAAATGAGCAAGTCAAATGTTGTGGCGTTGCCGCAAAAAAGCGTTGCGGAAAAAATTTCTCAGGCACTGTCTGAGCAATTTATCCGCTCCGAAAAAATCGCCCGCATCTTGTCCCTCGCGGTCGAATCGGGCAAAAATGTGCTCCTTTGGGGGCCAGGTGGCCACGGAAAGTCCGAGATGGTGGAGCTTGCGCTCGCGCAAGTCGCCATCGAGTCGGACATCTTCGTTCAGTCTTTCGGGGAGGGCATGGACGAGGCAACCCTTTGGGGCGGTCTTGATTTCCGTGCTCTCGAGACGGAAAAGGTTCTTCGGTATTTTCCGGAGAATTCTTTCCTCGCAAAACCGTACGCAGTTTTCGAGGAGATATTTGATGCTCCGGCGTCGGTACTTCTCGCCCTGAAGGACACTCTCACCGCTCACAAGTTGCGGAAGGGGTCCCAGGTCTGCGCAATGCAGACCAAGGTGATCATCGCGATCACCAACAAGAATCCAGACGAGATTAGCGACCTCGGTCCGGCGGCTGCCGCTCTTGTGGAGCGGTTCCCGCTTCAGCTTTGTGTGGACTGGGGCTCGTATGAGCCCCGGGATTACACCGAGCTGTTCGAGAAAGTCGGACCACGGCTTTCCGGGGCGGACATTAACGGCACCCAGCGGGTGCTTGCTGAGATTATCGCCAAGGCTTCTACCAAGGGCGATGTCATCAGTCCCAGGACAGCGGTCCACGCCCTTGGCGTGGTCAAAGCCGCTGCCTCCCTGCGCGGTGATGGGCAGGTGAATAAGGAGGATCTTGTTGACTTGCAGTATCTTCCAGGGATGGAGGATCTGGCGGGCAACATCCGGCAGGAGCTGGATGTGGCCTACGAGCGAGCGGGGGCCGAGCGCTCTTTGGGCGCGGCTGAGGACCTATTTGGTGAGCTGTTGGCGGAGTTGCACGACGCAACGCCGCCGATCAAGGCACTACAGATGGCTCGCCGCCTGATGGTTTTGCAGGACGAGGCGAGTAATCTGAAAATGCCGGACGGGCTCACCGATCGGCGGAAAAACCTGCGTAATAGTATTTCAGAAAAGGTGCAGGTGGCGCAGGAGCTTGCCCTTCAAAACACCCGCATATAGCGGAAGGAGGAGGTAACGATGAGTAATTTTACTTTTCGTACGTCTCCTCCCGCGACGTACGTTCCTCCGAACGCGGAGGAAATGCGGGAGGTGGCGAAGAAGGTCGGCCTCGGAGGTTTCTCACGAGACCTCGTGGCTGACCTCTGCAACTTGGCGGCGGGCGGAGTAATCCAACCCCCGTCGGCGTATCGGGAGACCGTGCGACGGCGGGCGGAGGAAACTCTGCCCGCCGCCGATTCTGACGGAAAATGGGTGATTGGTGGAGTAACTATTAGTTACACCACCACCCGCCAGGAGGCCGTCAATAATCGCTTGGGAAAAGCGATGAGGTATCACCAAAATGTCTGCGATTTTTTGCAGACAGCGGACCTCGCTCAGTTTCCGGGCGACAGCCCGCTTGAACAGGCGATGAGCTTGCTCAAGCTGCTCTCAAAGCAGGTTGGTGGAGAGGGTGGTGGAGAAGGTGGTGAGCCCTTGCCGATCTTTCAGGACAACGATCGTTCTGAGGGAGTTGCCGAGAAACTCCACGAGACAATGGAGCTCGCGGAGTCGTTGGACGAGGCCGAGCAGGAAATGCTCGATCCGGACGGGGCTTGGCAGACCGAGAAGGACGGGAAGAAGGACGGATCTTCGGGGCTCCGAGCCCTGAAGGTCGCCGAAGACCTGGTTGACGGGAGCGACAAGCGTACAATGCTTGCAATATCCCGCCATCTTGACCAGTTTACGAAGCTTCAGATTAGGAAGCAAAAACTGGTCACACCAGATCCTGTCGGCGACGAGATCTGGAACCGTCCGATAAGGCATCTGGGGGAGCTTGCAAAAGTTTCTCCAAGTGCTTGGGCCACCCGCCAGCAGCAGCCGACGTACTTCTTGTACCAGGCTGTGACCGGCCAGCTCCCCGTACGGGAGCGGGTGACCCGCCAGGAGAAGAAGCAGGCGATCTTCGTCCTGGTAGACGGGTCAAAATCAATGTTGGGGTCCAAGCACCACAAAGCTACGGGGGTGGTGATGAACCGCCTCAAGGCAGTGGTTGCCGGCGACGCGGAGGTTTGGGTGTCTGTGTTTGACACACAGATGTCCGAGCCTTCGCACGCTACCAACGCGGAGGAAGCCAAGGAGCTAATAAAAAAGTTCCATCAGGGTAACTTCCGCGGTGGTGGCACCGACATCGCTACGGCAGTAAAGGCCGCACATGTATTCATCGAGGAAAAGATGAGGGCAGGTGAAGAGCTCTGGAGGCCGGAGGTTGTGGTGCTGACCGATGAGGACAGCTCCACCAAAGGTTTGCGCAAATCCGAAATTAAGGGCACTCGTGTCCACGGATTTGCGATAGAGCGCAAAAATCCATCGCTGGTGGCTTTCGCCAAGTCCACTGGCGGTGTGGGGATCGAAAACTTTTAGTTTGAGATCTCCTGGGGAATAACTCGACGCCCCGCATGTTGCAAAAGAAGAGGACAAAAGGAGAGGTGTGATGAAAAACCGCGATCCGCCCTAATTTTTAGGGCCTGACCGGTAGCAGGCTTTACGCTGGCTACCGGCGGCGCGCCCATGCCGACAATTGGGTCCATTCCGGCACTGGAGAATCTTCGGATTACTTTGGTGGTAGAGCCGGACAGGGATGGTCTCCCAAAAAGGACCAAAATCGCAAGCATGTTTGCTGGTTTGGAACTTGCGATAAGCCGACCAAAGTGTCGGTAAACCAGTCGAGTCTGGGTGGAAGCGAAACGGACTCGTTAATCTTGGTTTTGCAGAGTGTGCGGAGGCATGACTCGCACATTCTACACTCGTCTCTCTCTGCGATGTGGAGAGGGACATTGCGACGGCGTTAGGAGATAAAGATCGCCACTAAAATCTCCATCATGCAGGTAAGTCATCGCTTGAGTGTTGGCCATGGTAAAGAGTTTTAAGGAAGGTTCTCTATAAAAACCTCCACTTTCGCAGGGTGTGTGCTCTGCCTGATGAGTCCAAAAGGACGAAAAAGAGATAG
>CAZFHH010000016.1:0-11269 GCA_964518755.1 uncultured Candidatus Saccharibacteria bacterium
TTTATAAGCAATGCCATCGGGTAAATTGATAGGTTTCTATTATCAAGAGGTTTGCGTGGGACCAGCACACTGCGGAAGCCAAGCTTCCGCAGTGTGCTGGAATGTTGTTTCCAAGCGACTAAGGAAGCGCCTGCTTCCTTAGTCGCTTGGACAGAGATGCTCCACCGTCGGCAACAAGATTTTCTTGAGCGATGAAATTATTATTTTGTGCATGATAGAAACCGGAAAGCGCAATCATCACGGCGTTATCGGTTGCAAGTGAGTGATGCGGTATGTGCAAAGATACATCTGGATATTTTTGTGAAAGTTTTTCTGTAAATGTACGTGAGATGTGCTTATTTGCTGAAACTCCGCCACCAAGGACAAGGGTATTTGCGTTTGTCTCATCAAGTGCTCGTGCGGTTTTCTTCCACAGTACTTCTGTTACCGCATTTTCAAATTCCAGCGCAAGAGATTTCTTGTCTTCTGCTGTGAGGGTATCCGAGGAAAATTCTTTAACAGAATTTTCCTCGGATTTTGCAGTAACTCTATCCCTTATTGCATACAGAACTGCGGTTTTTAATCCGGAAAAAGAAAAGTCGCACGTTGCATCGTGAAGCATCGGTCTTGGCAATATAAACTTAGGGGTCGGGCCCCCAAGTTGTCTTGCTTCTTCGGCAAGGCGTGATATTTCCGGTCCACCCGGATAGGGAAGTCCGAGCATTCTCGCCACTTTGTCAAACGCTTCGCCAACGGCATCGTCGCGTGTTTGTCCGATGAGCTCATAAGAGAGCCATTGACGCATCAGCACAAGTTGTGTGTGTCCGCCGGATATTAAAAGTGCCAATACCGGCATCGCAACATTTCCAATTTCCAGCCTCGTATCGTCTACGCGCTTTGCAAGCGCCGAAAGAATATGTCCTTCCATGTGATTTATCGCGACAATCGGTTTCCCCCATGAGAGTGACAGCGCGCGCGCGAAATTAACTCCAACCCAAAGAGCGGGCGAAAGTCCCGGCCCGTAAGTAACCGCAATCGCATCAATTCCCGGTATTTGCATTTCTTCTATGAACGGAAAAAATTGCTCTACAAGACCCGGTTCTCTTTCAAGGATGTCCTTGATGGTGTCACGAGTATCTTTCCGGATGGCGTTCGCACCACCTTGTAACATTCGCGCCTCCAAAAGCGCCTTGCGCGTAAGTGGTACTATGTTTTTTCCGTGTTCGCGCTTGGCAAGTGCAGGGAAAACCCCTCCATATTCTCTATGAAGTTCTATTTGCGAAAAAAGTGCATTTCCGATGATGGTAAAATGTGTGGAGCTTGTATCTCCATCTCCTTCAATGATTGCGATAGCTGTTTCGTCGCACGATGTTTCAATGGCGAGTATTTTCATCTTCCTCTTCTTTTTCAGCCGGTTTCCATGGAATGGGAGCTCCCCACGGAATGCGAAACGCAGAAGCGCCGGGATGTCCGTTGCCACCATATCTGCGTACAAGTATGGTTGTGTCAAAACCATCAACACTGCGAAGTGAGACATGCAATCCGTCAGCAGTTGGACGTACCATAAGAGCAAACGGTGGTTGTTTCGTCGCAAGCGTATGTCCGAGATAGTTAGTGAATTCTTGCATAACGGTCGCTGATAAATAACAAGTGTATCCCTCAAACTCTACCAAGTCCGCGCTCCCGGAGATGTGTTCTATAAGCGCGTCGGTATGTTGAGCATATATTCTCCCGCGATTGATTATGTTGTCGCGGGTTTTCGGATTATCAAGCTCCGCAATAATTTCGTCCCAGCGCTCAAAGGTGTACGGCTCAAGAGTTATGTATGCATTGATGGCTTTAGTGTCCGGAAATGAAAATCGGAACAAATCATAATCTTCAAGATACTTAAATAAAAACGGTTCAGGTGTGTTTGGATGAAAATATTTCCACGCAATTGTCGCTCCGGATCTACTTGGGTCAAATACGCCATGAAGTGTGGTAGCAACATCTTCCATTCCCTCGTGATGGTCAAGAACCGTAACCGACGATGCAATCTTTACAAATTCATCCATATGTTCTTTCCCATAGCAAAAGTCTATGAAATAAATCTCTCGGCCCTCCATGTGTTGCGGTATTGGTTTCCCGTAACGCAATGGGATATATTCAGCAGTGTCTCCGAATTTTTTCCATGCTGCATAGGCGCCACCGAAACCATCCGGACACTTGCTGTGATAAAGTATTGTGATTGGTTTTTCATTCATGATATATTTTTGCGTGCATATTTCCATGCGTAAAATGCAACGGTGGTAGCGGATGCCACATTCAGCGATTCGCACTGTTGTTCTATTGGGATATATACCAGCACATCACAAAGCTCTTGTGTTTTCTTTCGTATGCCCGCACCTTCATTCCCCGCAACAAAGACGGTTGGCGCATCAAACGCTTCTTTATCAATTTGTTGTGCACCAGCTCCGTCCAAGCCATATATCCAAAATCCAGCTTTCTTAAGCATACGCAACGCATGGTTGACATTTGCAACAGATATAATCGGTACCTTAAATACCATTCCGGCAGATACTTTGACCACCGTTGCCGTTATTCCCGCTTGGTTATGGCGTGGAATTAATACACCGCTTATGCCAAATGCCGCTGCACTTCGTATAATTGCTCCGACATTATGCGGGTCTTGGATTTCGTCCAGAAGAACAAGCGCCGGTTGGGCTTCTTTAGTAACAGTTGAAAGAAACTCATCAAGAGAAACGCTCAAAAGAGATGTATCAATAAGTGTGATGGCTCCTTGATGTACGGCCCCCTTGCTTACAAATTGGGCTTCGCGCGCGCGAAGTGGGGATGTTGGGATATTGTGCTTTGCAAGTAGTGCACTAATATTAGCATCCTTCAATCCGGGATCCAAAAATACTTTTTTAACGGCACGCGGTTTCCCCGCAAGCACCTCTGAAAGTACATGCCTCCCATAAATATATATTTTCTCTTGTTTTTTCGTCTCTCTTTTTTCTTTCATGTGCGCGGTAAGGGACTCGAACCCCTGACCCTCTCAACGTCAATGAGATGCTCTAGCCAACTGAGCTAACCGCGCTTTCGGTTTCAAAAGATAGTATAACAAAATAGTGGTGGAGAGGGAAATATAAAACTTGGCAGAGTGTTTTGTGGGGCGGGCGGATGGTGCGTTTCGCCCCAACGGGAAAGGAACAGCATCCAGGTGCTGTTCCTTTCCCGTTGGGGCATTGGTTTATTGCAAGAGCTCCGATTATGTTATCATACATTGAATCAGTAAGCGGTACGTAGTATGGTATTTCATGAGAGAAAGTTTTTGTGCGGGGCGATGAAATATAACAATGTCGGGGTAGCTCAGTTGGTTAGAGCGTGGGACTCATAAACCCAAGGTCGTGAGTTCAATTCTCACCCCCGGCACAAGATTAATGCATGGTAAGAATCCGGCAGGACACTAAACAATTTATATTGAAGTGTGGATTTAATTATCTTCACAGAACCGTATTTGTTTTTCATGCCACTGCGAATATAACAACAGAAGAAGTGAAAGGGAACCCCTTGGGTTAACCCTTGAGCCGGGAACAATCCCATAAAAACAAAAACTTCGTTTTTGTTAAGATAATATCATCGGCGAAATCGATACTATAAACAAGTAACGAAGTTCTTATATGATTCATTATGCACTCTCTTCATATAAAGAGAGAATGCACATCGCAGAGCTATTGAGAAAAGGGAAATCATTGCACTGCATAGCAAAAAGTGGGCACAGAGAAAATACGACACTAATAAGTGGTGAAATAGAGAGGAACAGTATCATCAATAAGAGTGGAGAGACTGTATTCCTATCAAACAACGCATACAAAAAGTATGTGAAGAGACAGAAAGAATCAAAGAGAGAAACGAGAGTTATTGAGAACAGCCCCCGCGTTGCGCACAAACTCACTGAGTTCATAACCACCAGTCAACTGTCATCGGAGGAAATAATTAAAGCAACATCGGATATTCGATGTTGCTTAGAGGCACCAATGAAAACGTCAGTGTGTTTGTCAGGCAGTATCTGCCAAAAGGAGCAGCGCATGGTACGCCTTTTGGCAGGTGATATTAAAGCAATAGAGAGCAAGCTCAGCCATCGCCTAGAAATAGGATTGGTTATCTTACTCCTCGCGAGGTCTTTTGAAGGATATAAAGAAGGAAGACTTCCACCTTCAGTGCTTAATCTAACCCCGCCGCTTTTTTCTTTTCAGTTTTGTTTCTGGATATCGTATAACCATAGAGAAAGTACCTTTGGTTTTATCCATATCTTCTAATCTCGAAAAGAGGTCTAATACCATGTCTTCTGTAACCTCCTCTTTAGGTCGAATAATCAGGGCATAATCGATGCCGAGTTTTCGGTATACTTCTTCCATCTCTTTAAATTTCCTCTCTTTATTTTTTACCACAGTGTGTTTACCGGTAGTAACATCAACAGCATAATTTTTTCCTTTATACCTAAAAAGTACGTCGATTCCCAACATGCGATCTAACAACGCTTCCCGTGATAAATTCTCTAGTACGTATCCTTCTTCTTTAAGTTTTTGTACAACAAGTTCATGTCGTTGCGGAATTTTATCTCTGACTTGTTCCAAGATCCCCCGCGATTTCAAGAAGCTGATGCATTCTTTGTTCAGCAAGTTCTGATGTCTTACTAAGAAAATTCGGAGTTATTTCTTTATGGTTCTGAGGTGATTCTAACATAAATAAATTTTTTACTTTATGTCTAAATGGTAGCAAATACTATGCGTTATGCAAACCTTTGTTATTCTTGAACTGTAAAAATTATTCTCATAGGGGGTGGCGGAATACTTATCACCTGATGAAATGGTTAGATAATTTAAAGCACATCGGACATCCGATGTGCTTTAAAACAGCGGTGGCCGACGCCTTTTATTCAATGGTGACAAAAGTGGCGGGCGCGTACAGGGCATTGAAAAAAACAGTCTTTTCAAGTAGACTGTCTTTATTCGGTTCCTGCGCACGGAACCATGCTTGCATGGCCCCGTGCGCAGGGCGGAGAAATATCGTTGCGGTCGTAGCTCAATTGGTTAGAGCACCCGCCTGTCACGCGGGAGGTTGTGGGTTCAAGTCCCATCGGCCGCGCATGTGATGTTGTTATGGCAACGAATATTTGTTTAATGTGGTGTTATGTTCGTATTAAGATACAGTTTTTTCGACTTTTTGTGGTATCCTGATGGAGGATTATATTTCCGGCGACATGGGACGAGAAGAATGGACACAGATAAAACGAAGTGCAGTAGGCAGACAGCGCCTGCGTGGACAATATTGATGTATCTTAATTTATTCTCAACCGCTGAAAAATTATTCAGTGCATTGAGAGATGCGGAGTGTAGCGTGACGTTCCGCGCGGACGCATTGATGCGTACCGCATATGAAGAAGAAACACTGCAGACAAAGTCAGTGCGTTTGTCTGCATACCGACCAGAGGATTTTGGATTGGTGTACAATGCACGTCCAAAGTATATGTGGGAGCGTGCATGCGCTGAGAAATTGTTGCCATGCCAAACTCTGACTGCGCCATTTTTATTTCTTCACCACAAAAAGTTGTTGTCCAAGGACGAAAATTTATATGTGGTGAGTAAAAAAGGAGGAGAGATTTTTTGTATGAATATTCTTTATTGCATGGGGGCGTGGCAAATATGTGAGATGGGATTTGAAGAGCCACAACGCAGAGTCACGCTGAAGAATAAGTTTGTGTTTGCCATGCCATGAGAAAAGATATGGCAAACACAAAGAGACGCCTCACGGAATGAGGCGTCTTATATTTTTTTGTATATTTATATCCATAATACAACATGTCACCCAGCAACAGTCATTGGCAATATATTGCCAATGACTGTTGCTGGGTTTTCTACACATTATCCTTCGGCGTAACATTTTGATGAGGATTGTGTAGTATACTTATAAAGTATTATGAATATAGTATGCTTAGTGTAATTTAATCTATGAGTTTTTTATCTCGTTTCCAGACTATTGTATATGCGGATAAGCAACGTGCGGTACATTTGTTAGTCGCGCGCGCAACGCCTGACTTTGATTTCTTTTTCATGGTCACTCTTTCGGTGTTGATGGCAACATTCGGACTGCTTGCCGGCAGTGAGGCGATTGTAATTGGCAGTATGCTCATTGCCCCAATTCTTTATCCTGTGCTTGGCATCGCTCTGAGTCTTTCTATGTCTGATCAAGTATTGTTGCGCCAATCTCTTTGGACGGTCGCAAAGGCAATAGGGGTATCATTCGTTTCCGCAACAACAGCGGCGCTATTTTTCACTTCGGTGCACGGCGGGGTGATACACGAAACGCCGATTATTGCAGCACGCACATCTCCATCGCTTCTATTGTTGTTGGTCGGTGTTGTTGCCGGAGTTGCCGTGGTGTATGCACTTGTGAAGCCGAAACTTTCCGAAACGCTCCCGGGTGTTGCCATTTCGGTTGCGCTTATTCCACCTCTTGCAACAGCTGGAATTGGTTTCGCGGGGTTGAACCTGACAATGACTCTTGGTGCGTTTGCAACTTTTTTTGTAAACGTATTTGGTATTATTGGCGCCGGCATGATAACTTTTTCATTGATGAATGTATATAATCTTCGTTCTGTTGCACACAAAACAATGGAAAAAGAAGCTGTGCGTGTTGAGGAGGAAAATGAGAAGGCGCAGGAGGTTGATAACGATATTTCGCAGAAGGGTACACACTTAAAATAGTTTGATTATTTTGTGCTCTAAATATGTGCATAATTAGTTGTGCACACTGAAAAATAGGGTATATACTTTTATATAGGAGGAGTTTCAAATACTTCTCTGTAAGTACAAGTAAGCGCGGTCGAAATTAGCACTAATCTAATTTCTATTACTTATTATGTGGCAACAATGGGTAAACGGTATCTTGGGTCTTTGGGTCATCATAATACCTTTCGTTGGACTGGGTTCCAATTCAAAAATCGTTCTTATCGTAACAGGTGTGGTCATTGCGATTCTCGGTTTTTGGGGAGCTCTCCAAAAAAGTGCATAGGTGATAAAGGACCAAGTAAAATATCAAAACCCTCCGTACGGAGGGTTTTGATATTTTACTTGGAAACTCCCGCCCGCGCGAAGCGCGGGCGGGAGTTTCCAAGTAAGTTTCTGTATGTTTATAAAAACAATGTGGAGATCGCTGCAATGCCTGATAAAGTCATAATAATGATGGTTGTCCACATGAAAAAGAGTGATAACTTTCCACTTCTGTATGTCCCCATCACTTTTTTATCATGGCTTATGTGCGCAATGAAAAATAATATAATCGGTGCAACCAGCCCGTTTGCAACAGCCGCATAAATAAGTCCTTTGATTGGGTCAAGGTGAAAGAAATTCGCAATAACGCCGATGACCATTGAAATAATGATGACACCGTAAAATGCGTACGCTTGTTTTAATTTTTTGTACAAACCGTATCGCCAGCCAAAACTTTCCGCAACCGCGTATGCAGATGACCCGCCGATAACCGGTATTGCCAAGAGTCCGGTACCGATGATGCCAAGAGCGAAAAGCAGATATGCAAAATTACCGGCGAATGGTCGTAACGCCTGCGCCGCATCGGCGGCTGTTGATACCGTGATGCCGTGTGTATACAAAACTCCAGCCGCCGCCGCGAATATAAAAAACGCTACAATGTTTGAAAAGAACATTCCGGACCATACGTCTGTGCGCATATTGCGTATCTCCGTTTTATTTACAAGATGTTGCCTGATTTTAACTGTTGTTTCTCCCTTTAGTACGCGCTCTTCAACTTCTTGCGATGTTTGCCAAAAGAACATATAGGGAGATATTGTCGTGCCGAATATGGCTGCCAAAAGAAAAATTTGATTTTTTGTAAATGAGATGGACGGAATGAGTGTGTGATGAATAACTTCTACCCAGTTGAGATGTATTGAAAGTGCGGTAATCACATATGACAAAAGTGCGAGCGTGAGATATTTCAGGTATTTTGAGTAGCGCGCATAGCTGGTGAATATCTGAAGTAATAAACTTACAAGCGCAAAAAAGATTGTTAGTGTTTCCATGCTTATCCATGGAATTAATAATCTTGCTCCGGCAGACATTGCGTTTAAGTCCGCGGCGATGTTGAGTGTGTTTGCGCTAAACAACAGTACGGTAATTACTATAAGTGTTTTTTGCGAATAATGGTGGCGTATGTTCGCCGCCAGTCCTTTTCCGGATACGATTCCAATGCGCGCCGCTTGTTCTTGCACAACCGCCATGAAAGGAAATGTAAAAAGAGTGGTCCAAATGAGCTGTGTGCCAAATTGCGCTCCCGCTTGAGAGTAGGTTGCAATTCCCGACGGGTCGTTATCCGCGGCGCCCGTGGTGAGCCCCGGACCAAGTTTCTCCCAATATTCTCCGGCGCGCCGCATTGGTGTGGCGCGCACCACCATGCGGCCGCCTTTGATGGCAACACCAACACTCTTATCAAGTGCTTTTGCGCTCTCGGCAAATATGTATTCAACCTCCTTTTTTTTCTTTTTCTTTTTCTTTACTTCGTCTTGCATGAATTGGTATGAATTGTATACAGTATACGACATATTCGTTCACATAATAGTATATCGCATGTGCATAATTGCATTTTGTATCGTTTTGTGGTGTACTCATTAGTATTATGGCACAGGATAATCGCGCACCAATCGTCGCGGTTATGGGACACATTGACCACGGGAAGTCGTCATTGCTGGACTATATCCGCGAAACAAATACCATCGCAAGAGAGGCGGGTGGTATTACACAACACGTATCCGCATACGAAGTGCGTTGTGAATATGAAGGAGCACAACGAAGCATCACTTTCTTGGACACCCCGGGACACGAGGCTTTTCACACGCTTCGTGCTCGCGGAGCGTCTGTTGCGGATGTTGCTATTTTGGTGGTGGCCGCAGATGAAGGTTTTAAACCGCAAACACAAGACGCACTTACTGCCATTAACGATGCGGGAATACCTTATATCGTTGCGTTGACAAAAATGGACAAGCGGGATGCCGATGTTGAACATGCAAAAGCGTCGTTGCTTGAGCACGAAGTGTATCTTGAGGGGCTTGGTGGATCCGTGCCGTATGTTGCCGTATCGTCAAAAACAGGAGAGGGAATTCCAGCGCTTCTTGATCTTGTACTTCTTACCGCGGACATGGCGGAGCTCACTTGTGACAAAACGCTCCCGGCACGCGGGTTTGTGTTGGAGTCAATGCATGACGCGCGTCGCGGAACCACCGCAACATTGGTAGTTAAAGACGGGACGCTTACACTGCGTACATTTGTGGTGTTGGGTGATACTTATGCGCCGGTGCGGTTCATGGAGAATTTTGCCGGAGAGCGTATACAATCTGCCGGACCATCAACTCCGGTGCGTATTTTCGGTTTCGCATCGTTGCCGGAGGCGGGCACGTTGTTCAGTACCGTTCAGACACGAAAAGAAGCATTGGAGCTTATAAAGGAAAGCGCGCGGGCAAACGGTGTTGTAGCCCCCGCCGCAGCGCCACTCCGTGGCGCTGCGGCGGGGGCTACGGTGCTGCCTCTTATTATAAAAGCAGACACTACCGGCAGTATTGAAGCAATAATTCATGAATTATCAAAAGCGACACATGAGAGAGTAACTATGCGTATTGTTTCTTCCTCGCTCGGCTCTGTAACAGAGAGTGACGTGAAGACAGCATCAGCTGCTGGTGGGGTGATTATCGCGTTTACGGTTTCCACAGATATACCCGCACGCGATATGGCGAACCGTCTTAACGTTTCCATTAAGCAACACAATATCATTTACGAAGCGCGAGAATGTGTGGAGGATCTTTTGAAAGAGTATGCACCGCATATTGATGTTGAAGAGCAGATCGGAGAGATGTCCATTATAAGAATATTTAGTTCGCATTCTCACAAACATGTTCTTGGTGCGCGACTGGTTTCCGGCATGTGTTCCGTCGGGGCGCGAGTGCATTTGTTACGCAGGGGCGTATCGCTTGGTGATGGGAAAATAATTAACTTGCAACAAGCGCGGACAAACGTATCTGAAATTCGCACAGAGGGTGATTGTGGGCTTGAAGTTGAAACACGTGCGGAAATTGCAGCTGGCGACACGCTTGTTCCATACGTTATCAAGCATACGTAATTTCTTTTATGAGTACACACAATAGCCAAACAAAAGAAGGTCTTCTATTGCGGTTTGCCGCGGGATATATCGCACGAGTTGCAAACAGAAACACCCTCATCACCCCCACGCGCGCTGAGCTTTCCAAAGACAGAACACACGCGACGGTGTATGTCAGTATTTTCCCGAGCACGGCGCAAGAGGCGGCAATCTCTTTTCTTCGCAGACACCAGCGAGATTTTTTTATATATCTTAAAAAAGAATCACGATTCTCACATATTCCAAGCGTGCATTTTATGTTTGATGTTGGCGAAGAAAATCGGCAACATCTTGATGAGATTACACGACAAGCGGATGATGGAATTGCGGAGCAATCTTAGCCGGAGATAAGCGGGGGAGGTATGTTCCCGGGGTGCGCAAGCACATGCTTGCGCACCCCGGGAGCCCAATCGTGCACAAAACATAACACCCCAAAGTATTAAAAGGTAGCCCAAAACAATAAATCGCAGTATACTCTTTCATACTGGCCCGATGGCGAAGTGGTAACGCAGCGGTCTGCAAAACCGCGATTCGTGGGTTCAATTCCCACTCGGGCCTCACGTTGATTTCTTTATGAGGCCGACGTATTGCCGGGATGGCGGAATGGTAGACGCGCGACGCTTAAAACGTTGTAAGCTTTGAAGCTTGTGTGGGTTCGAGTCCCACTCTCGGCACAGATATTCCAACCCCCCACTCGCACGCCTTCGGCGTGCGAGTGGGGGGTTGGAATTCCGAACGAACTATTGAAGTAGTGTGTCATTTCGTATACTATGCAAGGAACCGCCTATAGCTCAATTGGTAGAGCAGCTGCCTCTTAAGCAGTTGGTTCCAGGTTCAAGTCCTGGTGGGCGGACAAGCGAGGGGAAAAGAGGAACGAAGTTCTCACACGAACACGAAAAAATATATCTGCGCACAAGTGCGCAGATATATTTTTTCGCGTGAAGTGTGACCGCGAAGCGGTTCTTCCCGGGTGGCGGTGGCGCGATTATGGTACGATGCGCTATACTCGCAAGTGATGGGCGAGTGGCGGAATTGGTATACGCGCATGGCTTAGGACCATGTTCCTTAAACGGATTGAGGGTTCAAGTCCCTCCTCGCCCAC
>CAZFHH010000017.1:0-9404 GCA_964518755.1 uncultured Candidatus Saccharibacteria bacterium
GATATGTTTTTTTATTTTCACACCCTGCGCAAGGCAAGGCTGATAAGATGTTCTGTGAAGTTTTGCGAGGGCTCACCGATTGCTTCAAGCATTGCCGGAAAGATGGAGTGTGTCGTCAGTCCCGGAAGTGAGTTCGTCTCAATATAATGAATACTATGTGGTGTTACTATAAAATCACTACGTGAATAATGTCGCAGACCGAGCGCACGATGCATCGTCATAGCTGACTGTGACAGTTCTTCTTTTTGGGATTTTGAAAATGCAGCGGGACAAGATATTTTTATACCTCCATCATTTTTTTTAGCATCATACGATAAAAAACCATCGTTACCAATAGAAGTTATTTCAGCTACCGGCAATGTGTACAATTCTTCTGTACGAAAATTCTCAATCACACCAACCGCTACCTCCCTTCCTCGTATATATTCTTCAAGAAGCACATTTTGAGCTCCCCCATCAAACAATGTGGCAGCGGCTTTTTGCACCTCAAGATATCCTGTTGCAAGAGATACCCCAACGGATGAGCCCCATCGCACCGGTTTCACCACCACCGGTGGAATAAAAGCTCGCACCGCGGTTATGACACTGTCTGAGATATCGTCCGGAGTTTCAATAAGCACATATCGCGGAGTGTGTATCTTATTTTCCCCTGCATACTTTTTCGCAAATACTTTGTGCGCTGAGATAAATGATGCGAATGAGTTTGACCCTGAATAAGGCACACCGTGTTGCTCCAGTATTTTCTGCACCTCGCCGTCTTCGCCATATTCACCATGCAAACCAACGAGCACCACATCAACCATCTCAAGCACGCGCGTGGGCGATACCGAACGACCGGCGACATGCCACACGCCGGACCTGTCAATAAAAATATCACGAGGTGTGTATCGCTCCGGGGGCAAATGCGAAAGCAAAACATTTCCCGTTTCCAATGACGTGTCATACTCGCGCGATGGTCCACCGCGCAAAACTCCTACAACAATATTCATACATATAGTATACATAATAAACGCCGGCGGTGTGCACCGTCGGCGTGGATGTTTTGCGGTATGCTGAAGCTCCTCACTTTTTTCTTCTTACTTTGGCACCTCCACATGTTTCTTTAATGCTTTCTCAATCTCCCCCTTCAATTTTTTCCCCAATGGGGGCAGCCTTACATCTTGTGAGCGGGGAATTGGTTCTCTCTCCTCCAGGGTGCGATACCCCAACGCACCTCGGACGACACTTTTCACGCGAGGCACACCACACTCCTCACACCAATAGGAGTGCTCAACAAGAAACCGATCAAGGATTTCCTGGTGTGACGCTCCTGGACCGATGACGGTGTGCGGTGTTAGAGGTTCCTCTGTATACCGCTCCATAGCATGGTCAACGATATTCCCTTTTCCGCATATACAGAGAATACCCGTATTAAAGGCGCCGGTATACTTCTCCCTCACTTCAGCGAGGGCTTTTGAAAATCTGTTCGGCGGTTCGTATGTTGCCATGGCAACATCCTCCAGTTCGGTTTCGGTTATTGTCCTTCAAAAGGATACCCCCACATCACGCGCATGGCAAGTTGATGGGGCGTGAACGCGCTCTGCGATGGCGCGCGATGGCAAAGCGGTGCGCCTCGCTGTTTGCGCGCACTGCATCAACTTCAGAAATATTTTTATTGCGAATTCCAATGACCTCTCGCGGACGATGTCTCTTGTCTTTTACGACAGCCACCACCGGTATGGAAATGCCGGCATCAGAAAGTACTTTTTCAGCAGTCTTTTTGTGCGTGATCCCTCCGTCAACAACAAAAACTCTCGGCAGTTTCCATTCGTCGTGTGCAAGCCGGCGTGTAAGTATTTCGCGCAGTGAGGCGATATCATCATTTCCGGTGCCCTTGATACGAAATGTACGATATGATTTTCTATCAAAAAACCCCTCATCAAGCACCACCATAACCCCTATTGCGTTGGTACCGGATAGGTGCGCGACATCGTATGCCTCAATTCGCACACCCTCATGCGCTTCAGCAACACCCACTGTCAACAAAGAAACATCTTGAATGTGTGATAGGGCGAATAGCTGACGTTTAAGCTCCGACGCCTCTTCAAAGCGCTGTTTTCGCGCGGCACTCATCATTTCGCGTGTTAGCGCCTTGCGCACGGAGGCGGTATTTCCGGAAAGGAAAAGTGCAATGTGTTTGATAGAGCGACGGTATGCATTGTGAGTTATTTCCCGTGGATAGTGCCCGATTTGCCGATAGAACTCAATCTTCGCGAGCCCGTGTTTCCCTACGGTTTCAAGAGGTTTTTTTGTATCATAGAAAGGGAAAATGCGTCGCACAAGTTTCAGTCCGGCGCGCAACTGCGCGCCGGACTGAAATGGTCCGAACACATGCGATATCTTCACTCCATTTATCATCGCTTGTTCTTTTTGCAATTCTTTTCCTCGCACCGAAAGCACTCTTTGCCATGGTTCATTCGTTATAATCGCATAAAGGAAAGTTTTATCATCTTTGCCCTCCACATTTGCTCGTGGCATATATTTTTTGATAAGCACCGCCTCGCGCACCAACGCCTCAAGAACAGTCTCTGTGGTTTCAAAAGAAATTCCGGTTGAACGCGTTACCATGTCTACAATGCGACCGCCACGTGCTGCAATAAGCGCATCATCAAAATAAGAACGGACTCTGTCACGAAGTGATGTTGCCTTCCCCACATATAATACTTTTCTTCCCTTTTTGAAAAGATACACGCCCGGAGAATTCGGGAGGGAATAATTATTCAGTTCGCTTCGTTGCATGATATCGTGTGGAGAGCACTCGCGCCAGATATTCTCCGGTATATGAGCCATCCGTTTTAGCAACTTCCTCAGGGGTACCGCTCGCTATAATCTTTCCGCCCCTTTCACCACCCTCCGGACCAAAATCAATCACATGGTCGGCGCTTTTGATGACATCAAGATTGTGTTCAATAAGCACAACGGTGTGCCCATGGTTTACCAAAGTTTGCAATATCTCAATAAGTTTTCGCACGTCTTCAAAATGCAATCCGACTGTCGGCTCATCAAGCATGTACACTGTTTTTTCAACGAGAGGTCGGTACAGTTCGCTTGCGATTTTAACACGTTGCGCTTCACCGCCGGAAAGCGTCGTTGCCGATTGCCCGAGTGTAAGATACCCGAGTCCGGACTCTTTGAGCGCCACCAGCCGATCATGAATGACGGGGATATCTTTGAAAAATGTTGCAGATTCTTCCACTGTCATAGTGAGTACTTCGTGGATGTTTTTCCCGTGATACGTGACCCCGAGTGTTTCTTTCATAAAACGAGTACCACCGCATATGTCACACGTTACATATACCGTGGGCAAAAAATGCATTTCAACTGCTATTAACCCGTTCCCTTGACACGCTTCACATCTGCCACCGGGAACATTGAAAGAAAACCTCCCGGGCTTCCATCCGCGCGCCCGCGCATCACTTGATGCGGCAAACAATGCTCTGATTGGAGTAAACGCACCGGTGTATGTTGCGGGATTGCTTCGGGGCGTTCTTCCTATCGGGGATTGGTTAATTAAAATGGCGCGACTTGCATATTCTGTTCCGGAAATAGATGCACAATGGATTGGCTTGGCGGTTCTTTTTCTAAAACGCGCAACCAGATTGCGATGCATAATATCATACAAAAAAGTTGACTTCCCGGAACCGGAAACGCCGGTAATGCACACAAGCTTCCCAAACGGTACGGTTATATTTACATTTGAAAGATTGTGCAGAGTGGCTCCGCGTATCACAATAGCCCCTTTTTGAGAGGCTCTTCGTTCTTTTGGAATGGCTATTTCTTTTTCTCCTTTCAAATATGCAAGCGTTAAAGAATGCGTGGCGTCTTTTTTATTTTTTGCCAGGAGCTCGCGAAGCCATCCGGAAACAACCACCTCACCGCCGTGCACTCCGGCTTTTGGTCCGATATCAATGAGATAGTCAGCTGCATGGATTGTGTCTTCGTCATGCTCCACTACAATAATAGTGTTTCCAAGCTCACGCAATGAAATCAGTGTTTTAAGCAGGCGAGCATTATCTCGCTGATGAAGCCCAATGGTCGGCTCATCAAGCACATACAGTGCACCGATAAGCCCACTTCCAAGTTGCGAAGCAAGACGGATGCGTTGCGCTTCACCGCCCGAGAGAGTTGCGGCACTGCGATTAAGCGTCAAATATTCAAGACCGACATCAAGCAAGAAACGCAACCTGCTTTCTATTTCACGCACAATGGGAAAAGCAATTTCAAGATTCATGTCTGAGAGTTCCAGATTATCAATAAAATTTTTCGCATCGGCTATGGACAAATTGGTAAAATCCACAATGCTTTTGCCAAGACCTTCCGTGCCACTCTGTTTTAGGTATACACGAAGTGCTTCTTTTCGCAGGCGCGCACCCCCGCAATCCGGGCACACCTCTTCTGAAAAAAGTGACTTCGTACCAAGCCCGTTGCAAGTTTGACATGCTCCGTATGGACTATTGAAAGAAAACAAGCGCGGTTCAACTTCCGGAAATGACATTCCGTCTTGCGGACAAATGAACCGCGCTGAAAGAGTTTCGGTAGTGCCATCAGCACGCTGAATCGTTACCAAACCGCCCGTTTCTCTTAATGCGATTTCAAGCGCCTCTGAAAGACGCTCTCTTGCGGAGTCCGGAGTATGCTCAAACTCACTCAAAGAGATGGTATCAACAACCGCATCAATATGGTGGCGCTTATTTCTATCCATGACTATTTTCTCTCGTAAAAATTTCTTTTCCCCGTCTACTATGACGTATTCATATCCTTTGCCGAGTAAATCATAAAGTAATTGGTAATACTCCCCTTTTCTACCGACCACCACAGGAGCGTATATTGTGATGGAATTTTTGTTAAATGCAGATTGTAGCCCGCTCTGCGGGTGCTTCGGCGACGTCGTCGCCGAAGCACCCGCAGATGCTCCCACCGCACTCTTTGTCTCTTTTTTGAAAACGGCGCGCATCGCCACTTGTATCATCTCTTCTTTTGACAGTTTTTTAATCGGTACATCATGATGTGTGCAATATGGCTGTCCGGCACGCGCATACAACACACGCAAATAATCATAAATTTCCGTAATGGTGGCAACCGTTGAGCGCGGATTATTTGAGCGACTTTTTTGGTCAATGGAGATTGCCGGAGAAAGTCCGGTTATTTCTTCCACGTCCGGCTTTGCCATTTGTTTCAAAAATTGTCGCGCGTAGGCGGAAAGAGATTCTATATAGCGCCGCTGTCCTTCCGCAAAGATAGTATCAAACGCAAGCGATGATTTCCCCGAGCCGGAAAGCCCGGTGATAACCGTCATCGCACCGCGTGGAAGTTTTACAGATATGTTTTTAAGATTGTGCATGCGCGCTCCAACAATGGTCAGCCATTCGCTGCCATGTCGGTGTATATCCATATTGTTTTTTTTCGGCATATATGCAAAACGTCTGCGCATGATGGCGCAGGTACATTGTCACTTTATCACGTTATATCTTCTGCGCTACTCCTCAAGGGTTTGCTTTATTTTTGCCACAATTTCATCAACTGAAACATTCGCCTTAACAAGATAATCGTTTGCTCCCAAAGATTTTGCACGGTCAATATCTCTTTGTTGACCGAGATTTGATATAACAATAATCGGAACGTCTTTCATTGCGTCGGTGCGACTACGTGCTTTTTCCAAAAAAGTAAACCCGTCCATGTCCGGCATCATAAGGTCAAGAAGAATTAACGATGGCTGATTCTCCTCCATAAGAGAAAGTCCTTCGGCACCATTGCTTGCATACACCATGTGGTATTGGTTTACAAAAGTATGCCCAAGCAAATTCTTCAAAATGGGGTCATCTTCAACAACCAGAATGATGGCATCGGAAGTCATTAATAAGAGTATACCATATAATTGCTAACCAACCACCGGTAAGGAGAGTGTGAATGTGGTACCGATACCGTTTTTGTTTGCGGCAAAATTAAGGTCGCCACCATGGTCGGTTGCAATTGTGCGGGCAATGTAAAGCCCCAGACCATTGCCGGCATTTTCTTTTGCGATAGCGTTCCCTGCACGATAAAAACGCTCAAAAATACTTGAGCGGTCTCCGGCGGAAATGCCTATGCCGGTATCACTAATGTGTGTCAACACCATATGCTTGCTGATAATTTCAGACCATACGGAAACTTCACCGCCCGGCGGAGTGTAACGAATTGCATTTTCAATAACGTTATTAAATACCCACTGGATACGCTCTTTATCTGCACGGACAGGAAGAAGTTCCTTAGAGGGCGGTTTATATTCCAGCGTTATGCTACGCTCATGCGCGAGGTGCTGAAAATCTTGAACCGTTTTTTGCGCAAGCTCGCCTATATCAATCGATGCGAATGTGTACCGATACTTTCCGGATTCAATACTGGAAATATCAAGAAGTGTGCTCACGATGGAAACCAGCGCATGACTTTTTTCCTCCGCATCTTTTACTAAAGTTTTTTCTTCGTCAGTGAGACTAGCATCTTGCTCAAGGGCTTCAAGCGCCCAACGAATGCCAGTAAGCGGGGTACGTAATTGATGTGCGGCGGTTGAAATGAAATCGGACTTTACTCGCGCGTTTTCAACGGTACGCTTATGCGCTCCCTCAACACGCTCTGACAGGTTGATGAAAGTTAATACCAACGTACGTATTTCTCGTGGGGTTAATTTCGTTAGGAGGATCGGTTGGCGTTCATTTTTTTGAGCGTATATATCCATTGCGGTTGTAAGATTGTGAATTGGGCGAGCAATGGAATGAACCACAACCGAAAACAAGAGCGCTGTTATTAACAAAAATACCGTTATAAACATAAATGCTTGCGTATTGGCATACGTAAACATTCCATGCGTGTTTGATAATATAAGGCTTTCATAGAGCCATAATGAACCATATGCAAGGGCTGCCAGAAATATAAACATACCTATGAACAATTTTCTAAAAGTCATACTTATTATAATACCAGATTGACGCTCTTATTTGTATTTTCATACTGTGCACAAGTTACGTATATATCCATTCATCAAATCAGTAACGCCCGCCCCGCCCGTAATTTCCGGCAGTTGCCGGAAATTACGGGCGGGGCGGGCGTTCTAACCTTCTCGTTTTCACCGTCTGTTTTTCAAGTGCACGAATTTCGTCTCGAATAATGGCCGCTGTTTCAAAATCAAGCTCGGAAACCGCGCTGTTCATTTGCGCGCGTTTCTTTTTAAGAAACGCGCGCGGAGCTTTTCTAAACTCCCCAAGCTCAACAGAAATAATACTTTCAACGGTCTTCTCGTGACCGGTCCGCAATGATTCGGCGATGTCGTGAATTTCTTTGCGAATTGTTTTTGGAGTGATGTGATGCTTTTTATTATAGTCAATCTGCAATACTCTTCTGCGATTAGTTTCGTCACATGCTCTTTTTATTGAGCCCGTCATGACATCAGCGTATAAAATCACCCTCCCGAGCACATTACGTGATGCACGCCCGATTGTTTGTATTAAAGATGTTTCGCTTCTTAAAAAACCCTCCTTATCGGCATCAAGAATACCGATGAGCTCAACCTCGGGCAAATCAAGTCCTTCGCGAAGAAGGTTTACACCAACCAGCACATCATACACACCTCTGCGAAACTCCGTTAACAACGTAATGCGGTCTATTGTCTTTACATCGCTGTGCACATAGGTTACTTTCATGTCTTTCTTTTTAAGAAAATTCGTTAAGTCTTCCGCCATGACTTTTGTAAGCGTTGTGGCAAGAACCCTTCCGCCGCCCTCAATAACAGCCTGAGCTTCACTAATGAAATCCGCAATCTGTCCGGGATATGTCCCTTCCCCGGACACTTTATGAATAAAAAGTTTCGGGTCAACCAATCCGGTTGGGCGAATAATTTGCTCCACAATTTGTCCACCTGAAAGTACGACGCGCTCTTTCTCATAGTTCCCCGGCGTAGCACTTGTATAGATGAAATTACCTGCCTGCTTTTCAAACTCTTCAAAAGTAAGCGGCCGGTTGTCACGCGCAGACGGAAGACGAAACCCATATTCAATAAGGTTTTCTTTTCTGGAACGGTCTGCGGAATACATACCATTCAACTGTGGCAAGGTCACATGCGATTCATCAATAACTGTCAGAAAATCCGCTTCTCCCGAAGAGGTGCGCGGGAAATAAGAAAGAAGGGTTGACGGCGGTTCTCCCGCACGACGACCGTCAAAATGACGAGAGTAATTTTCAATACCGTTGGTATATCCGATTTCACGAATGAGCGACAAATCATGCAGAGTGCGCCTGCGTAAGCGCTCCATTTCAATTTGTTTTCCCTCTCGCTTTAATTGTGCGAGGCGCACATCTAATTCCGCCGTGATTTCAGAAAGCGCACGAGCACGCTCATCTTTTGAAGTGACAAAGTGTTTTGCGGGAAAAATAAACAATGTTTCTTGCGCAGAGAGATGTGCTCTGGAAATCGGATTGAGCGCATCTATTTTGGCAATACGCGCATCATCGGTAAGAGAAATGCGATAGAGTGTTTTTTCATTCACCGGCATAATTTCCACATGGTTGCCAATTGCACGAAATAGTCCCGGAGAGAGGTCTGCATTTGTCCTTTCAAAATATATGTTCACTAAGCTTCGCACCATATCGGCACGAGAAAACGACTCACCAACAGTGAGTTTTATATGTGCCTTTTTATATTCTTCCGGTGAACCAAGCCCGTATATGGCGGAAACCGAAGCGACTATAATAACATCTTTGCGTGTCAGAAGCGCCTGCGTCGCACAGTGGCGCAAGCGGTCAATCTCTGCGTTTATCATCGCTTCTTTTTCAATGTAGGTGTCTGAATGAGCGATGTATGCTTCCGGCTGATAATAGTCATAATAAGAAACAAAATAATGCACGGCATTCTCCGGAAAAAAATCTTTATATTCTTGCGCAAGCTGTGCCACCAAGGTCTTATTATGAGCAAGCACAAGTGTGGGCTTTCCGTACTTGGCGATGACGTTTGCCATCGTGTAGGTTTTGCCGGAGCCCGTAGTACCCAAAAGCGTTTGATAGCGTGTGCCTTTTTTAAGCCCACCCAAAAGAGCTTTTATCGCCTGTGGCTGGTCGCCCGCCGGCAAAAACGGTGTGTGAAGTTTGAAAATATGAGACATGGGGTGTGGATGTGAGTGTAGCATCATCCGATGGAATAATCATCTTGCATGGGGTCGCGCGAGAAAAGGGGTCAGACCCCTTTGTTTATTAAAATTTGTGTCATAGTTTTGTGTTTTAGTTCTTCACTAAATCTACTTAGGGGTCGCACCCCTAAGTAGGAAATGATTGATTATAACTAAAGCCAATCTATCGGTGGAGAAAAGGGGTCTGGAGAAAAGGGGTCTGACCCCTTTGTT
>CAZFHH010000018.1:0-173 GCA_964518755.1 uncultured Candidatus Saccharibacteria bacterium
AAGTTCGGAAGTAGCTGAAAAAAATCAATTTATGAAATTCCTACTTCAGAACCCTATTGTTGATGGGAAAAAGCCAGTGTTTGCAATGCGAGAACCGTTTTCAAGTATCGCAAAAGCATCTGGTCATCCTACTTTGCTCCGGCTGGAAGCAAAGCTTGCCACCGTTCACCTCG
>CAZFHH010000018.1:273-8962 GCA_964518755.1 uncultured Candidatus Saccharibacteria bacterium
GTAAAAACATAAATGCCACCTTTCGGTGGTGTTTATGTGTTACCTCGGCTCCGGCTGGAAGCAAAGCTTGCCACCGTTCACCTCGGTAAAAACATAAATGCCACCTTTCGGTGGTGTTTATGTGTTACCTCGGCTCCGGCGGTAGGACTCGAACCTACAACCAACTCCTTAACAGGGAGCTGCTCTACCATTGAGCTACACCGGAATGATTTTATGGCACCCTCCCAGGGTCCGGCACCATATAGCAGAGTATAACGAATGAGGCATATTTTGCAAACTGTGGCGCCGGGTTTTTATAAGAAGCTTATCGTGTACACAATCTGCACCATAGGAAAAATACCAAAGTGTGGTATAGTATGTTTATGTTGTTCAAGAAATCTATTGAGAAAATTGCGCAACGCGGAGATATTTGTGTAGATGGAAATCGCCCATGGGATATTACAGTACATAATCCTCACACATATAGAAAAATAGTGTTTAGCGGTTCGCTTGGACTTGGAGAAAGCTATATGAATGGTTGGTGGGATAGTATCAAACTTGATGAGCTATTTGCGCGACTTCTTAAAACGAAACTTAATACCGATAAGTTCAACATGATTGGAAGTGCATTTATGTTTTTGTCACAATACATTTTTAATATGCAAAGTGTACGACGTGCATTTACAGTTGGAAAAAAACATTACGACATCGGAAATGATTTATACCGCGCTATGTTGGATAGTCGCATGGTATACACCTGCGGATATTGGCGCACTGCGCAGACTCTTGAAGAAGCACAGGAAGATAAATTGCGCCTCACGGCAGAGAAACTACATCTTAAGCCCGGCATGCGTATTCTTGATATCGGCTGTGGCTGGGGTAGTTTCGCGAAATTTGTCGCTGAAAAATATGATGTTGAGGTGGTTGGTATTACCGTATCAAAAGAACAGGTTACTCTCGGAAAAGAAATGTGTGCCAACCTGCCGGTTGAAATACGCCTTTTGGATTATCGTAATCTATCCAAAGAATATGGAAAGATATTTGACAGAGTTGTTTCGCTTGGCATGTTTGAACATGTTGGCATAAGCAATTATGATACTTATTTTTCAACCGTGCGCTCTGTCTTAAAAGATGATGGGCTCTTTCTCTTGCATACCATCGGCACAAATGACCGCTTCACCGGGCCTGACCCTTGGATACACAAATACATTTTCCCAAACGGTGTTATCCCGGCGCTACGACAAGTGACACGCGCGGCGCAGGGAAAGTTTATTCTGGAAGACTGGCATAATTTCGGAACAGATTATGACAAGACACTTATGGCGTGGTATCACAATGTTGAAAAGGCATGGGATACGCTTCCCTCTTATGATGAGAAATTCAGACGTATGTGGAGATACTATCTTCTTATGTGTGCTGGAGCATTCCGCGCACGGAAACTGCAACTGTGGCAGATTGTTTTTTCAAATGGTGCGCAAGATGGATATCGCTCTGTGCGAGAAACAAAAGAGAACCTTGCAACAAACTGAGCCCGGAAGGCAACACCAAATATCGGACATCCGATGTCCGATATTTGGTGTTGCCACTGGCGCTTGCGACAACGCAATATCAGATAGTACAATGAAGACATTATCAGAGTAACTTATTAAGCTTATGATTGGATATTGGAACGGGTACGAAACATATGGAAACATGGGCGGGTGGGGACCCATTGGATTTTTAGTGATGATTGTATTTTGGGCGCTTGTCATTGCGTTGGTGATAGTGGTTCTAAAACGCTTCGCCAACAACGAGGGTATATTCCCAATCAACAGACGAAGCTCGGCTCTTGATTTACTTAAGGAACGATATGCAAAAGGAGAGATTGATACGGAAGAGTACGAAGAGAGAAAGAAAATTCTTTTGCGCAAATAGAAACCTTGATTGCAAGTGAAAAACCGCCCCGCAGGCGCGCCCATGGGCGCGCCTGCGGGGCGGGGCGGGCATCGTAAACACTACATATTCTGCAAATACTTTTCTATTAACTGAATATCTTTTGCATCTTTTTCTCTTCCTGCTACTTGCTTCCACTCCTTTACGGTCTCCAACTTTACAAAGGGCAAACCATCAATATACTCTGCCTCATTAATAAGTGCGTGCGTATCCCAATCCCCAGGCCCCCATTCTTTATAAAACTCAACCCCGCCCTTTTCAATTACCTCAACATATCTTCCGTCTTTTTTTAAAAGCTTCTTAAAGTCCCAGCCCGAGATGTTTTTATATGTATCAAATAAATCCTTATCAAGGATGATGTCAAGATCATGTGCCTCTCTGATATTGCGCACAGCAAGAGGTCCACTTCCAAAAATGGCGTACTTATCTTTTGGCAGAGAAAGTTTCTTCAGCTGGATAAGAAAAAGTTGGAAGGATTTGTTCATAATGTTTTTTTAGATTAAACAAAATCATGTGGTTTGTCGCCCCAGCCGTTTCCCCACGCGGGGAAACGGCTGGGGCGACAAATTTTACACTATCTAAACGCAACGTCTCCCGATGCCATCGATGCTAAAGACTTGATAACATTATTGTGCGTAGCAACGTATGTGGCAAGCTTCGCCTGCGTACGTGGAATATTGTGTATGAGAACATGGCCGACGATGCGAATTGTCACATGGTCACACACCCCAAACACAACGCTTGGGTTTATATATGCGCCGTGTATACGCACCGTATTTTTACGGTTAAACAATATGTCAATTTGATTATGCCTGTCCGCATTCATGGTATCCCCCACAACACGATACCCTATTTGTTTTTCTACAACGTCATATCCGCACGTGCGCTGACGACTCGGTTTTTCAATCGCGATAATTGTACCGAAAGGAAGCTTTTTGGAAAGGTCACGCGAGCGCGCCACAATTACCTGCGGGTTTGAATATGCGCCGCTTGCCGTAATAAACGGAGAATTGTCCGTTTGGCTGGGTACGGCATTATATGCCGTTGAAGTAACGGTTAATGTATTTGCAGGTAAACGAACTAAGGGGATATCCTCGGCAACGGCAACACTATCAAGCGATTTTATGCTTGTTTGTTGCGGAATTGGCCGATGAAACATGGCTCCCGGGAAAAGAAGAATGCCCAGGAGGGCGCTTGCTATAATTTGCATAGGATGTAAGACGTGTGCCTTATGTCAAACATACTAGCACTTGACACTTTATATGTCAAGTGTTCTGAGGTGCTCTAAATAGTGCGTAAACCGGGCAAAAGGTCTGTGACCTTTTGCCCGGTTTACAATACCTGGAACCTATTTCCCTGAAGATGTCGGGGCTGAAGGGAGAACAGCCAAAGACATTGCGGTAATTTTATTTGTTGTGTAGATGTCTTCTTTCCCTGATACAGCAACCGTTGCACCAACCGCAAGCTTAGACGAAGAGTTGATATTGTTTACATGCGTACCGCTATTTACAATAACCGTGTATGGCTCGCTTGAAAAAGACACCTCATTTCGTAGTAGAACGTGCGGATATGGGCTCGTTGCTATCTTGCTGAGAAGCATCGCGGCAAATTCTTTTTTATTCACAATACGAGCACTGACTGTTATGACCTTTGAAGATCCGCTACCACTTATGGCGGTTACTTTCCCAAACAATGTATGCCCGCCACCTGTTACCATTTGCTCTATTTGATCTATCGGATTAAAATAGGACACCTGTGTTGCCGTAAATGATTCCCCGGATGAGTAGTTTCCGGAAGTGGAACGAACACTCAGATAATCACCCGCTTTGATTTCACTCGCTTTTTTGTTTGTGAAAATTGTATTTTTTGTAAACGATACCGTAATTATTTTTATTCCTTTAGCCCCCTGCACTGAAGAGCCGGGTGCATTTGGCGAGGAAGGGTTGCGCAAATACGGACGAGGAATAGGATTCTGGAATGTAGGACCGGCGGAGTGAGCAAAAGATACACGCAAACGAATGGTTCCGGATTGCGCGCCGGTGTTTGAAATTGACACTACCTGCCCATTAAGAGGAATCGCTCGCGTTTGTTCAGCCATCCGCTGTGCAATCTGTTGCTGTTGTGCCAATGCGCTCACCTGCTGACCCGAATTGGAAGAATGAGGAATTAAGAACACGCCGATAACAATACCAAGCACAAGAGTGACCACTGCCAAAACAATCCATGCTATTCGCTCCTTGCCACTTGTACAAACGTGCGGGATGTTTTGGTTTTCAATATTTGATGATTCCATATATATTTATATTTTTACAATTAAATTTAATGGTGCGTTTCCTTTCGTGAAAGAATACTACCTATACTTCATAAGTTTATCACAAGCTCACATACCAATGTGTAAACTCAAAAAGATACATGTGGAAAAGTGCACATACTTTATGCGGAACTTTTTTTGGGTGTCAATATTGTTTGTTGGTGTCAACCGCGTATAGTGTAAGAAGCCGTCACCTTGCATGTGTATTATGAATAATCAGGAACGTATCATCATATCAGTGGGAGGATCACTTATAGTCCCGGATGAGATTGATGCAGAGTTCCTTTCAAATTTTCGCACTCTTATTTTGCGCGCCACTGCGCGTGGGTTTTCTTTTTTTATTATTGCAGGCGGAGGAAAAACTGCCAGAAATTATCAAGGTGCTGCAAGGAACGTACGCAGTGGTGACCTTTCGCGAGATGATCTGGACTGGCTTGGAATCCATGCAACCCGTCTCAATGCGCACCTTTTGCGCACAATCTTTCGCGAAGACGCTCACCCACGCATCAGCACAGACCCAAGCAATGCTGACGAAGTGTGCGTTGCGCAAGAACATATTCTCATTGGTGCCGGCTGGCGCCCGGGGTGGTCAACGGATCATTGCGCAGTTATTGCAGCCGAAACACTGGGCGCAAGACGCGTGATAAATCTTTCAGATATTGATTATGTATATAGTGCCGACCCACGCACACACGAAGATGCAACCCCTATCAAACAAATTGGCTGGGCTGACTTCCGCAACCTAATCCCTTCCGAATGGGATCCTGGACTTTCGTCTCCTTTTGACCCGATTGCAGCTCAAAAAGCCCAAAAACTGGAAGTGGAAGTGGCAATCTTAAATGGAAATAAATTGGCAACCCTTGAAAACTACATCAACAATAAGCCGTTTGTCGGCACAATCATTTCTTAATACGCGCTAAATATCTTTTCAACCTGCATATGAAAATCAGATAGTTGTCCATTATTTTCAATACAATAATCCGCAAGCTCCATAACACCTAAAATATTTTGTTGATTTGGGTTATCGTTGGCAAGCTCAGCATCTTCTTGTCGCCCGAATTCTTCAAATGAAACATGGTCCGTTGAAAGACCTCGCGCGGCTATACGTTTGTAGCGGATGCGCCTGTCCGCATCTATAGCAAGAATAACCGCCCCGTGCGATTTTAAAAAGCGCGCCTCGCCAAGAGTGCGTACAGATTCAATAACCGCATTGCCACCAAGTGCTTGTGCTTCACGAAAAAGCTCTTCAATAAGATACGATGGGGTATGCTGTGCTCGCAACTCATCTGCGACCATTTTCATATTGTCTCTGGTGGGAGGGAGTTCTCGCTTGTCTAATTCACGAGTAATAAAATCGCGTGCCGAGAAATGCGTAAAACCATATTCCTTTTTAAGGAAATCAACAACCGTGCCCTTCCCCGCTCCGATGGTACCCGAAATACCACAGATGATGTTTTTATCAGTGTCCACGGCGCTCCATGAAATATTTGGCGACCGGAATAAGCAATGGAGCAGCAAGAAGTATTGAAGAGTATGTTCCCGCCACAACGCCCGCAATCAATACCAACGCAAAACCAAATGTTGCATGGCTACCAAAAATAGCAAGTGCGGAAAGTGCCAGAATAACGGTGAATGATGTGTTTATAGAGCGCCCCATTGTTTCTTTGATTGACTGTCCGACGAGCGTGGAAAATTCTTTCGTGGTTGCTGCTTGCGCACCGTGCGCAAGGTGCTCTCTGACGCGGTCAAAAATTACAATGGTGTCGTTCACCGAATAACCGGAGATGGTCAAAAGTGCGACCACAAAAAGCGCGTTCACTTGTGCTCCGGTAAAATATGCCCACAGCGCAAAAAATCCCGCCGGTATAAGCATGTCATGGAATAATACAACCACCACAATAGAACCATACACCCACGAGGATACAGGTTTGGATACCTTACGAAATGCCCACGCAATATATAAAACGATGGAGAGAATCACCACAACAAGCGCAAGCAACGCTTTCCTTCCGAGCTCTGAACCGACGGTTGGACCAACGGACATAAACTGCAATTCGGTTGCGGGAAATCCTTTTGGTGAGAGTGCTGCAAGAACTGCTGTGTGCTCTTCCGGAGTAAGCGTGCGAGTACGCAACGCCACTTCATGTGCACCGAGGTTTCGCAACGATATACCACCAAGCGGGATGACAGATACATCCTTTTTCAACGTGGCGATACTTGGGCGCGCTGAAGTGTATGACACTTGCACTAATGAACCACCTGTAAAATCAATACCCAGCGGTAGACCAAAATAGGCAATCGCACTGATTGACGCGGCAAGGATGACGCCGGTAATAATGAAAAATATCTTTTTGTTATTGACAATAAACATAATTAATCTTTACGTGAAAGCGGGGAGCGCATATGTAACCCGCAAGATGTTAAAAATCGCCAGATGCCCTTGTTACCCTCCGGAAGAATAGAAAGCAAGAATATGCGCGACATGGTTACCGCAGAAAGTAGCGAAGCGAGCACGCCAAGCAAGAATGTTAACGCGAAGCCTTGCACAATGGGTGTTCCCAACCAATACAATACGACCGATGAAATAATCATGGTAACGTGTCCATCGCGAATGGCTGGCCACGCGCGAGAGAAGCCGATATGCGTCGCTTCCCTGGCACCCTTTCCTTCACGTAGTTCTTCTTTGATACGCTCAAAGATAAGTACGTTCGCATCAATCGCCATACCAAGCGAGAGAATAAGCCCAGCAATGCCCGAAGCGGTAAGTGTAATCGGAATGATTTTCATGACTGAAAGCACAAGTGCGAGATAACCGGTGAGTGCGACATCGGCAATAAGACCCGGCAAGCGATACCACAACAACATAAAAAGTGCAACCAATACGAATCCGATGATGCCTGCGACAAAACCATCGGAAACCGCAGTTTTGCCAAGCACCGGACCAACTGCGCTGCTACTTTCAAGAGAGATTGGAACCGGCAATGCACCGAAGTTTAGATTCTGCACAAGACTTCTCGCCTGTTTCAGTGTGAACTGTCCAGAAATGGTGGCGACACCTCCCGGGATTGCTTCGCGAATGACCGGCTCTGAAATTGGTTTGCCATCAAGGAAAATACCAAGCACTTTCCCAACGTGCTCTTTTGTTATTTTCTCAAATAATTTCGCACCGACACTATTGAATTTCAAAAGTATTTCCGGTGACCCAAGAGCGTTTGATTGCGTTGAGCCGAATTGCAATGACGCCCCAGAAAGGTATCGCCCGGTAAGTGCTGTCGGCATGAATGCAACGGCGGTGGTGGTTGAATTTGCACCACCAATGTGTGTTGTTGTCGCAAGACGAAAATCAAGAGTTGGTGTCTTCCCAAGCGCATTCACCGCTGCCTGCACGTCGGTGACCCCGGGCAAGTCAACAATAAGCCGGTATTCAGGCTTTGCCGCAACAAAACTTGAGTGCTCTGTTTGGACAAGTGGCTCTGCAACACCGAACAGGTTTACCCTGCTCTCAATGACGCGACGGAGCGCACTCAGTGACCCGGCACGTTCACTTAAAGGAGTTTTACTCATGTCAGCGCGATACACAAGCTCAGTGCCCCCGGCAAGGTCAAGACCAAGACGAAACGCGTAACGTGAACCGGGATTTGCGGTAGACCATATGAACCACCCGAGCGCGAAACCAATTAAGATGATAACCGCCGCAGCAATACGATAACGTGCCATATATAACGAGTATACGTTTATTGAACGAAACGTCAACTTTTGTAGCTAAATTAATACACGAAGCGAAATATGCACACTTGAACATATCATCGTGATATTTTCCGAGAACAAAAATATCTCCCTCCGCTAAAAATCCAAATCTTCGCAAACCCTGCAAATATCGGACATCGGATGTCCGATATTTGTCCGATATTACTTGGAGCCAGAATAAATAAATGGATCCTGATACCTTTTCCCTGCGCGCCGGATTGGTGGAAGGCCCGACCTTCCACCCGCCACTCATTTGGGGCACCCCCCAAGTGGGTGGGAACACATTAAAGCCAAGTCCCCAACCCTCGGGCTACTCCTCTTTGGCTCTCGTGAGCTTCTCTGCAATGGCTTTTATCTCTTCGTCGCTTGGGATTACCTTCGCTGGGTCAATGTTGTAGATTTTAAGAAAGTCTATGAGCATCCTGATGATTGGATATTGGTCATCACCGATTTCAACGGAGCCACCGTGCGCAGTGTCCACTTTGGAAAAGTGAAGATTTGCCATTTCTTTTACAACTTCTGTCCAGTTTGGTTTATCAAGCGTGTTGTATATTCCTTTTTCTTTCACTTTGCCAGCCATCAGTTCATTGATTGTGCGGAGCGCAATCAATACTGCATACTCAATGTTGCGAATGAAGAACGCTTTGGAAGAAAGATGGTCAGCCCCTTCAAAATCAACAATGGGGCCTTTGGGAATGTGCCCATCCGCCATGAGCCGGG
>CAZFHH010000019.1:0-8196 GCA_964518755.1 uncultured Candidatus Saccharibacteria bacterium
ACTTGTAACAACATCTTTTTCATCGCCTTCCGTGATAATATTGTTGGTGGTTTTTCTTTTTTTGGTAATTGGATTTTTTGTACTTGTCGCTGTAATTATAAGACTAAGTACGCGGTTACGATACATTACCTTCCCTGTCTATGATCAGGTTATTAAAGAGGCGCAAAGCAAGGCGGGCGTAATTATTAATGATGCACAAGTACAAAGTAGGTCCGTCATATCTTCCGCGCAAGAAACCGCAGAGAAAATAATTTCAGAAAGAAAAGATGAAAATGAAAAGTTTCGCGAAAAATATACAAAACATTTTGATGAAATCGTAACACAAGGAAGAGACATACTGGCAAAACAATCTACGGAGTTGGCAGGGCTTTCTAAAAATATGGTGGATGAGTTTAAGAAGAGTGTCCTTACAGCAGAGGTATTAATACATAAAAATTCTGACCTAATTTCAGAGACTCTTTCCGAAGAGTCCGAGCAATTAAAGCGTGCTTTCGCCGACATAAGTGCGAAAACTCAAGAAGAACAGCAGGCACTCATTGAAGAAACAAAAAGGCATGTGTCTGAAGAAATCGCCAAAGAGATTTCAATGGCACACGATGTCATTGCTACGTATAAAAAAGAGCGCCTTGCATTGCTTGACCGCGAAGTTGTCGGGCTTATTGAAGAAACCGCACGAATCGCACTCAATAGGACATTTTCATTGCGAGAACATCGCGACCAAATACTCGTTGCGCTTGATGAGGCGAAGAAAGAAGGCGTCTTTGATAAATAATCATGAATAACTCACCGCTTTCCACACTTGTGAAATATACATATGTACGTTCCGATTTGGTATATCGCATCAGCTTGTTGAGTGAATTTTTTGACTTTGTATTTTTTACCGACCATGATTCTGTTGCAAACAAAGATATTATTGAGCGATTTTCCGGTAGCAGAAAAGAACCGCAAAAAGATATTGATTTTCTGAAATCGCTGCCACAAGCATTTATGGAAATGTTTACACGTGATTCTTTTCATGAGGTGTTAGGTGGTATGTCCGGCGAATTACAACAGCTCCCAATTCTTTCTCTCGCCGTGCCTGTTACATTTCCTCCGGAGCACACCGAGGCAATAGGGAAGTGGGCTAGAAAAACAATCTCATTAGACACTATGCTTGATATTTCAGTTGATGAGAGCGTATACATAGGGTGTAGATTTATATGGGAAAATATCATACATGATTTTTCCATTGACCACTATTTTAATTTGCATAAAGATGATTTATATACACGGCTGTCTTCCCCGATTCCGGTTACAGCACGAACATAATTTTATGGAAAAGACACACGCCCATGAGCATAATGTAACAGAAGGGGAAACTGGGTTTATAGTCGGTGCGAAAGGATATCTTCTTGAGCTTGAAGGGCTTCCATCCGTACATATAAATGACGTTATAATAAGTTCAAGAGGCAAGCGCGCATTGGTTACGGCAATAAATGAAAATGGTGTTGAGGCAATTCTTCTTGACAGGGGAGATACGGAATTGGGCGATCATTTTACAATTCGCACCCGTGGTATTAGGTTTTTTTTCGGTGAAGAATTATTTGGACGTGTCATCAATGCCCTTGGAGAACCGCTTGATGATGGGGGTGATATCCCACCGCCGAACAATACGCTTCATCTTGAGAGTGTGGCGCCCGGCATGAGTGCGCGTGCGTTAATGAAGGAGCAGTTTACCACTGGGATGATTGCAACCGATATTCTCATTCCAATCGCAAAAGGGCAACGACAAATGGTGATAGGCCCTCTTTCAAGCGGCAAAAAGATATTTCTTGAGAGTATACTTGCGCACCAAAAAGAAACCGGGGTCATATGTATTTACGGATTTATCGGACGTCCAACTTCTTATGTTGAAGAAGTAACGGCACGTATCTTAAGCGAAAAGGGAAATAAAAATACAATCATATTAACGGCGTTCTCAGATGAGCCGGCACCGATGATATATCTCATTCCTTCAGTTGCCGTTGAGCTTGCGGAATTTTTTTCCAAACAAGGATATGATGTTCTTTTAATCCTTGATGATCTCGGAAGCCATGCAAAATATCTTCGCGAGATAGCATTGTTGTCTGGCAGGGTGCCGGGAAGAGAATCTTATCCGGGAGACATGTTCTTTCAGCAGGCGCGCCTTCTTGAGCGTGGCGGTTACTTCAACGAAACGGTTGGCGGTGGTAGCATAACTATTTTGTCGGTACTTGAAACAAGTATAGAGGATATCTCAAATCTTGTATCAACAAACTTAATTTCAGCGACAGACGGTCACCTTTTCTTTTCACCACTTTTGCGTTCTGAAGGATATTTCCCTGCGATTATATCCGATCGGTCGGTTACAAGAGTCGGTCGGCAGACGCAAAGTCTTCTTGCAACGCAATTATCCATTCGTGTGCGATCACTGCTCGCAGAATACGAGCGCCAGCGTCGCTATGGTCAATTTGGTGCCCAATTATCAAAAGAAACAAGGGATACTATCGCGCAGGGAAAAATTATGTATGAGTTCCTTGAGCAAGACCCGATGGTTTCCTTACCTCTTGAGGTACAGATAGTGCTTCTGTCGCTTGTCTTCACCACTTTTTTTCACGAAAAAGAAACAGTATTTGCTAAACACAATCGTATCGCACTCATTGATGCGATACGCACGAATAAGTCCATAACTTATCTTGTTGCGGACGCAAAAAGTGGCGTAATCCCGCTTGATAAGTTTTTGAAGAAGCTGGAAAGTGCATTACCTTATTTTGAATTTGTATGGCAACCATAGTCGGACCAAGAAAAAAAGAATTAGATGAGCTGGAAACAATCCGCTTTGTCACATCTGCTCTTTTTGAAGTGAGTGCGGAAAAGATTGATAACTTGCGCTCATCTTTTGAGCTGAATGCCTCATTTTATGAGGAGATAGGTAAATTATATGGGTATGTTAAACAGGCGGTACACACACATGGGCAACTTCCGGAAAAGTCACATGATTTATCACAAAAAATCTCCGTCGCCTTTACATCAAACTCACGTTTTTATGGGTCTGTTAATACAGATGTTATGAATTTATTTATTAAAAACATGCAGGATACCAAAAGTGACTACATGATTATCGGAAGAATGGGGGAGTATTTTATGAGAAACTTTTCTGACCTCAGTAGTCGTGTATCTTTTCTTTCGTTTGAGGGAGATGATCCGACCATGGAGGAAGTACATGCATTTTTGAAGAAAGTTTCCGCATACGACCAAGTGTATGTATATCACTCCACTTTTGTAAATATATTCACTCAGAAAATATCTGTATTGGATATTGCACACGCGTCGGAGCCTGACTCTTCAGAACACAAAAAAGGGAGCGCCGATTATATTTTTGAACCTGAACTTCCGAAGATTCTTGCATTTTTTGAAACAAGGGTTAGATATCTTTTGTTCCAAAGAATAATGCTTGAGTCGGAGCTTGCGCGAACGGCGGCACGACTTATTGCAATGAATAAGGCACAAGATCGCGCCGATAATGCGCTTGCAACACTGCGGCGCATATTGAAACGTGACTCAGCGACATTCAACGATGCCAGATTATTAGAAGCATTTTCAGCAATATCAAAATGGAAAAAATAGAAAAACAATTTGTTGGTCGTGTGTATGGTGTCCGTGGACAAATCGTAATTGTACATTGCGAAAGTGAATATCGTCCATCGCTCGGCGAGATACTTTCCACCCAAGAAAAAACCGGAGATCAAATTGTCAGACTTGAAGTACATTCGTATCAAAACCGTGATGTATTATATTGCCTGCTTCTTTCTTCAAAAGAAGATATCTATAGAAATATGAAAATAGTAACGGAAAGTGCCACATTGTTTATACCGGTTGGGGAGAGTGTTCTGGGAAGAGCAATAAACTTCCATGGGCAACCAGTTGACGGAAAGGGCGCTCTTGAGCACGGACATACTCGTCCAATTCGCGCAGTGGCAAAACATCCGTCCTTGAAAACAGAAATAAAAGAAAAAAAACTTTTGGAGACGGGTATTAAAATTATAGATTTTTTCACCCCATTGTTTGAAGGTGGCAGACTTGGGCTTGTTGGCGGGGCGGGAGTTGGGAAGACTGCACTGATGACAGAGGTAATTAGAAACCTTAATTCCGGGCACGATGGTGTAACACTTTTCGCCGGTATAGGAGAACGTATTCGCGAAGGGCATGAGTTGTGGGAGTCACTTAAAGAAACAAAGACACTATCCAAAACAGCCCTTATTGTTGCACATATCAATGAAAATGCCGCGATTCGTTTTAGAGTTCCGGAGGCAGCGGCGACTCTTGCGGAATATTTTCGTGATGAGGAAAAAACAAATGTATTATTTTTTGCCGACAATATATTTAGGTTTGTGCAAGCCGGAAACGAACTCTCCACGTTGCTTGAAGAAATTCCGTCAGAGTTCGGTTACCAATCCACACTGGAAACGGAAATTGCCCGTTTTGAAAATCGGCTTATGAGTAGTGATAGTGTTTCCATAAGCTCAGTACAAACAGTATACGTTCCGGCAGATGAATTAAATGACCCTGCCGTTGCCGCTCCGCTACCTTATTTCGAGGCGGTAGTAATACTTTCAAGAGATATGAGTAAGGAGGGGAAATATCCAGCCATAGATATTCTGAATTCAAAGTCTTCTGTGCTTGATAAGGGGTTGATAGATGATCGTCATTTTGAAGTTGCAACCGCTGCGATAGAATTACTTGATCAATACGAGAGACTTGCGCGTGTTGTTACAATTATCGGTGAGAGTGAATTGTCGTTGCAGGACAAGGTTGTATATGGGAGAGGGCTACGCTTGCGCAATTATATGACACAGCCATTCTTTACGCTGGAATCACAAACGGGGCGTGCCGGAGTCTTCGTAAAGCGTAACGAAACGCTAGCGGATGTTAAGGCGATTGTTGAAGGACGATTTGACTCTGTCCCGGCAAGTGAATTCCTTTATATTGGAAATGCACTACACTTAATACCTGGCGAGTATAAAACAGCCGTATCATATGGATCTAAAAAAGGAGAAGCTTAAAGTAATAATAAACAGTCCAAATAAACTAATTTGGAGTGGTGTGGCGACAAGCGTTTCTTCAAAAAACAGCGCCGGGCCTTTTGATGTTTTGCCTGAGCACGCGAACTTTATTACAATGATACAAAATGACCCAATCGTTGTCAGGTTTTTAGATAAAGAACATGTATTTACTTATAAGAATGCCGTACTCTCCGTTTATAACGGGATCGTCACTATTTATACGGAAATATAAGCTCGCACAAACGAGCTCGCCAAGACGAGATACGTTTATAATCAAACATAGATGTAAATAAGTATTGAAAAGATAATCTTTACCACGTGTCTTGTTTGGGCAATAAATAACTATTTTAGTGTAGTTTTTGTAAATAACTTCTGTTTTACCGCGCACAAATTGCTTGAATGATATACACGGAAGACATAACTACTTCGTGTGCAGTTTTACTAAACGTAAAGTATTGATTATTTCGCATCTTGTAACCTAGTGAGTTTCTAAAATAAGCACGGTGTAGATTCGTACCAGATAGTTTGAGATAATTGATTTGGGAATGGGTAGATTTTTAATAAAGACGAACAAAAATATGTTGTGAACCATAGGTATTCTTTCTGTTCGGCAGAAATGTGATTTCTTGAAATGGTAGGCAATGCGTGTGTGGGTAAGCAACGCCTTGGGTTGTTTTTATTTGAGTTTTAACGCTGGTCGCAACTTCAAAAAGAGGTCCTCAATAGCTGTTCTTTTAGAGAGATATTCCATTTACATATAAAAGATGTCAAAAATTTTTGATGGGGATCGTGAGCTGATTATTACATAGGTATCATGCCAGCTTATTGCCAGAGATTAGTACACGAAAGGTTTTTGGCCCATTATTTTCACGGTAGCAGTAAATATTTTTCTTAATATGTCCAAAGACACACCCGGTCCACAATATGTATGGAAAATTGATAAAAAGGGTAAAAAGGGGTCAGTAAAAAGGGGTCAGACCCCTTTTATGGTGCGATTTATTTTATGTCCATATCTTATCCACACTCTCAATAGTTATCCACGCGGACGAACGAATATTTAATGGTATTATATAGTTAATTCGTCTGATGAATCCAATGCAAAATAATTCCAATTACATAGCCGATGGCCTGATTTCATCAAAAGATGCCGCACAACAAGTAGGGTTTACCAATGACTATGTATCAAAGTTGTGTCGTTTTGGAAAAGTCGCAGGGAAAAAAGTTGACACGGTTTGGTATGTTGATGAGGCATCGCTCAACGAATTTATTCAACAGAGGCAGATCAAAAAAGATTCCAGAATGCGAGAATTATCTGAAAGACGCCAATTAGAATATTTTAAGAATCTTTCTTATTCCTCTCCGCAACAGTCGGCGGTTCATACCACAGGCTCGGCATTGCAGTCGTCAGCGTTGCAGTCATCAGCACCTCAAAAGCCCGTGTATCCTGCAAATTTTGTACATGGTGCATCTTTGCGCGCGGGCGAGCGACAAAATTCTCTTTCGCACAACGCCCCAAAAAAATCACATTCGGCACGAAATGTAAGCGTCGCGTTTCTGCTTTTTGCCATACTTATGGTTCCGCTCACTTCTTATGCACTCGGTGGCAATCACTTTTTTAAAATTATCAAAACACAATTGGCGGAAGTGGTCGCGCCTTTGAGTATCGGAACAACTAATTTTTCACAAACAATCGGGAACATCGTTTCTGAAATAAATAATTCGACAGCCCCGCTTTCTGAAAATACCGCAGACGCTCTCCCTGCATCGTTTGGTGCTTTTTCCAAAGTATTTTCATCTATCGCAAACGGTGTGACGAACGCAACGCGGGGCGTTTTTAGTTTGTTCAGTTCAGCAGGTAATTCTGTAACATATAAAAACACAACAACATCTGCAGGCACCGGTGGCGCAGGGAATAATTCTTCCGCAAATTATGCTTCTTCCACAACCGTTTCGCAGAAACCACGCAACCTTACGTTGAGCATCAATGCGGGTGTTGCTGTACGCAAAGGTATTACCGTGAGTGGTTCTGCGACAATCGGCGGGAACACAAACATAAACGGAGGTACAACTATAAATGGTCCGACTGCGTTGAATAATTTTTTACGTGTGTCAGGCTCATCAATATTCAGCGGTTCTGTGTTGGCAAATAATGGTATCAACACAAACGGAGCCAACATCAATGCCGGAACCGGAAATATCTTTGCGTCTAACATCATCAATTCAATCAGGGCGGGGGAAAATATTACCATCACTGGTACGCCCGGGAATTTAATTATTTCATCTAATGGGGGTGGAGGAAATAAAACAGTATTTATCGGTGGCGGGAGCAGTGGTCCGCAGATTTCTGCGAGTGCCCCGCTTATATATAATTCCGGGCAATTATCATTACAGACTGTTCCCGTTTCAAGAGGTGGTACGGGTGTCACTTCATTTTCACAGGGTTGGATCTACTCAACAGGATCCGGGTCTCTTTCCGCATCCACTTCGCCAACAGCTGCATACTTCACCGCTACTTCTACAGCTACAAGTACTTTTGCCGGTGCACTTACGGTTGCCGGCGCCTCCGGGCTCACCGTTTTGCAAAATGGCATGGTTGGGATTGGGACGACCAGTCCTAATTCCGCGCTTTCAGTCAACGGAGCAATTCGTCTTGCAAATGTATCGCCAACTCTTGTTGCAAACAAATTGTATGCAAACTCCGGCAATCTCTATTACAACGGAACTCTTGTCGGTGGTGGTTCCGCGGGTAATTGGCTCCTCAGCGGAACGAGCGCATATTACAACACTGGTAATGTTGGAATCGGAACGACCACACCATATGCAAAACTTTCTGTTGCTGGACAAATAGTTGGAGAGTACTTCACTGCAACCAGTACCACTGCGACCAGTACGTTTGAGGGCAACACACTAACCTCCGGACTGGCAACATTTTTGGGAAGTATCAATGCCGATTTTATTAACGCCACTTCCACCACAGCGACCAGCACATTCGCTGGTGGTCTGTCGATTGCCGGCGCCTCCGGGCTCACGGTGTTGCAAAATGGCATGGTGGGAATCGGGACGACCTCGCCATGGCGCACACTTTCTGTGAACGGTTCTTCCGACCTTGGCGTCAACGCACTTGCCGGATCGTTCA
>CAZFHH010000020.1:0-4868 GCA_964518755.1 uncultured Candidatus Saccharibacteria bacterium
CCCTGCTACGCAGGGCTCGCAAACTTTCCCGAGTAAAACCGCTCGGGACGGTCGACCGCGACACGCGGTCTTAATCCCATTCAGCTGGGCTCTTGGAATCGCAAATATATGCGATCCCTCGTACCGTACCGATTGTTTTTTGTTGCAATCAGTTCGGCAACGAGGAATAACATTGCAGTTGTTACGTTGTGCAACGGTTGTTCTGCATTATCCTTGCTGTCTATTCGGTTGTCAAAGAGCACTCTTTCCTTTCTCTTCTTTCAAAGAGATTTCTGAAAATAAGAAGTGGTTTAGGTTTCTTGTTTTCAGCCGATCTCTTTATAAGAACGGGCGATATATGTTGCTTCTCGCAGATCCTCACGGCCGGGGACGAGTTTGCATATCGTGCCATACCACAAAGCCACATATCTAATTGTTGCAAACGAGACGTTCACAAGGTTGCTTCTTTCCCCGCTCCCTCCTCTTTCCATGCTTAGCCACTTTCGCGGAGGTCATGGTACCTTCCTTTGCAGGACTAGGGATGGGGAACAATCTGATGAGCATCTCTATTTGAAAGAACAGCCTCAATGGACACTTTATCCATCTATCTCTTGTTGAGAGAATGATGGGGACGGTGTTGCTTGTGCGTAAACCAAATATATAGTTTATGTGTCTAGCACAGGCAACTGCCTCCATCCTCATCATTCTTTCAACAAAAAAACGGTCAGGCGCTTTCTTTCAAGTTCTTGAAAGAAAGCGCCTGACCGTTTTTGGTCTTACAGATATATATTGTTACAATATAAAATATCATATATCTGTGGCTCCCTCCTCAAGGACTCACTGTATTCACTGTATTTAAAGGTACATCGTAACTGTCACTATCCTAGCACATCTGATTGGCTTTGTCAAGCCCTCGGCATTAGATACATCTCTATCAACGCTCAATCTTAATTAAACATTATTAAGCGCTGAATAAAAAGGGAGAGAAGCTTTTCTCCTCTCCCAAAAACTATCTCAATCGGAAATCCATTCCCGATTGAGATCCAAGCGATAATCGGTGCACACGTACCGATTATCGTGGGCCTGCAATTCGGCATTAAGCCGGCTTGCAGGCCGCCGGTGATGAATCACCATCCAAAATTGGATAGTTAATTCACCATCGGCAAACCGTCTCGCACAAGGGCGGGACGCCTGCATCCAAACTAGTTGGGCACAGGTCACCGCTCTCGTACGTATTTTCTCAAAGAACAAATCTCCTTAACTGTCACTATCCTAGCACATCTGATTGGCCTTGTCAAGCCCTCGGCATCTGCCTTTCGGATTCGTCCAGAAACGCTGTTTTTACTCTGCTCACAGTAGAGCATACTGCCTGCAATTTGTCAAGCCACACCGACCACTGAAAATTATTTTGCAACAATGCACGGTGTGTGTTACAGTATGCATTGTTTTATATTTTTAACATTTTTCCGTAAAACGGCAACGGCGCGCAAGGACTGACTGAATATACCGCACGAACACACGCACTCACCCCTACGATAATCGCAGACACGCCTTCGCAAACACGTTTTACACTAAACCGACTGTATGTATTTGCGCCTATGTCATTAAAATTCGTCTTCACACTTCTTGCGCTATCCGGTATCGCCGGCATTACACTTGGGTATGTCCTGCGATGGCTTATCGCTCTTGGACAGCGCGGTTCACTTGAGCTTGATATCAAACAACGCATTCTTGAAGCAAAAGAGAGCGTTGCTCTCATGCTTGCCGATGCAAAAAGACGCAGTGAAGAAATTGAGTCTGAAAAATTAAGCGTGGTGGCAAAGCGAGAGGAAAAAGTCGGCAGTGTTGAAGAACGGCTCTCCAAAAAAGAACTCTTCTTGGACGAGCGCGAGCATGACTTGGTTGATAAATCCGAAGATGTGCGCAAGCGCGAACAAGAAGTTTCCAGAAACAAAAAAGAGCTCGATATGCTTATAGAAAAACAACGCACGACACTTGTGGATATTTCCCACCTTACGCAAGACGCCGCGAAAGAGCAGTTACTTGCGGAAATGGAGCGCGAGCATGAAAAATCTTTACTCGGGCGACTGCAAAAACTTGACGTGGTTGGCAAAGAACGCCTGGAAGAGGAAGGGCGCAATATACTCCTTTCTGCAATTCAACGCATGGGAAGCACTATGAGCCCGGATATTATGTCGCTGTCTGTTTCCATTGATATGAACGAAATAAAAGGAAAAATTATCGGTAAGGAAGGAAGGAACATTCGCGCGTTTGAACGCGCTACGGGTGTTGATGTCATTATTGATGATACGCCGAATAATATAACGCTTTCTTCGTTTGACCCGCTCAGGCGACACATAGCAAAAATCGCTTTGGAAAAGCTTATTGCAAATGGAAGAATTCAGCCCGCAAAAATTGAAGAGGTGGTGGGAAAAACAAGGAAAGAGGTTGATGAAGTAATCAAACAAAAAGGTGAGCTTGCGGCATATGAGACCGGCGTGACAGGACTTCATCCAAAACTTATCTTGCTTCTCGGGCGATTGTATTTCCGATCAAGCTACGGACAAAATGTATTAACGCACTCGGTTGAAATGGCACATATTGCAAACATGCTCGCTCAAGAGCTTGATGCTGATTCTGAAATTGCTCGCGCGGGGGCGTTATTACATGATATCGGCAAAGCACTGGATCATGAGGTGGAAGGAACGCATGTTGAAATCGGACGCCGAGTTCTGAAACGTTTTGGCGTTGACGAGCGAGTGATACAAGCGATGCAATCGCACCATGAAGAATACCCATACGAAACAATTGAGTCGGTTATTGTGCAGGTTGCCGACTCTGTTTCTGCCGGAAGACCCGGCGCACGTCGTGACACAGTTGAGCGCTATCTTAGGCGAATTGGTGACCTTGAACAGCTTGCCGGAAATTTTCCCGGGGTTGAAAAAGTATACGCAGTGCAGGCGGGGAGAGAAATCCGTGTGTTTGTAAACCCGGGGAAAGTATCCGACCTTGCGATGCATAAAATGGCGCGCTCCATTGCGCACAGTATTCAAGAAGAACTTAAATATCCCGGAGAAATAAAGGTAAACGTTATTCGCGAGAACAGGGTGGTGGAGTTCGCAAAATAAACCGTTTTTTGTTAAAATAATGTTGGGAATACGTGGTTTGTGTTAGCCACACCGTGGCAAAGTCTTCGCCTTGCCACGGTGTGGGCGGTGCTACGGCACACGCCGACATAACACATATTAAGATTTGTCAAAAATGGCGTTTTCCACTTTTCTTGTATTTGGGAGTTGCAAGAAACGTTATATTCCCTATACTTGGCGTTAGTGCCCCTATTAGTAATGATTATTAGTAAATAAGATATTCTTATGAACAAAGCAGATATTATAGAGAAGGTGCGAGACACTCTCGGCTCAACAACAGCAGATGCAACGAAAGCCGTAGAGACAATGGTTGATTCCATTACTTCATCACTTAAAAATGGTGAGGAGGTTTCAATTGCAGGTTTTGGTATTTTCTCAACAAAGACGCGAGAGGCGCGCGAAGGTCGCAACCCTCGCACAGGTGAGCCCGTGCACATCTCTGCCATGCGCGTTGCAAAATTCCGTGCATCAAAGGCACTGAAAGACGCCGTAAAATAGCAGTATCGTATTTTGTGGCTTTTGCCATGAGATATACAGTAGCCCCGCGCGCCTTCGGCGCGCGGGGCTACTGTATATCGTACAAAACATCACCCAACCCCACCATTTCCAAAACTACTTCAAATACTTCTTCCCCGAAAGTTTTTCAGGCAAATAACTTTCCATATCATACTTCTCATATCCCTCGCCATATTTTAATTCTTTCATAAGATTCGTAACGGGGTTTCTAATCTTCTTTGGAATGGGCAAACTACCCCACCGCCTCACATCTTCTTGTGCACTTCGCAACGCATCATACGCACTGCGACTTTTCTTACACTGCGCCAAATATGCAACACCATGCGCCAGGTTTATCGCACACTCCGGATACCCTATCGTCTGGCACGCACTAAAAACCGCATTTGCAACAACAAGCGCCGTCGGTTGTGCAAGTCCGATATCTTCGCTTGCAAAAATAACCATGCGCCGCGCAATGAAAAGCGGGTCTTCTCCCGCACCAACCATACGCGAAAGATAATACAACGCCGCATCTCCCTGTGACGCACGCATACTTTTGATAAATGCAGATATCGTATCGTAATGATCATCACCTTTTTTGTCATAACGTATCACCGAATCCTGCAACGCATCGTTAAGTGCACCAACTGTAACGCTACCGTAAAGAGCGGAGGCGCTTTCAATAAGACCGAGCGCCTTGCGCGCATCGCCTTGGCAATACCGCACAATCCACGCAACAGCATCCTCATCAAGCGACACACCACAACGCCCCACAACAGAACGTATGGATTCTTCAGAGAGCGGATCAAGCGTGAAAACCCTGCATCGCGACAAAAGCGGTGAGATAATTTCAAATGACGGATTCTCGGTTGTCGCACCGATAAGCGTCAGCTCACCCGACTCAACAAACGGCAACAGAAAATCTTGCTGCGACTTGTTGAAGCGATGTATCTCATCAAGAAAAAGCACGGTATTTTCTTCAGGCGTACGCTTCGCCATGATGGTGCGAATATCATCCTTGCCTGCGGAAACAGCGGAGAGCTCGTAAAGCGTAGCGCAAAGAGCCCGCGCATAGATACGCGCAAGCGTAGTTTTGCCCGACCCGGGTGGCCCCCACAAAACAAAGGAGAAACGGTGTTTCTTTTCAATGGCAACACTCAACGGCTTCCCAGCCCCCACAAGATGCTCCTGCCCGGCAAACTCGGAAAGATTCTGCGGACGCAAACGATGTGCAAGTGGTTCCATATA
>CAZFHH010000020.1:4968-7768 GCA_964518755.1 uncultured Candidatus Saccharibacteria bacterium
GGGGTTTGTTTTTCTCACGCGACATGGGCACAACATAACAAACCGTGCTATGCTGTTTCTGGAATACAGAGCGGAATTATCCGCGACGCCCCCGGCGTACCGGGGAACAAGGGGAATTGATATGGTAGAAACATTGGAAAACTTGTTTTATACCGCCAAAAAGGTCGGCATAAAGACAAAAACAGTTTCTCACCCACATTCTAAATGTCGCCAAGACATCTTAATTGTGGGGGATAAGTTTTGTATAAAAAAGTGGACAACCTACTAAGTGCGTCATTTTCGGTAAATATAGGAGGGGTAGAGGTTTCCGAGAGGGATGTTAGTAGTGATGCATACAGAAGGATGATGGAAGCCGTCTTACACTTCGGTAGCGACAGAAAAGTGGCTGATGCCTATCTTGAGGCATACCGAGAGGAGAGAGAGAAAGTTACGAAGAGAAAACAAGAAAAAGAAAAAGCTGCGGAGGCGTTAAAGAAGTTTCTTGCGGACGAATGAAGGAAGGTGCGCCCATGCACCCGCATCCCCCTCGGCATATTCACGCGTGTGAATATGCCGAGGGGGATTTATTTTTTCATATTCCAATCGTACGACATTGTCCCACTGACAACATAAAGCCGTGAAAGTCCGACTTCCCCAATCCAACATTCCAGGCAAATATTCCTTAAATCTAGTGTAAAAAGTGCAAACCCGGCAAACCCGTGCTATTCTGTCTTTGGAATAAGGCGGATTGTCCGCACCGGCGCCGACGAGTGTCGGCGCCGGTAAACCAGTTGCCCGAGGCAATGTTGCCGAGGGCGAGAATGAGGGAAGGAAGATGAAAATTATTTTCAAAGTCTGCCCGGACATGCGGGTTGCGCTGTTCGGCAAAGATATTAGCGTGGGTGTGAAGAGTGCTAACTTGGGGGCGCTAGTCCTCTCTAAAGACAAACTGATTTACACTGGTTCCCGCCAGGGTTTCCATGATTCCGGGACTTACATAACCGTCCTCGGGATTTTCGGAAGCTCCGAAGCCGCTGAGCGGGCAATAGTTTCGTATGATTCGTATCATGAATCCAACCTGGAATGGTGGGAACCGGAAAGGAGTGGGACTGGATCCAATAATCATATCGAAAAATTGGTGACTTAGCTCATTCTCTCACCACCCCGACCATGGTCGGGGGTTTATTTTTATGTATTTCAATAAACGCAAAATCTTTGTGTGTATTTACACGCCTTTCTATAGTAAACTGCAGATATGGAAGGACCTCCTGCCGACAAACAGGTAAATGAAAAAAATACGGAAAAATTTCTGGCGACAAGCGACAAAGAATCCATAACTGTCGCCAAGAAATTTCTGTTGGAAAAATATCCCGGTATTCTAAAAAACGTCTGTTACAGTGATTTTAATTCCGCGCGCGTTATCTTTGAAAGAGCTTTGGAAAAAATGGTTTTTGATACAACCAAAGAGTGGGCATCATTCATAGAGGCATTCAGAGAAATTAGGTCAGACCATATTGACGCCACAATTAAGTCAAAAAACTTTCAAAAAATGAAAGATCTCATTTCAAAAAACGGGCTGGATTATATAGGGCTCGAAAAAATTGCATTGATGCCCAAAAAAGTTGTTAATTCCACGGAAATACAAGATCTGATGAGACTATCAATTGAAGTAAAAGTTAGTGGAAATTATCGTCGCAATGATGAGGATTCCAAAACCGAAGCTATTGAGCGAGCCAATGAATTTGTAAATGCCGGAATTATGGAACCCAAAGATGCGGAAAATATTTTAAGAGCGCTTGGCATCTACAAAAAATAATTTATACGCCTCAATAAATCATAATATGGAAATCTTTTTAATTGATTCTTTAATTCCTTTCTTCCAGAGCTTGGGAACTGTCGTATTAATGTCCGCAAACAAAGTGAGCGGTGATTTTTTCAATATCCATGTACCACCATCACGATTGCTCCACCGGTAATGATGTGGCGTGCGGCGCCACATTTCACGAATTTTCACAACCGCGCCCACGCTTTGTTTGCTCCCGTGCCATCTTGATGATGCGCCACTGAAAAAACTTACACTATCATATTTTGACGAGAGGATGCGCCCAAGCGATATATCCATATCGCAATGGGTACGAATAAATAATAATTGCACTCCTAAGCTTTTTGCTTTTTTTCTTAGACGGATACATTTCTTTTGGTTGATATAGTCGGAATCAAAAACAACATTACCACTGTGACTGATAATCTCGGTTGCCATATCCTCGGCAATTTTTTGTACATGGTTGTAGTTTTGATTTTGTTTGCGCAATTCTACACGAATTACATCATTGGCAATAATTGACGCACCAATTGCGGCGGCGAACTCTCTTGCGATAAAATTTTTGCCGGAACCGACGAGCCCGACCATTGCAATAATAATCGGCTTTTTTGTTTTACGTTTGGCAATTTTCAATTCAGACAAAAACTTTTTTAAGACCAATCTTTCTTTTTGGTTTAATTTTTCTTCTTCATGAGCCATAGTTTTAAATTATACTTCAAAAATAATTATTCCGCGCAATTGCATCTTGCAATTAACACCTGAAACACACATCATTACCTGGCGTGATGTTAGTTCAACCAGAGCGCTCAAGCGTTCGGGATTTCTATTTTGCCCCGCCCAATCGGCGGAGCGGAGCTCCGGCGATTGGGCGGGGGCGCCACTTCGCAACGCTCGGTGGCGTTACCAGATTGATTTATTTTCTTTTTTTATTTTTCGCCTGTGTGGTGCAGAAATTATACACTTTGCGCGAACCTTTTTCGAGCGCGGAGCGCTCTGAAG
>CAZFHH010000021.1:0-7341 GCA_964518755.1 uncultured Candidatus Saccharibacteria bacterium
CTTCCACCAAGAGAGGTTAGCCCGGTACCGACTGTGAGTGTGTTGTTGCCGGTTACGGTTGTCTTTGCAAGTGTAGTATTGCCTGAAACCGCAAGAGAAGAGGTTGCTGTTAGAGAGCCGACGTTTGCAGTGTAGAGAGTGGCGTTAGTTCCTGTGAGTGTTGCGATGGTTGCGTTTGTTATCTTGGCGATTGAGCTTGTTAGGTTTGTGATTGTTGAGGTGACCAGGTTTGCAAATGTTGCGGAGAGTCCTTTTGTTGTTGTGGTGGCAGAGATGGAGGCACCGTCTGTAACAGATAAAGTTCCTTTAACAGTTGCATTGTTTGCGACTGTTAAATTAGTCGATGATACGGCTCCCTGTACATTAAGTATATTTGAATTAAATGTGAGTGATGATGAGCCACCAAAAGTACCACTGTTGTTAAGCTGTATTTGGTTAGATGAACCACCAGGCGTTCCTCCTCCTACTCCTCCTGACGATATGCCAAGGGAGGACGTAGCAACAAGGTCGTATGTACCTGAGCTGTTTCCAAGCAATACCTTTCCATATGTTGGTGCTGTCGATGTGCCCGTACCACCATGAATAACGGCGAGTACGCCCGTGATGTCAGAAGTGAGGTTAACGAGAACCGATTTCACAACTCCGTTCACGGCTTTCATGATTCCGGAAAGCGTGCCAAGCGTTAGTGCGGATGTAGATGCCGTACCACCTGAGACTGATACAGCTGTTGTTGATGCGTATGGGAAAGTAGATGGACTTGAGCTTGTTGCGACAAATGCAGATGCACTTGTTGTGACCGTGGATGTAGATGTAGACAGAACAAGGGGTGGTGCAACTCCACAGTTAGCGGATGTTGGAAGACATGTTGGATTTAGTGTTTGCCCGGGCTGATACATCATGGCAAATGCCTGATGTGGATATGATACGAAAAAAGAGGCAAAGAATACAAACAATACGACGTATCGCAGTGTCTTTATATTTAATTTTTGTTGTGTTTGTTTTAAGAAGCTCATTTGCGAGAGCTGTGAGCTTCTTGAGCTTCTACTGCACAAAGCCCGTGTCTTTCTATGAAAGACACGGGCTTCTGGAGCCTCTATTGCACAAAGCATGTATCCTGTACCAAAGGATACGGGCTTCTGAAGCCTCTTGCTTTGTTATCTTTATAATATATCAGGTGTGTCTTTTTTATATGTCTTTTATTGTGGATAACTTGCCGATGTTACGGTTGTTGTGGTGAAAATACGTTGAATACTTTATAACCATCATATTTTCCATCTTTCATATAATGAGGAACGAAGCTGCTTTCAACAGAAAGTGTCTCACCATCTGAAAGAGTAATTATGTTATGTGATATTTCAAACGGAAGCCTGAGCACATTAGACAAAAGATTATCCTTGTACTCTTGTATGTTTTTAAGAAGAGGCAACAAATCTATACCATGTTTACCTATCATATAAGAGCGTCCTGAACACACAGATGCAGCTGTGCGACAAACATCCTCAACAACACCATTGTTGTCCAGAAAAATAACAAAAGAAACTCTTCCGTTATGATACTCTTCATAAAAAATATTTACCGCCCGGCAATGCCTACACTTAATTTCTACCTTGGCAAGAAATAACTCACCCCTGAAGAGAAGCTTGCCACACACGCACCTATATTCTTTCAGTTTTTGTGGTTCCATAATTTTGTTGTGATTAGCTATTAAGCTATGTCATTATTTTAAGTTGCGAGGCTCTAGTTGCCGTAAGTCGAATATATTTGCTGTTATTGCGATGGCTCCACTTATTATAATTTTCGCTGCCATTCATATTGAGATTAAATCTCCTGTTTTATCTCTAAAAAAAGAAACCGGACGTACTGATGAGCCTATGCAAATCTTTATGCTTTTAAAAATACAACTTGCGCATGTTGATACGTAAGTTGGATTAAGTATTAATACGAATCCGGAAGTATGAAGTACACCCCGTATAAAAGTGGCATCAGATTCAATTGTTGTTGAAGAAAATAAAGTAACAACATTATTAATGCCTACCCTTACCATGACTAAGAGTGTATCACGGCATGCACATGTATATATGTACATGCATGTGTATAAATATTATTATTGCAAGTTCTATTTGTGAAGTAACAACAAACATTCACCTCATAAGCATTTGCTTATGAGGTGAATGTTTGTTGTTTGATTAACGCTATTATTTTTTCGCCTCTTTGAAAACTTCGTGCTTGCGGGTGATTGGATCGTATTTTTTGTATTCTATTTTGCGCTCAACTTTTTTCTTGTTTTTGCGTGTGTGATACGCATATTCCGATTTTGTTGAGCGGAGTTTTATTAAATGATTTTGTGACATATTGCATCATTATAGCAGAAGATTTGTGTATCGCAATGTCAGTGTTTTCACACGTCGCCCCTCATCTCCACTCGTGGGTCGCACCGCAGGGGTGCGACCCACGAGTGGAGATGATAACGCAAAACATTACACAGCCAACCACTCCGGGCTTACACAGCCATCTTCTCGGCTTTTCGGGCGCGCCGTATTGTGCGCATACGCTTTTTCACCTCAAATACCGGCAGGTCATTTTTGATTGTTACAGATACTGTGCCACCGTCCATAATACCTCGCTCCACCATTTGCGAGGCAACCGGTGTAAGAATATAATCTTGAATCACTCGCTTCAGCGGGCGAGCTCCATACTGTGGACTGTATCCCTTTTTAACAAGCCACGCACGCACGGGAGGGGCGATGACAAGCGTGATTGAGCGTGCCGCGAGACGCTGCACGATTTCCGTAATTTGATTGTCCACTATTTTTGAAAGTGCGTCTCTGCTGAGCACATCAAAGATTACAATGTCATCAAGTCTATTCAAAAACTCCGCGCGAAAATGTTCTTTCAGCGCCTCTGTCACTTTTCCTTTCACTTCTTCATATTGTGTCGCCTCGGTGGCGTCCGCATTTCCAAATCCAATGTGCGCCATGCGATCAATAAGTTCTCCCCCAATGTTGCTCGTCAAAATAACAATGGTGTTTTTGAAATTCACCCTGCGCCCCTTGCCATCGGTGAGGTGCCCGCTATCAAGCACCTGCAATAATATATTAAATACTTCCGGGTGTGCTTTTTCTATTTCATCAAAAAGCACCACGGCATATGGGCGGTGTCGAATGCGCTCTGTAAGAGTACCGGATTCTTCATAACCGACATATCCGGGCGGGGCTCCAAGCAATTTTGCAACGGAGTGCTTTTCCATGTATTCACTCATATCAACACGCACGAGTGCCTCCGGGTCGTTAAACATAAAATCAGCAAGACGTCTTGAGAGCTCGGTTTTCCCGACACCAGTGGGACCAAGAAATAGAAATGAACCGATTGGACGATTTGGGTCGCTGATGCCGACGCGCGAGCGCTTCACTGCATTTGCTATTTTACTCACTGCCGTATCCTGCCCGATTATTGAGTTCTTAAGAGTTTCTTCCATGCGTGCCAATTTCGCGGCCTCTTCTTCAAGCATGCGCGTAACGGGAATACCCGTCCATCGCGACACCACCTCCGCTATGTCTTGTTCGGTTACTTCTTCTCTGAGAATACGTCGTGATTTTTGCAGGGTTTTAAGACGGCGAAGTTTTTGTTCAAGATCTTTCTGCAAAGTTGGGATTTTTCCATAGCGGATTTCGGCGGCGGCGGACAAGTCCGCCGCCGCTTCGGCATTATCCGCTTGTACTTTCAGTGTTTCAAGTTCACTTTTTATAAAACGAATTCCCTCCAGCACCTCTCTTTCATTGCGCCATTTTAATTCCAGCTCGCTTGTCTTTTCTTTTAGGTCCGCGATTTCTTTATCAATATGCTTGATTCGTTCTTTGATTTCTTTTTTATGCTCCCCAGTCTCGTCTTTTTTAAGCGCCTGTCGTTCTATCTCAAGCCGGCGAATGCATCTATCGGTTTCTTCCAATAGCGGTGGCTTGTTTTCAAGCGCAATGCGCAAACCGGATGCAGACTCATCAATAAGGTCAATCGCTTTGTCCGGCAGAAATCTATCGGAAAGATAGCGTGAGGAAAGCTCCACTGCGGCAACAATCGCTCCGTCGGTAATGCGCACTCCGTGATACAGTTCGTACTTATCGCGCAGTCCGCGCAAAATCGCAACCGCATCTTCAATAGATGGCTCTCTCACATACACCGGCTGGAAACGTCGCGTCAATGCCGCGTCTTTTTCAATGTGCTGTTGATATTCTTTTATGGTGGTAGCACCTATGATTCGCATCTCGCCGTGAGTGAGCGCCGGCTTGAGCATACTTGCCGCATCCAAGGCGCCTTCGGCGCCGCCCGCTCCAACAAGCGTATGCATTTCGTCAATGAACAATATCACATTCCCTTCGGCGCGCTCCACTTCTTTCATAACCGATTTCAGACGCTCTTCAAACTCCCCACGATATTTCGTGCCGGCAACCATAAGCCCCAAATCAAGAGAAAGAAGCTCTTTCCCTTTCAGTGATTCCGGCACGTCATATGACGCCATACGCGTTGCAAGTCCTTCGGCTATTGCCGTCTTCCCAACTCCGGCTTCTCCGATGAGCACCGGATTATTTTTTGTGCGTCGCGATAGAACTTGGATAACTCTGTTTATTTCCACATCACGCCCGATGACGGGATCCAGCTTATTGTCTGCCGCGGCATTGGTGAGATTTCTTGTATATTTTGCAAGTGCGCGGAAGCGCTTTGGTCCGACAACCGAACCATCTTTGGTATTTTTAATTTCTTTGAGAACCGAGGCGACCATGTCCTTTTCAATGCGAAAGCGATTAAACACTTCCGCCGCTTGCCCCGGGTGTTCAAGAATTGCAAGAAACAAGTGCTCCGTTCCAACGAAAGAATCATTCATTCGGGTAGCTATTTTCCCAGATGCTTCAAGCGCCTGTGCGAGCTCGGGCGTTAGATATATTTGATACGATTGCGCGAGCACTGAAGAGGTTTCAGAATCTTCAAACATCTCCATGACGGTGTCGGAGAGAAGCATGGTATCAATATCCATTTTATCAAGAATTGAAAAGACAAGACTCTCTTCCTGCAACACAAGCGCGGCAAGAAGATGCAACGTGTTAACGTGGTTTTGCCCGCGCTCTATTGCAAGCTCGTGCGCTTTGCGGACGGCTTCTTTTGCTTTTGATGTGAAATTTTGGAATGGTGGCATATGAAATTTGTATTACGTTTATGATTTTTATTTGGATGGTGTTGTTGTTGCCGATGTTGCAGACGTAGTCGTTGCGTTTTTCTGCGACAGAAGAGCACCTATTGCGTCAGCGGAAACAAAGAGCCCGTCTTTGTTTCCGCTGGAAATGCCCAAAAGATTTCCAGAGAGATCAACCACCGCCGTACCGGAGAATAGCATCGGCAACGTGGTGTAAAATCCTTTTTCAGTTACACGCGATACGATGCCGGTAGTAGCCCCTCCGCTACCCTGCACCGCAAGGACCGTTTCGCCAAGTTTTAGATTTTTTTGAAGCACCAAATCCGGCGTTGATGCTTTTGGGAACTCAGGCGTGTGTGCGATGCTGTAAAGCGCCATGCCGTTGTGAGAACGTGCAAACGTGGTGGTGGCACTTGCTCCGTTTAGAAATTCAGTTTTTACTTTTGAAGGCAGAGTGCCCGAAAGCATTGTAACAATCATTTTTGCTTTTGGAAGATACACACCGATTGAAAGCGCGGGGGTCTTTGCTTTTGCGGAAATGCTATAGAGCAAAACGGTTCGAGCGCTTTGTGCGGAAAGCGCAGATGTTACGAGGTCTTCAGTTGAGGGCGCCGGGGTTGGAATGATGGTTTTTACTACTGTGGCGGGAAGTGACGGCGCTACTGTTTTCACCGTTCGCTCCACAATACGATTTACAGTTTGTGTTACAATCGGCGGAGCTTGGTCAAGCAACGACACTGTTAATATGCCGGTTGCAATGGAAGTGATGAAACTCACTAATATCATGAGTAACAAAAGTTGTGATTTGGTTAGTTCTTCAATATCCATACCTATAGTATATCCATACTTTATACATTACGCCACTTGATGCTGTTAGCATACCACTATAGAGCGTGTTCGTCAAGAAACGTGACTGCGTTGATGAGTGCTTTTATGAAGCGATGTATGTCGGTGAGGGTGGTGGTTTGCCCCCAAGAGATACGCAAAGTTGATTCTCCGCGCGCTTTTTCTTTTGTGAGCTTGGTTACCACACGCGAGCCGGACGTGTTTGTTTCGCATGCGCTTTTGGTTGAGACGGCAAAGCCGTCCTCGTCAAGGAGCATGGTGAGATAATCGGTGTCGCGCCCGATGAAAGACACGTTGAGAATGTGTGGTGCCGTGTTGGCGGTTTCGTTTATATATGTGTGCGGGATTTTTGAAATGTGACGAAGCAACAATGTGCGAATTTTTATGGCACGCTCACTGAAACGTTTGCGATGAGTGTCGCAATAGTGAAATGCGGATGCAAACGATGTGGCAAGAGCGACAGGCTGTGTGCCCGGGCGTAATGTGCGCTCTTGCGGACCTCCGTTTACAAGTGGACGAAGTGCGATGGTGCGATGAGCGATGAGCGCGCCGATGCCACGCGCTCCGCACATTTTTTGAGAATCAAACACCAGCATGTCCGCACTCCAATGTGCACGCGTAACGCGCTGAGTAAGTGGAGCGGCGCTTGCGTCTATGTGGAGGAGCGGGTGGGCGAGCACCGGTGCCGGCATGCCGGCACCGGTGCTCGCCCACCTCGGCGCCTTTGGCGCCGAGGTGGGCTGGGCTGGCGCACCCCCATTCGGCACCGAAGGCGCCGAATGGGGGCACCACTCACGAAGAACATTTTTCACTTCTCGCGTATTCCATATTGTTCCGGTCTCTCCGCACACCGCCTCCATGGAAACGAGCGCCGTTTGCGCGCGTAGCATTTCTGAAAGTTTGACGACGTCAACAACTCCACGCACCGTTATGGGAAGTGGTTCAACGTCAAAACCCCTCTCTTTCAATGCACACGCCGTATTCACGATGGAAGAGTGCGCCGTTGATGCGTATAAAAAATGAATATCCTTTGGTGCGCGTCCGGTGGCGACAAGCGCATTGAGGTATCCGACAATGGCAAGAGCGTTTGCTTCCGTTGCGCCGGAAGTGAAAATGATATCGTCGGGTTTTACTTCCACATAACGCGCGATAGTGGTGCGCGCATCCTCAAGAAATCCGCTCGCACATCTGCCCTCCGTGTGCGGAGAAGATGGATTACCGTAGCCCGCCCTTGACACTGCCATGGCAGTGTCAAGGGCGGGCGGGCATACCGGCGTTGCCGCCGCCCAATCTAGATATACTCTTTTCTTTTT
>CAZFHH010000022.1:0-7126 GCA_964518755.1 uncultured Candidatus Saccharibacteria bacterium
GGGCGGGGCTCTCATGATAAATTACGCCACACTTTTTAAAAAACAAAGGGGTCTGTAAAAAACAAAGGGGTCAGACCCCTTTGTTTAATTTGCAATACCGGGCACACCGCTAATGCGGTGTGCCCGGTATTGCGCTTGCGCTTGGAAGCGGTGTGGTATACTGCAGTTATGGATTTAAACAAAGTATCAAAGCAGTTTTGTGAAAATATTATTGTCGGATATACGCCTGAAAGTTTTGTGTTGGCAATGCTTGTCGGCGAGAGTGGCACCGCATATGCTCTGACACCTCAGCACATGAAGCGACTCTCGCAATATTTGGTGAGCCAAGTTGAAGAATACGAAAAAAAGTATCAACCCATTGAAGCGAAATGGCCACCGGATGTTGAAAGTCCGATTCAAACGACCGACTTGAAAGGCGGAACGAAATAATTTTTGTTCGGCGAAGTGGGGAAGTTGTTCAGCACAGGCGGTGCCACGCGTACGCGTGGCACCGCCTGTGCTACAGTAACAATATAATTTATCATACTCACATGCCGAAACATTCCGGAAAAACAAAGAAACCAAAAAAGAAAAAGAAAAAGACTCGTTCAAAAACACAGCGTTTTTCTTTTCTTGCACCATATGTAAATGACATATCCGTTGCGGTGGTATCCATTGTCGTGGTGTGGGTCGCCATAAGCATTTCTGCGACAGTGGTGCGGTATAGTCCGTTTGTACAAATCATAAAGGGCGATGTACAAAGTGAACAGCCACACATATTAAATATCATTGCCTATTCTCAGCGAATGTTTACTCTTGCAAATAATCCCGTAACCTTTCAGAAAGTACCTTTTACTCAGTCAACGCCTTTCGTCGGAACCTCATCAATTCCGCAAGTTACACCGCAATGGCCGGTGCACGCTGTGTATCCAAACTATGGAGCTCTTTTGCCTTTTAACAGGATAGTTTCATTTTATGGAAATTTTTATTCATCCAAGATGGGGATACTTGGTGAGTATCCCCAAAATATTGTGTTGGGAAAACTGAAAGCACAAGTGAAAAAGTGGCAAATTGCAGATCCGGATACGCCGGTTATACCCGCAATTTCTTACATAGCCATTACGGCGCAAGATACGCCCGGCGCCGGTGGATTGTATCGCCTTCATATGCCGGGGAGTCAAATTGAAAAGGCAATCAGCATGGCAAATAAAGTGCACGGTCTTGTTTTTCTTAATGTGCAGATTGGCATGAGTACATTGCAGAAAGAATTACCTTATCTTGCTCCGTACCTCAAGTTGCCAAACGTGGAACTTTCTCTTGATCCTGAGTTTGCGATGAAAACACTTAATAAGGCTCCCGGGACTATTATCGGCACGTTTGATGCATCGGACATAAACTTCGCTGCACAATATCTTGCAAAAATTGTACGCACGGAACATCTCCCGCCGAAGATTTTAGTGGTACATCGTTTTACGAGAAATATGGTGACCAATTACAAGAAAATTACGCCGTTGAAGAATGTACAAATAGTGATTGATATGGATGGATGGGGGCATACACCCAAAAAGATAAAAATATATCAGTATGTCATTTATGATGAACCGATTCAATTTACCGGCTTTAAGATATTTTACAAAAACGATACACGCGAACCTGGGTGGAAAATTATGACACCAAAGGAAGTGCTCAAACTGCGCCCACGCCCGATTTTTATTCAGTATCAATAGGTTGAAACGTTTAGTCCCACGGCACATTACAAAAAAATAGGGCGCTCCGGGCCGCTCGGCCAAGTCTTACCCTATTTTTTTGTAATGTGCCGTGGGACTTGGTTTCCGGGCACTGTATTGCATAAGTCATAAAGTTCTGGTATTGTACTTCTATGTTAATGATTAGATTTCAACGTATTGGCCGAAAGAATGACGCGGCTTTTCGTATCGTGGTTACAGAAAAAACTTCCGGGCCAAAATCCGGCAAGCATGTTGACCTTATCGGCTCATATAACCCAAAAACCAAAGCGGTTTCTATTAATGCGCAAAGTGCTCAAAAATGGATAAGTCAGGGCGCCCAAGTTTCTCCATCCGTACACAATCTTTTTGTCAAAGAAGGAGTTATCTCCGGGAAGAAAATTAATGTGTTGCCAAAGAAAAAACCGATACTCAAAGAATCCACGGAAGAGCCGGCGAAAGATGGTGGTGTAGCCAAAGAAGAAGGGGTCACTCAACAAGAAGATAAGGCGGAGCAAGTGGAACAAAAAGAAGAAGCGCAACAGCCAGTCACAGAATCCGAACCGGAAGAGACTTCAGTACCGGAAGGAAAAGAGGCACAGCCTTCAGTGGCATAATCTCTTAAGGCATTGCTCGGTGCAATTGTGCATAACCAGGGTTGTTTATTTCAGTGGATTAGTATGTTATTATTTTGTACAAGCGATTATTCGTAAATATATAAACTATGGAATTGGAATCAGATCAGCAATTTATTGAGTATGTGGTAAAAGCACTCGTTGACCAACCGGACTCTGTGGCAGTGAATCGTACGGTTGATGAGATGGGAGTTCTTATTACTTTGACGGTGCATCCGGAAGATATGGGGAAGATTATCGGCAAAGAAGGAGCAACCGCAAAGGCGCTTCGTACGTTATTGCGTGTGGTTGGAATGAAGAGGAACGCACGCGTTAATCTTAAAATAAATGAGCCGGTGGGCGGGAAGCGCGAACACGAGTTCAAGACAGTTGATGAGGCGGTTGACGAATTGAGTGCGTAATTTAAATTTGTGTGGGGCGCCGGACAGTGCAATTTCTGAGGTACAGAATATTTTTCTGCTGAAAAATTTCCTCCTGCTCGGCCCGTCGGCCTGCACAGAACCTCAGAAATTGCACTGTCCGGCGCCCCGTGTACCTTAAGATATTGACGAATAGAATATTATGACTAAAATTTCCAAACCATTACGATTTCATGTCGTCACTCTTTTCCAAGATGCGTGTGAAGCATATTTGAATACTTCTATTTTAGGGCGAGCGCAAAAAGAAAAAAGGATAGAGGTGGTATATCAGAACCCTCGCGATTTTGTGTCAAATAAATACGGAAAAGTGGACGAACGTCCGTATGGTGGTGGCCCCGGAATGGTGTTGCAGGCATTACCAATTGTGCGTGCGGTTGAGCATACATTACGTAGGCGTTTAACACCTAAAAAGAAAGCTGTACTGATATGGCTCACTCCGGGCGGTACCGATTTTACAAACGCCATCGCCACAAAGCTCACAGCATACGATGATATAGTGCTTGTGTCAGGGCGGTACGAAGGCATCGATGAGCGTGCATTGCGTATATTAAAAACCGTATTGCCTGTGAGAAAATATTCCACAGGAAACTACACGCTTACCGGTGGGGAATTGCCGGCAATGGCAATCATTGATGCGGTTACTCGCCGAATTCCGGGAGTTCCCGGGAATGATGCTTCCATTGAAGAACGGCGTGTCGCTTCACACGAAATATATACACGACCTGAAATAATTAAATGGAAAGGGAAGTCCTATCGCGTGCCGAAAGTACTTACCGCAGGTAATCATGCGCGTATTGAGGAATGGAAGAAAAAGAAATAGTGTGAAAAGTTATCCACAGAAACACCCAGGACGCTGCGGAGCGGTGTCCTGGGCGTGGTACTCTAACCACGTGGATACACTGCATCAATCGTTTTATTGAATATATCCATACTAAAACTTTACCCCTTATTTTACCCAGCTCGTTTATATGAAGTATCTGAAGAGCACAGTGTTACTTTTCATAGGAATTCTTTTTTTTCTTGCACTACCCAAGCCCGGTGTATCTTTAGTACATGCACAAGTAATCGCAACGCAAACAACTTCTCAAACAACATCCGGTCTTCAAAGTCAAATTAGTTCTCTCGCCAAATCCATCGCATCGTTGCAAAACCAAATCAGTCTTTATCTTCGCTCACTTGTTCAGGGTGGCGGGGGAAACCAACGTGCTCAAGTTGCCGGGTCTTCTCTCATTAGCAATCTTTCGCCGCCGTCTCTTGCGACCGTCGCGCTTGGTGTCGGTGTTCATCCTTATGTGGATAGAACATATACCATCACCTCATCTCCCACAAACCTTGCGGGAGATACTCTCATTCAAACAAGAAATGATAACAAGTTAAACACGGGCTCCAATATCATTTCTTTTGCGGTTAATCAAGCAAGCACGGTTTTCGTCGCTTTTGACACGCGTATTTCAACGCATCCATCGTGGCTTTCCGCATTTACAAATACGGGAAAAAAGATTGTGACGAACGATTCAATCTTTGAGCTTTACAGCAAAGTATACGCAAACGGCGGTGGCGTTACTTTGGGCGGTAATGCCACTTCTCCGTCAAATGCAAATTCGGGAGACTCTAATTACTTTGTCGTTGTTACATCTGGTACGATTACTCCATCTGCTTCAACCGGCACGGCTCCGACATCGTCCACAAGCAGTTATCCCAATGGCGCACCATACCCCCAAAGTCCTGTAATTACAAATGTGACATGGAATTATAACAGTAAACAACAGCTCGCTCATGGCAGTGATATGTGGCCGGTCACTTGGAGCAACGATGGAAACTTGTATTCAATTTGGGGTGACGGCGGCGGGTTCGGAGGCTCAAACTCAGCCGGACGTGTCTCAACGGGTATTGCACGAATTGCCGGTACGCCGCCAAGCATTACGGCTGTAAACATTAATGGTGGTGTAAACTCTCAAAACACACCAACATGGGCATGCACCAGTTGCGCCAAGAGTGATGCTATTCTCTCTATCGGCGGTACTCTTTATGCTTGGATCGGCTTTCAAGGAGGTAGTCCGGAAACACATAAACTAATGTGGTCAACCAACTATGGGAAAACTTGGGATTATTCAAGTTGGTCCATGCCTATGTCAAACTATCCGGTTGTGCGGTACGGTTCATTTCTTAACTTTGGTAAAGATTATCAGGGCGCCAGAGATAACTATGTCTATATTTATTCCAGCCCGCCAAACAACAATACGGATCTATGGTTGATACGTGTTCCCAAAAACAGGCTTCTGACACCGAGTGCCTATCAGGTGTTTACAGGCACTGATACACTTGGCGCTCCTTCGTGGAGTACGAACACATCAGAAGCGAAAGCAATATTTACCGATCCAAAGGGTGTCAGTTGGCAGCAAGAATCTTACGATCCTTACCTTCATCGTTATTTACTTACTACTGTTCATGGAGGCAATACTTTGTCCGGTGGTGATTTTGGATATGGTGATTGGGGAATGTTTGATGCTCCAAATCCATGGGGTCCTTGGACAACGGTAACGTATATGACTCATTGGCAAAATACCTATCCGAAATTTTCTTTTAAGATGCCCCCAAAGTGGATGAGTACAAATGGAAAAGACTTCATCATGGTTTATTCCGGTACGGGCCCGTATGATTCATGGAATACCATCAGTGGTACGTTTACCGTTAATACTTCCGGCACAACTCCAACACCCGCCCCCGTCACATCAATTACCGCCTCACACACATCAATCGCCTCCGGTGGTTCAACAACTTTTTCGTGGAGCTCCACCAATGCCACCGCTTGCACGGCAAGCGGTGCATGGAGCGGAACAAAATCCACGCATGGTTCACAAACAATCAGCAATTTAACATCTTCAAAAACATACACACTTACCTGCACAGGCTCTGGTGGCTCAAAGAGCGCAAGTGTTTCGGTTTTCGTTACGGCTCCAGCTTCCACACCTACTTCAGCCTCTGCACAAAATGCACTCAGCTCTCTTCAGCCCGGGCACTGGTATAAGGTGCCAAACTCACATCTTCAAGATGTATCACCGACACCGTTTGACAGCAGAGTTCACAGCGTTATAGATGCGTGGAGTGGCGGGGCGTTTGATACCAAGCGCGATAATCTCATAATTTGGGGCGGAGGGCACGGAGATTATTGGGGAAATGAAATCTATACATTCAATGTAAATACTCTAAAGTGGAAGAGAGTAAATAATCCATACTTTCCTGCAAAGAATTTTCCGTGGGGCACTACGGCGACCATCTTGCCAGACGGGTCGCCTGGGTCTCGTCACACATATGATGGGTTGGTGTATCTCCCAAATCAAGACAGGTTGTGGGAGAGTGGTGGCTCTGTTTGGAGAAGCGGTAACGGCGTACACGATACAGAGGAATTTAATTTTAACACCTTGAAGTGGACGCACGAAGCAGGTGCTCCACATGCGGCTGACGGTGTTGCAACGGGGTATGACCCTGTAACCGGCAGGGTGTTTATGGTGTGGTGCGGATGGCTAACGGAATATAATCCTGTTGCAAATACATGGACGACGCGCGGGCAGGATTCTTGTTATGGGGAATCTGTCGGTGCGATTGATCCTGTGCATAGAAAATTCGTTGTATTGACCGCAGGACATGCCTTTGTCTACACACTCACTTCATCGGGGTCAATTTCCAGACAAAATCTAAATGCTACTGGCGCCGGAGCATCAATTATGAAGAATGCTGATGCTCCGGGATTGGTGTATGACCCTGCGATTAAAAAGATTGTTGGTTGGGCGGGTGGCACAACGGTGTATGCGCTTAGTTTTTCAACGTCGCAACCGACATGGCAAACCATCTCTTCCGCCAGTGGAAATACTGTTTCTCCAACACCACCAACTAATTCTGGTACGTATAGCAGGTGGCAGTATGTTCCATCTAAAAATGTCTTTATTCTTGTAAACGGTACAAATCAAGATGTTTACTTCTATAAATTGTCTGCCGGTTCGGGCACGGTCTCAACGCCACCACCATCCACAACTTTTGCTACCGGCAATCGTGTAAAAACTACTGCAACAATAAACGTGCGCTCAACCGCAAACGGAACCGTTATCGGCACCATTGGCGCCGGCACAAAAGGGACGGTAATCGGCGGCCCAATGGTTGCCGGTAACTACACATGGTGGCGAGTTCGTTACGATAACGGCACTTCCGGGTGGAGTGCTGAACAATATCTAACAAGGTACACAGCACCAACTCCCGCCCCCGTCACATCAATTACCGCCTCACACACATCAATCGCCTCCGGTGGTTCAACAACTTTTTCGTGGAGCTCCACCAATGCCACCGCTTGCACGGCAAGCGGTGCATGGAGCGG
>CAZFHH010000023.1:0-5455 GCA_964518755.1 uncultured Candidatus Saccharibacteria bacterium
ACCGCTCTCTTATCTGCAACAAGTCCACCTTTCCCATACTCTCATAGAGTTTTTTTATAACGGAAAACCAGTGGTCATACGGGAGTTCTTTGTTCTTTCTGCTTATGAGATTCTCTATTTTTGAAAAAGGTCTTTTCATGGTGTGTTAAGTATATTTAATAATAGCACGGTGGTTATGTATAAAAAGTTCTCGCCCTTAGCCTAGCCCCTGTAAATATCGGACATCCGATGTCCGATGTTTCTTCCACCCGGGCTACTCCTCTTTGGCTCTCGTGAGCTTCTCTGCAATGGCTTTTATCTCTTCGTCGCTTGGGATTACCTTCGTTAAACATCGGACATCCGATGTCCGATGTTTTCCCAGCCCCAAGTGAGCAGAGACGGTCTTATGACCCGGAAAGGACAAAAATCGTGCGAATAGTTTTAAGCAAAATCGTAACATCCAGCCACAACGAACGATGCACGAGGTAATAAAGATCGTATGATAATTTTCTGCGTGTCTTTTCAACGTCGGGTGCCCCGCGCGGAGCATCATAGTCACGAATCTGAGCCCAGCCGGACAACCCCGGCACCGTCAAATGTCGCAGGTGATAATACGGTATTTCTTTTCCATATACCGATGCAATACTCGGCAACTCGGGGCGTGGACCAACGAAGGAAAGGTCGCCATGCAACACATTCCACAGCTGTGGCAATTCATCAATGCGTGTTTTGCGCAAAAAAGAACCGAACGGCGTTACACGATTTTTTGCGCGCAACTGCGGATCACCATGGTCATCAAAAAGCATTGTGCGCATTTTTACAATACGAAACAGTTTTCCGTTTTTCCCTATTCGTTCATGAAAAATAAACGGCGGACCACCCATGACAGCAAGAACGAGCGCGGCGGGGGCAATAATAAAAATCGCGATGATGCCCGCAAAAATTGCGAAGATAAAATCAAAAAAACGCTTGACGATATCATAGGTACCGGTACGGTTTGGAATACGGTCAAACCACCACGTATAATCAATGCAATCAAGAGGGGCCTTCCCAAACATATCTTCATAAAAGCGGACGGCATCGATGAAAAATACTCCCGCAAGAATGGTGTCTTGATGAGCCGGCAATGCCGCAGAGGCGCGCGCGTCGCGAGTATCAATAATGACTACGGTTACACCCGCGTGCAAGTGCTCATTGATGCGTTCTGATAATGCGCCGGCGGTCGGGAAAGAAGAGGTGTCCGTATGTTCAATTACATTAATGGTGTATTGTTTACTCTCTCTCATCTCATCCATTATCTCCCGCACAAAATTACCGCGTCCCACCAAAATCGCCTTGCGCTTGTCACTGTGGAAGATATTATGCAAAGCATAAAATCGCCACAGAGTAATTGCGGTAACCGATACAACAAGATAAATGGCAAGGATGGTTTTAGGAGCGATTGAAAGAGGAAGAATGAAAAAGAATATCGCGGCGAGGATAACATTTGCCACCTGTGCTCCAACGATGCGCTCACCCATCACTTGCAGAATTGGGCGTGTTGGCTTTTCATACAGTCCGGCGATATAGAAAACGATGATTGAAAAAATAAAGATTGGGATAAAAGGAAAGAGGTTCCCTAAGAAAAAACTTGTTGAAGGAATGGCTCCGATACGGATACCAAGCGCAACCCACAAAGCTCCGAAGAGTAATATAAAATCTCCCGCAAGCAATACGAATGTCTGACGACGTGAAAACATCATAAACGCAATACTTTCCATATTATACCTATTTGTTCTATAGTACAGTTATCTTATATATGAGACACGCGATGAAAACGGAGAAAATACTCTACGTGATAACCAAATCAAATTGGGGTGGTGCTCAAGCATATGTATACACTCTTGCCACAGAGGCAATGCGGTTGGGAGCAACGGTTACAGTTGCGCTCGGCGGAACCGGCAAGAAGGATGCGGTGCCCGGGGAGCTTTCTAAACGGCTCACCGACGCCGGCATAAGGACATTGGTTGTTCCATCGCTTATGCGCGATATGTCACTTATAAATGACATGCGAGCATTCATGGAGCTGCTGCGTATTATTAAAAAGGAACGCCCGACAGTTGTGCATGTCAACAGCTCAAAGGCCGGCGGGATAAGTGCGCTTGCGGGACGTGTCGCGGGAAAAACACGAATCATTTTCACAGCGCACGGATTGCCACACGAGGAGCAACGTTCATTTTTTTCGCGTGCGCTCATTTGGCTTGCGACGTACGCAACTGTGTTACTTTCCACAAAAACCATTGTGCTTTCTCAACGGCAGTTCTCCGCAACGCCCGCTCTTTTTGTACGAACAAGACGACTGATGTGTATTCCAAACGGGATTGCTCCGTACGAGCTCGTCGGGCGCGCGCAAGCGCGCGGTAGATGTATTGCACAGGCGCCGGAGCTCGCACAGTATTCCAGGTGGATTGTGAGTACCGGGGAACTTAATCGTAACAAAAGCATTGACGTGCTTATAGATGCGTTTGCGCGCGTATGCCACACCGAGCCCAACGTCGCGCTTGTGCTTTTTAATGAAGGAGACCGGCACGGAGCACTTGAGGAGCAAGCGCTCCGTGCCGGTCTCCAAAACAGAGTTTTCTTTCTTGGGCTTATTCCCAACGTCCGTACACTCCTTTCCGTCGCGGATATTTTCGTACTCTCCTCACAAAAAGAGGGCTTTCCGTTTGCATTGCTTGAAGCAGGCATCGCCAAGTGCCCTGTTATCGCCACCTCGGTCGGCGGTATTCCGGAACTCATAAACACAAACGAAAATGGGATATTGGTTACACCCGGCGACACAGCGGAGCTTTCAAATGCGTTGACTGATTTACTCACACACACACAACGCGCGAAAACATTTGGTGAGGCACTCTCCAAACGAATACGTGATAAATTTTCACGAGAGGAAATGACTGCACGCACGTTTGCACTTTACACCAACGATGAGCGCTGATTTTCAAGCATCTCGCGAGGGGCGACGCGCGCGAAGCGCGCGAATGAAGTGACTATACCAAGCGCAATAAATTCCATGACCAAGTGAGACCCACCGTAACTCATAAACGGAATAGTGGTACCGGTTACCGGCAGTAGCCCAATGTTAATTCCTATATGTACCACGATGTGTGCCAAAAAAAGTATGGCGACGCCGATTGTAAAAAATGCATCAAAATTTGTCCCGGCATGTCGCGCTATGATAAATAATCTGGCAAGTAAGATACCGTAAAGCGACAAAAGTAATAATACGCCAAAAAATCCCCACTCTTCCGCATAGGCGGCGAATATGAAATCTGTTTGATACTCCGGAAGAAACCGAAGCTGGCTTTGCGTTCCATATCCTATTCCCTTTCCAAATAACTCTCCTGAACCGACCGCTATCATTGCCTGGTACGCATTGTATCCGGCACCACGAATATCCGCCGCAGGATTAACAAAAGTTACAATGCGCGCACGTTGATATGGTTTAAGCCCAAAAAACCACAAGAAGGTTGCGGCAAGAGCAAGCAACAAAATAATCGTAGCAAGATGTTTTTTTGATATTCCGGAAACCAACATGAGCCCCAGCCAAATGGAACCGATGATAACCGCAGTTCCGAGATCCGGTTCAAGAAGTACCAGTAAAACTATAATCAGTGAATACATACCGGTAACCACTATGTGGCGCCAATTTGCAATCTCCACATGGCGCCGTGAAAGATACTTTGCCAAAAGTGCGATAAGAACCAATTTTGCAAGGTCTGCCGGCTGGAATGACAGCCCTCCAAACACGAACCAACTTTTGGCTCCCATGATAGTGTGACCGGCAACAAGTAACAACACCAGAAGAATAAGAACAAACCAATATAGTGCCATGATAAGAGAGGTGCGACGTAGTGCTCTCACATCAATGGAAGAAACCGTAATATATGCAACAAAAGCAATGAACATCCATACCAATTGCCTAGGGGCGAGAGAGTGCCCCACTCCGAACGTGTGCATGGTAAGCAAACCGATTCCAGTGAGAAGAAGTGCCGGCAAGATAAGAAACCAATCTATGTGGCGAGAAAATGCGCGCACGCGGGATACCTGCTCACTCATAATTATTGCCCGTTTAGCGGAAGTATGGAAAATAAATCTTCCCGCACCGGTGTACTTGAAAATGGTCCTCCCCACGTAAACACAAGCTGTGCGGTACCGAGCCCTTGAAGGACCGGCACCACCGTTTGCGATACGGCAATGATATTGTCATTACTGTCAAACACTGAAATAATAACTTTTAAGTTGCGATACACATTTGTGGACGGGTTTGTGATGGTGGCTGTAATGTGTGGCACGGACCCTTGTGTAACGCGTATGTTTGAAAATGGGAGCAAGGTTGACGCAGATACTGTTTTTACCCAGTGCATCTTTTTTGTATTGAAAGAGAGAAAGGCATTTACAATTTTAACCGGACCGTGTGCAACACCGGGAATATAAATCGGCGTGACCGTGTGGGCAGAAAGTGTGACAACACCGGAATATGTATTGATGACGGTTCCTTCCTGCCCATACATGTCTATGGTGTAAGGAGCATTTGATACTCCCGCGTCTGCATTTGGATTTTCCACATAGGCGATGATATCGGTACGTCCGCCACCGTTTGAAATCGCACGAACAAACTGTATGACCGGTTGCTCAACTTGTGCGGTGCACAAGTGTGGGCAGACACCTCCGCAATCAACACCGGTTTCGTTTTGGTTTTGTATACCGTCGATGCATGACGGAGCGGTATACAAAACCGTTCTGTGAAAAGAAAAGATTCCAATGGCTACAATAAATGCCAATATGATGATGACTATGGAGCGACGACGAGTCGCCCATGAAATGTCTTGTACCATTGATATCATTATAAAGGAAAATCTCTGTGCGACAAATGCGCTGTGAACAATGTGCATTCTGCATAACCCCGTAATAACCCCCGCGCGCCATGCAATGGCGCGCGGGGGTTATACTCTCAAGCCTAATATAGGTAAGAAAAATACCACCCTAGGGTGGTATTTTTCTTACCTACTCTCCATGCTATTACGCGCGAAGAAGTCTGTCTGTAACGAAAACACGCCCACGGTGTTGGCGACTACCTACTCTCCCCCTTGCGGAGTACCATCGGCTCAAGAAGGCTTGACTGCCGTGTTCGGAATGGGAACGGGTATAACCCCTCCGACAAATCACCAACACTGTGGGCGCGTTCCCGCCTGCGCGCAAGCGCAAACGTGCTGACCTTTTTATAAAATTGAATACGTATTTTTTTTGAACCAAAGTGCACACAACGAAAATATCATTTTGTGTCACACAGATTTCCACGCAAGAGACTGGACATATTAGTACTTCTCGGCTAAACACATTACTGTGCGTACACCTAAAGCCTATCAACCCGGTCATCTCCCGGGAGTCTCATAACGATTCCTAATCTTGGAGCAAGCTTCCCGCTTAGATGCTTTCA
>CAZFHH010000024.1:0-5350 GCA_964518755.1 uncultured Candidatus Saccharibacteria bacterium
CTGACCCCTTTTCCCTGGGTTTTTTACTACGGCAACAGAAATGCTATACTTAAAACTATAAGCTCAAGAGAAATAGAGTTATGCGTGAAGCGCCGGTTTTGGTGCTTCATCTAATTTATTAAAATTATGACGTTAAAAAAATTTCATGCTTAAACATATCATCGGCCACAAAAACCCGGACACCGACACAATCTGCTCATCAATTGCGTATCAAGATTTCCTAAACCAAAGAGGTATTGAAGCAAAGGCCTATGCTTTGGGTCACTTAAACAACGAAACGAGATTTATTTTTAACAAATTCGGAGTTGAGGAACCGGAGCATATACAAGAGCTTCCCAAAGGTTCCGAAATTATTCTCATTGACCATAACGAGGAAGTCCACAGCATAGAAAATCTGAAAGATTTGGATATAGTGGAAATTATTGACCACCACAGAGTTAAAATTGAAACGGACAAACCAATTTCAATTTATGTAGAACCACTCGGCTCATCCTGTTCAATCATCGCTAAAAAGTTTTTTGAGATTGTAACCCCAAATGGAAATCCGGACGCTACGTTTCCGACACTGTCAAAAGCAATCGCCTCACTATTGATTTCCGGAATAATTTCCGATACTCTTTTCTTTCGTTCACCAACCACAACCGATGTTGATAAAGAACTGGCAAAGAAACTAAACGAGGTTGCTCAAATTGAAGATTTGGAAAAATTCAGCTTGGATATGTTTAATGCCAAAAGTGACTTGGGCGACATTTCAATGGCAGATTTAATCAAGCTTGACTACAAAGTCTATGACTTTGGCAAAGACACCTATGGGTTCGGCGTTATGGAAACAACCAATAAAGATTTTGGGCTGAACAAAAAAGAAAAATTGAAAGAAAAATTGAAAGAAATAAAAAAGGACGATAATCTAAAAGGCGTGTTTTTCTCAATCATTGATATTCTAAACGAAGAAAGCTATACACTTGCATCTGGAGACGAGGAGACGGAACTGTTTACAAAATCTTTCAACTCGGAAAATAACGATGGCGTTCTTTTTGTCAAAGGATTGATATCAAGAAAAAAACAAATCGTGCCGAAAATTCAAGAGCGTTTTAAGAACGAGTAACCCATTTATCTTTCAAGTTGAAACAACATTTTGCAATAAAAATGCGATGGTCATTGGACCAATTCCTCCTGGAACCGGCGTGATGAATTTTGCTTTTTGGGAACAACTTTCAAAATCAACATCCCCGCAGACTTTTCCATTTTCTTTCGTTATCCCAACATCAATTAAAATGACACCCTGCTTGAGCATATCGCCGGTTACAATTCCCTTTTTCCCAAGAACAGATATTAACACATCAGCGTCCTTTACGAATTCCCTTATTTTTTTCAAAGAAGTATTTTTTGCGACAAAGAATTCAAGCGCCAAACCATTTACATAAAAAAACGCTTTCAGAATATCACCGAAAAGGTGTGAATTGACAAGCGCCCTTATCTTTTCTTTTTTTGGCTTCCCTTTCCGAGCGGTTTTAAGAGCATATAAAATGACCCCTGGCAGCACCGGGCTTATTTTTATCTTTTCGCCATTTTTTAAGGCATTGGTATTCTTTTTATGAAATCCGTCTATGTCTTTTGTCGGGCTTATGCTTGAAATTATCTTTTCAGTACTAAACCCTTGCGGTAACGGCATTTGCACAATCATTCCGTTGACGCCAACGTCTTCATTAAGTTCCTTTATCTTTTGTATCACCTCATTTTCATCGTCATTTTTTCCATATGTGTACACGCTGAACTTCACACCAATTTCTTTTGCGCGACGCGCTTTTAAAGCCACATACATTTTAGATGCCTTATCGTCACCGATAAGAAAAACCGCCATGCGCGGCTTCAATTTTTTGGTTTCTATTTTTGTTTTCAGCTTCTCAAGGATTTTTTCAGATTCCTTCCTTCCATCAAATATCTTCATGTAAAATTAAGTGTACTGGAAAATATACAACAAGCAACCACTCAAACTATCTCTAAAATAATATATCCTTTGTTTATTTTCATTTTCTTAATCGGCTTTGAAGTAAATCTCTAAAAATATGATTCTTTGTTGGACGGAGAAATATTCATATATGATACGAACCTAACTTTGTGCCCTGTGGCCATTAAGACTTTTACACTGAAATTTTTTAAGATCATGTACAAATTCTTTTGCTTCTTTATACCTAATCATTGTATTTTCTAACGGAAAACTCATCAGTACGTGAAAATACCGCCTCATAATCAATCAGTTGCAAGTCCTCAGCACCGACCCATGGTACATCTTTGTGCGAGTAGTCTTTCATATTTCCGGCATTGAAATGTTGATAACATTTACATTTGATTTTATAAAATCGCTTGTACCATTTTGGTTTTTGTGTAAAAAAACCACCAGGCGCGCACGGACGTGCACACCTGGTGGGATCGGGAATAGTCCATCCCGAAATCAATCTTCATTCAAGGTTTCGCGAGGGCCGACTGTTACAAACGGAACATCGTGTCCGTTTGCGTAAATATGAAAACACTCCTCCCCCTCGGGAGGGGTCCACTCCTCCGGCGGGCGCTGCGCTCTCTCCGGAAAGTGCCGGTGCAACACGGCCCATAAAAGGAGAAAGTGCTCATCCGCAAATGGTTCCCACTTGCGGTATGTCTTTATGCCGCCACCAATCATAATGTGGCGAGCGGCATCCAGACACACTAACGCTCTTTTATTATTTATCTGGAAACTCTCTGTAACCAAATCTGGTACTTCGTCATACGACGAAGCCAAGTACTTACAAAGATCAATTTCTTTTTTGAATTGGTACAGGTGCACATCTTGCACCCATACTTTTCTATATGAAGGGAACGGGAACGCCTCCCGCCTTCTAAAGACGTCAGGTATTATAGGGGTAAGAGAGCCCAAAACGAGTGTTTCCACACGTTTACCATCCACATCTATAGCAATGCCAACATACGTCGTGTTGGCACCATCATATGCATTCGCTATAAAAGTCGCTCCTCGAAAATTTTTAATATTCATAACAAAGAACTCCTTATAATATTTTTGGGGACACTCCGCACGGAATGTCTTTATACCCACCTGCCAAGATTTTATATCATTTATTCATAAAAGCAAATGCCCCCTGCGCGCCTCCGGCGCGCAGGGGGGGGGGTGGGTCTATAAATCTATCCAACAGCTCATATGAGTTTATTTTTTGTAAAAACACCGCGGCGCGCTATCGGCGCACCGCGGTGAGACAGTGTTAACACCCTTCCTCGTGCTGTTGTGCCAAATCTTCTTCCCCACGAAACATGGTTACCACGTACGGCTTCCCATACGTGGTATAATACATCATTAAAACCATGTTCCCGATTTCCATTTTTTCCGGTGGTGCCTTTACGCACCCCGGGAAATACCCATGGAGCACTGCCTGCACGAGCAGAAAGTGCTCATTACAGACTGACCCGGACCATTTGTAATTCTCTATGGTTCCCTTACCCAAAAGGTGTTGCGCGATATCAATATCCGTGAGAGCCAAAGAATCTTCCGGCCATGAATTCTGCCGATAAAAATTTCTCTCCCTTGAAAAATCATACGCGCGGACATCTTTCATCTTGAAGTTTTCGTACGCCGGAAATTGGCGCAACTTCACTCCAGACTCATCGGGGATCCGTCCGAAAACCAGTGTTCTCGCGATAGTATCGCCAAACTCAATTCCGATAATTACACCAACGTGAACAATACTATTCTCATCATCTGAAATGAATATATCGCCAGGCTTGATTCTATCTTTCTCTCTCATGGCAAACGTCCTTTGTGTGACTGGGGAAACTCTAAACCGGGCATCTTCCCACCCTCCGATTGATATTCTACACGAAATATGCATAAACACAACAAAAACTAAATCGGAAATCGGAAATCGGAACAACAGAGCAAGCCCCACCCCCTGCGCGCCGAAGGCGCGCAGGGGGTGGGGCTTGCAGGGCTACGCACTTTAGTTTATACCAAGACGCTCGTGATACTTCCGCACAACTTCGCGCTGCTCCGCATTTGCTTCCCGCAATATCTGACGAATAACCTTTACTTTATATCCGGACTTCTTATCAAAGAAATCAGAGAAATCACTGGTGGCTTTTTGCTCACCGCCCCGGGAACCGGCAAAGAATTTTTTAATTGTTTTAATCATACAAGCATTTCATTTAGAGTATCTATAGAATAGCGGTTGTCCGCCAAGTAGTCAAGGGCAGTGGCGGAAACGTTTAATTGGATATCATCCGTATCTGATTTGTAGTCTTTGATAAGAATGTTTAACTCAACATTCTTATCAAAATGTTCTTTTACCATTTGTGCATTTTTGCGTGATTCAAAGAAAGCCCTGATAAAGACTTCTTTTGAGATTCGTCGCGCTTCACGAGCCTCACGAGCTTTGGTAAATTCCCATGCGCGCATCGGGTCTTGATACACAAACCAAATCTCTGTTCTTCTCCCACGGTGCAGTGACCTCTCTATATTTTCTGAAGCACCACCATATGCGAAAGTGCCATCCATAATGCAGTTTATTTCTTTCTTAAGAGCGTAGTCATACAAAAAATTAACTCCTTTGTTTGCGACTTTTTGGAATACGTGTGCATTAGTTCCGGAATAACCCGGACACATACTTCGTATCTCATCTGCGTCTATGCGCACAGGCATATCTTTAAAGCGTCCGGTAAGTCGTTCTGATATTTCTGTCTTGCCGGCACCGGGAGAACCAGCCATAAAAAGAGATCTCGGATTGATAACCGCATAACAAATAGCCTGCGGACAGAATCTATTCAAAATCTCTTTTTTATTTCTTTTTACAAACTCAATCACCATTTCTTCAAGGCGTCGTTCTTCTTCAGTCATACACTTATTCTACTCTGCAATCATCTAAAATACTTGCATGGATGTCCCACATTAGCCCAACACCCCGCGCGCCGAAGGCGCGCGGGGTGTTGGGCTAATCTACTACTTTTACCAGAACCTTACTTACCCAAAAAACGTTTACGATTCATCCAGAGAATAATTACAAGCGCGACAATCGCCAAGATAATAAGGACAAATTTTGTATTGTTCCCTCCGCCTGAAGCAGATGCCGAAAGTGGCAATACTGTGATTCCCGAAGACGTTGTTGAAGCGGTCGTTGTCGCGGTCGTACTTGTAGCAACAGTTGTTGTCGCCTTAACCGCAATCGTGTGCGCAAACCCTTCTTTCTTCGCAGGTGCCTTATGCACCACCTTCACAGTCGGCTTGTACACGTGCTTCGGCTTTGGCTTTGGCGCAGGCGTCGGAGCAATCACCACAACCGATGAACCCTGTGTACCTGAAATGGTATTTTTG
>CAZFHH010000025.1:0-4918 GCA_964518755.1 uncultured Candidatus Saccharibacteria bacterium
CACCCATAAACCAAGTCAAGAATCATTTATGGCTTCTAGAAAATTTCAGCGTACAAAAGAAAATTTCACCTGTGAGAAATGCGGGATGTTTGTACGTGGGGGGGGTTCACAAACCACTGCTCGCAATGCTTGTGGAGCAAGCACGTTGACATAAATCCGGGTGACCGTAAAGCAACATGTCGCGGACTCATGAATCCGGTTGGCACAAAACACATCGGTGGAGAATGGTATATTCTCCACCGATGTGTTTTGTGCGGTCTTGGAAAGCAAAACAAAATGAACAAGGGAGACAGTTTTGACGCCCTTATTGAAATCTCTCATCGTCAAGCAAGGCACCAGTAGTATTATCCATAAAAGAAGACGGTTGTTAAAATATTAAACACCTTGAAATGGTTAAATGTAGGCAGGATTCTTTTCTTTTAAAATTACACATATTTTAATAACACTATGGAACGCTTACCTTCCCGGAAATTATTTTTGCTCTTACCGGAAAGCTATTCAAAATGCAAGTTTGCAAGATTACAAACGTTATAAGATTTTTGATGATAATAATCCTCGCTCATATCCTGCCATAACAAAATCGGCGGGAGATTTTGTTGAAGGGAAAATTTTATTTGATGTGAATGAAAAGAGTGCAAAAATTATAGATTTTTTTGAAGATACGGATTATGAGAAAAAAATTGTAGTCATTCAGTCGTCGGGTAAATATCTTGAAGCTGTCGCGTATGTCTGTGGGAACGAGCTCAAAAATAAGTTAAAATCCGAATGGGATAAAAAAGAATTTAAAGATAGGTATTTAGATATTTATATAAGCAAAGAAATCCCCGAGACTTTGATTGAATATAATGAGCGACAAAAATAAACTTGTTGGGGATTCTGCAAGGTTAAACTTTCGTTGGCGGGTGGCAGTAAAAATGCCCGGTTGTGTTTAAAGATAAGTTGGGATGTTCTTTCTTAACGGAAATTTTATAAAAAATGTCATCCGGGGGAGGTTGTATATTAACGGAATACATATCGCAATATGATTTAGTGTGTGTCTATGTTATCAACAGAGCACCCCCGCCACATATAACACTGTATCTGATTTGGAATAAGATTTGGGAAATTGTATCATGTAATGACGCGCGATATGAGTTACGAACCAATAAAGAATAAAGTTAAATCAGGGGAAGAGCATCTTAAATTCAAGTTAAATAATTTGCCATTTAAGCTTTTTGTTGTTTGTCGTTTTGATTTATAAATCGTATGAAATATTTAACCGGGCAACAGGCAGAGGAATCCTTGCGTTGGATACGCGAAGCAATCAACGTTGCTCAAAATGCCCCATGTCACAGGGACAGGTGTGGCGCGGTGATAGTTAGAAATGGGGTAATCATCGGAAGGGGTTTCAATTCTCCGCCCGGTAATGATGAGGTGGAGCGCCGATGTGATTATAGAAAAGATTTTTATAACCGGAAAGTTACCGACAAAACATGTTGTGTACATGCCGAGCAAAGAGCGATTATGGATGCTCTAAAAAATAATTCACAAAAAATAAAAGGTGCACAACTTTATTTTGCGCGTTTCCCCCCAATGGGGAAAGGAGGTTGCTGAGCGGGCTCGTTAAATTGTATTGCACCATATGCACCAAGATGATGTTTGATGTCGGTATTGCGGATTTTGTACTTGAGCACCAAGATGGTGTTTGTTCTTATCTGCGGAGTGAATACAACAAAGAGTCTTTTAATTATAAGTAATGTAAACACGGGACTGGGGCGGGTATGTATGGTATGGTGGCGATATAAAATAATGTAGAGATATTTATATGGAAAAGATATTATCAACAATTTCCGGGGTGATTTCTATTGATGCCGTACTGTTTTATAAGGCGCTTTTTGTGACGCTGGTAGCACTCTTTGTTTTTTATTTTGTACAAAAATATATTCTCACACGTTTGGGGAAATGGTCTGCGCATACGAAAAATAATGTGGATGATGCTGTTGTGGCGATGGTGCAGAGTATCAAGCCTCCTCTTTATTGGTTGGTTGCGATATATCTGGGGTTGATGGTATTTCCACTTTCGTCATTTGTGCGGATGTCGCTCAATGATGTTCTTCTTGCGGTGGTGCTTTTCTATAGTATCCGTGCGGTTGGTATCGCATTTGATGTGTATTTTGCGCAAACTACGGCGAAAGGAACCGAGCGCGCAGCGCGAGGATTTCTCACTACTATTGTAAAAGTAACCCTGTGGATTATCGCTATACTTTTGCTTCTTTCAAACAGTGGCATCAATATAACTTCTCTTGTGGCGGGGCTTGGTATCGGTGGCATTGCTGTGGCATTTGCACTTCAAAACGTACTTTCCGATTTGTTTAGTTCGTTTGCAATTTATTTTGACAAGCCGTTTGTGGTTGGAGATTTTATTATTGTGGGACAAAACATGGGTGTGGTTGAGCGCATCGGTATCAAAACGACACGCATTCGCGCGCTTCAGGGTGAAGAAATTGTTATTTCAAATCGTGAGCTCACTTCCGTTCGTGTGCAAAACTTCCGCTCAATGAAGGGGCGGCGGGTGGCGACAACCATTGGTATTGAGTATAGTACGCCACGCAGTGTGGTTGCAGAGCTTGCAGGAAAAATACATGCGCGTATTGATGCGGTGGAGGGAGTGACTGTTGATCGTGTGCATTTTGCGGGTTTCGGCGACTCGGCACTTACGTTTGATATGGTCTATTTTGTGTTGTCCGGCGATTACACGGAATATATGAATCGTCAGCAGGAGATTAATCTTTCCGTTATGGAATTGTTTGAGAAAGAGCATGTTTCATTTGCTTTCCCATCGCGTACTGTATATTTACAGTCTGTAGAAACTATTTTAAAAAAATAATATTAATAGCCCGCACCCCACTGAAATCCGCCGGAGGCGGATTTCAGTGGGGTGCGGGCTATTTCACTTCGCTAGGTTTTTCTTAAAATAAGCACCCAATTTCTTTTTGGTGGAAGAAAACTCTCTGGTGGCGGTTGTTGTTGATTCACTAAGGAGTGTATTAAGTGATTTCCCCGCCTCGCTTGCGTAGGCACGCCGGATATATGACGCGGTAATTCCGGCAAGATTTCGTGTATTCGTTGGTCCGGTTACGGTACCAATGACAATGAGTGCTGTAAGTTTTCCGTTCGCATCAAGCACACCACCACCGGATGAACCTTCTTGTGCTACGGCCGTTCCGCCAAGTGCTGCCACATCGGCGGTGGTTGATGCGAACGTATATATTTTTTTAATATGGTCGTACGCGAAGGTCGGGTACAGATCGTTTTTAATCAATTCTTGTGAAAGAAATTGTGCTGCGTATGATCCAATGATAACTGGCTCGTTCACCGTTGGCGCTTTGTTTCCAAGTGGTACGAAAGGAAACATGGTGGGAACTTTATTCACATCTGTGCCAAGTTCGTGTGCTTTTCCGGAGACGGCAAGAATTGCAATGTCATGCTTCCCGGTTTCTCGTTCGTGACTGGTTATATTTATACTTGTGGTTGAGTGTGCATAGTGTTCATACATCCAGTCGCTTGAAAGAAACACAATTGATGCATTATAGCGTGCTCTTGCCGGTCCGCCCGTGCGCACTGTACACGTAGTCGCTCCCGGGTGAGGATAGTTTTTTAAGAGAAGATACTGCGCCACATGTGCGTTGGTAATGATGTATCCTTTTGGGCTGATAAACACACCGCTACCGGATGTGTGTATAATTGACCCTGTCATTTTTATTTCACACATGATGTTTACCAATGCCTTGTGTATAGAAAGTGCCGTGGCGGGAAGTCCTGTAGAACTTTTTTGTGTTGTTGTCGCCGCCAACGACACAGGCGTTGTTTGCAGTATGTGAGTGGATGTCTTTTGTGTTGGCGGTGTAGTATTTGTATATGAAAATTCTTTTTGAGAAACGGTGTGTTTCGGTTGCACTACCGGAGAAACTTGTTTTTGCGGAAAAGAAAGCGCGGTGTGTTGTGTGGATGTCGCGAGCGTGTGCGTTTTCAGAGTGATGGGTGTGGGGCGTATCGGCAATATAGACTGCGAGGATGGCTCTTGAATTAGCGCAATGGTACCTGTTGCGGCAAACACCACACCGATAATGGTGGCGATGATGTACACAATTCCGATTTTAGGAGCGGGTGACATTATCTTTATAATACCTCAACGCGTGCGATAAAGCCTTGTTTTTGGTATGCTACATATGTGCACCGTATTTGAAGGGTGTGCACACAGTGCGCATTATGCACCTGCGGGCGTGGTTTAGTGGTAAAATGACTGCCTTCCAAGCAGTAGTCGGGAGTTCGATTCTCCCCGCCCGCACAAAACGATACTTCCGCTCGCGAAAGCGAGCTAGCACGGCGTGCCGAAGGCGCGCAAAGGGGCAGAAAATGGCGTCGTTTAGCGACGAAATGGCAGGGCGACGGCACAGAAAAGTGGGCGGTTTTGTCTAGAACCGAATGGTTCGTTCCAACTTTTTTGACGAAGGAGCTGATTTCGTTAAAATCAGTGGATGAGTTCAAAAAATTGGCTTGTTTCGTATCCAAAACCCACTCTCGCAAGGGTTCGACCCAATTGTTTCCCCGTCGTTCAAAATCTTTCTTTTTATCTTTCAAAGTGAGGGTGGCGCGCATACTCTTGTCTTTTTGCTTTAGGTAAATCTCTTTTGGAATGTCGCCATCCAAATATGCAGATACAAGTTTTTCCATACGTGCCTCGCTCTCTCTGAGCTTATCTGCAAGATTTTGAACATCACTTTGCGATACTTTTGTTTTTTCTTTTCCCATTTATCAATTTCACCGAGCATATAATCTGTATATTTATCGCAAAGTGAAATTGTTTGAAGCCGTTCCTTTAATTTAATTGAGAAACGAGAACGACCTCGCGCAAATATGATTGCGAGCATTTCCCTTT
>CAZFHH010000026.1:0-4172 GCA_964518755.1 uncultured Candidatus Saccharibacteria bacterium
CTTTCGGCACACTTATGCCGTGAGTGTTCATTTGTCTTTGCCTTCGTAGCTCAATGGATAGAGCAAGACGCTTCTATCGTCAAGGTTGGGGGTTCGAGTCCTCCTGGGGGCGCCATCGTTTTCAAGAGAAATTTAGTGTCGGATTATGAACATAATCGTGAAAAAGTGTAAAAAATATATGTTTTTAACGGTTATGCTGACAAATCCGTTAAAAACATAATATGTCGGCACATGGCAGGGGGTTAACGTATTTAATAAATTAAGTTCTGGGAAGATACTTTGTTATAATGTCGCTATGGAACATGCACACCAGTATCATCATGGGCGGGGATTTCATTATGACGAGGTTGCGCGTCGGAAGATGCAAAATCCGGAGGAGATACTTTCCGGTGTTGGGTTGCGAGAGGGAATGACATTTGTAGATGTCGGATGCAATGATGGTTTTTTTACCATGCCTGCCGGGAAGATGGTGGGTGATAGTGGCAAGGTGTATGGGGTTGATGTTGATGCGGAGGCAATTGAAAGATTGCAAGAGAGGGCGTGCGATGCCGGTTTGAAAAATATAGAGGCACTGGTGGAAACAGGTGAAAAAACAATCTTTTGCCAAGGGTGTGCGGATATGATTTTCTTTGGCACGGTTATGCACGATTTCCAAGACTCGCTGAAGGTTTTGAAAAATGCACGCGAAATGTTGGCGCCGGGCGGAAGTGTAGTGAATTTGGATTGGAAGAAAGTTCCAACTGAAATGGGTCCGCCTCTTGAAATACGCTTAACGGAAGAAGATGCAATAATGCTTATGGAAAATGCCGGACTAAAAGTAACGGAGATGAAAGATTTGTCGGAGAATTTTTATATTATTGTTGCGATGCTGAAATAGTGAGGCATCAGTAATTGCGAATTGAATTGGATGGGCGATACGTATTGTTTTTATTAAAAGTTTTGCAAATTATATTCGTTTCCAAACGAAGCGCAAGAATTGCATCTGCTGATTTGCAATTTCTTGGTTTTCTATGACAACCGCAATCATGTCTTCAAATGAAATGAGAACGAGCTTATCTCCGGCAATAAGCATGTCAACACTAAAATCAAAATCCTCCGGTAAAAGTTTTGATTTTGTAATTTTACCACCCCAGCCCCGTTTTACATATTCAATTCCTGATGGTGTGCGCAAGACCATGTCTCGCAATTCACCACCGTTTTTATATATGTTGTTAATAAATTCGGCACCGTCTTTCTCTGTAAATATTTTGAAGTAACGTTCTGCGGAAAACACAGACCATACGATTTTTGGTGTGGAAGTTATTTCTCTATAAACAGTGCGAATTGATTCTTTCCCTTCGTAGAATCTTATAATCGGCTTTGCCGATGATCTTGCGAACAACCCCTGAAGTTCTGGAAACACATCCTCAGCTTTTTTCTTTATGGCGTCTGCAAAACGCAAAAGTTTCTTCGGGTCTTCCGGATAATATAAAACACGCTTGCCTTTGAATGTTTTGCGAATAAGGTCGCGTGCGGCAAGTCCATCAATGTATTGATATATGGTTGCGCGTTTGATGCCGGAGTTCTTCGCAATATCAGAGATGGTGCTTTTGCCATGCCGAAGCAGTGCGACATAGACGCCGGACTCAACGGCGTTAAGCCCAAGACCAATAAGTATTTTTGTTATTTTGTTTGTATCCATATAGCAGACAGTATATAGCAAAATATAAAAAGTGTCAACATTTCTGACACTTTTTCAAAAACAGCGCAGGAAGAGTGCCTAAAAACAAGGGTTTTTAGGCACTCTGGGCGAAAAAATTGGCGCCGTATTGACAAAGTATTAAAATGCATGTGGAAGTAAGTTGATCTTTAATTTTAACCGAGGGTATGAAAATGAAACCAATTTTCAATGCACGTGCATACAAAAGAAAAATACACATTACATTTCTCACTCTCACTGCGACTCCCCCACAAAACGAATTCGACGTGGAAATCTCCGCGTCTGGCACGTTTGAAGAGGTGGCGGAAAAGTTGCTTGAGCGCAAGGAGAAAGAGCCGCGAGTGCTCATTTCTGGAAGTGCCGAAAGGGTTTCGGCGCTACTGAATCGAATGAAGAACGCCGGAAGAGTATTCAATTTTCATGGGCGTGTTGTTAACGCTCGCGTCGTGCCTACGCCACCCGAGTGTGACGAACTCGTCACACTCGGGCGGTACACAATGGAAGTACGCGTGCAAGACCTTGAAGAGGTCTTGCACGGGGGCTCTCCGTTTTAGCGGTGCGTCGGTTTGGTTATGGTCATCGCATGTTCGCACATGCGATGACCATCCTTTTAAGATTTTTAGCAAATCTAGAAATCTTAAAAGGGTGAGGTGCAATTATTTTTTTGAACTTGGGATATAATAAACTTATGAGAAGTTTAAAAACTACGATTGTTTATATCAAAAGTTTGGCGTGGGCAAATAACAACCAAGCATTGTAAAAGTATAGATATTTACGAAGTCATACAAGAAATCACCACTACATTCAAACAAAATGGCATACACAAAACCACTTACAAAATTATCACGCAAAGATGTCGCCATCGCTGGAGGGAAGGGTGCTTCGCTTGGCGAACTTGTACGCGCCGGTGTTTCAGTTCCAAATGGGTTTGTCATACTTGCGAATTCTTTTGATACATTCATTGCCGAATCCGGTCTAAAACAAAAGATTCGCATACAGTTAAACAAAGTGGACAAAGACAAGGCACACACCGTTGAGCGCGCAAGCAAGCGAATTCAGTCAATGCTTTTGCGCGCAAAGATGCCACAAGAAATAGCAGAGGTGATTATGAAAGACTTCTCCACTCTTGGAGCGAAATACGTTGCCGTACGGTCTTCCGCCACGGCGGAAGACTCAAGTCTTGCAGCCTGGGCTGGACAACTCGACACATATCTCAATACAACGGAAAAGATATTACTTGAATACGTGCAAAAGTGTTGGGCGTCTCTTTTTACACAGCGAGCAATTTTCTATAGATTTGAAAAGGGTCTGGAGAAAAGAAATATCTCTGTTGCGGTTGTGGTACAGGAAATGATTGAGAGTGAAAAGGCGGGCATTGCCTTTTCCGTACATCCTGTTACACAAGATAAAAATCAAATACTCATTGAAGCCGGATATGGGCTTGGAGAGCCCATTGTGTCCGGACTAATTACGCCAAACGCGTATGTTGTTTCAAAAAAAGATAAAAAGATTATTGATATCACTGTCCACAAGCAAGCGAAAGCATTGTATGGAAAAAGAGGTGGTGGCAATAAATGGGTAGCACTTGGAGGCAAAGTGGAAAAACAAGTTTTGAGCAAGAGAGATATCTTGAAACTTGCGGAAATAATCAAGAGAATTGAAAAGCACTACAAAACCCCGCAAGACATTGAGTGGGCGTTTGCCAACGGTGAGTTTTACATTACACAAAGCCGGGCGATTACGACGTTGCTACAAAATACAGCTAACGTAGTTAAATCTGGATACAGTCACGTATTGGCAAGCAAAAGGATCATACTCTCTCTCTTGGCGATGGAAACGTGGAAAAAATCTGAAGAAATAAGCTATAAACTCGGCTATAAGGATATGCAGAATAAGCCACTTTTTTTTCATGAAAACGGTAAGGAGTATCGCGTTTATTATGAAAATGACTACTTTGTATATATGAATAATAAATCACACATAAGCGATGTGATTAAATTAAATAAATTTTCAAAGATTTTTCTAAAAAGTAATAGGGAACTTGAAAAATTAATTATAAAAAAACATAGTATCAAACCGGCGGACATTATAGAAAAAATAATTGAAATTTTTGCACTAATAGATTATTTTTTCTTTATACGCAGTGAAGAAAACCTTGTCCTATTTACAAATAAGGAACGAGATAAAATAATAAAGTTACGCTCTTATTCCGAAAAAATTATACACAATGCGTATATTTTTATATTAGGACAGGCAAATGATATAATGCATACCACAAATAAGTCAATGGATGGCTTTAAGGAAAAAGTATATTTGGCAGATTATATAATTAAGAGAGATTTGATGATTGTGTTTGGTGGTGATATCCGCAAAATAAAAGAAGTTATTAAAAAGGCAAAAAAAATAGCGGTGGCGAAATATTTTGCATATTACAATTCAAGAGTTTATTTAAATGATAAAGCAATAAACATAG
>CAZFHH010000027.1:0-3744 GCA_964518755.1 uncultured Candidatus Saccharibacteria bacterium
TGACAAAATCACCAGCCGCCGCCGGCGGCAGACAGGCGGCAAAATACTCATTCAAACTGCGGCCGGCCATAAAACAAACGTCCTGGCTTTCAGTGCCATGGCGGCCCTTGAGGCCAAGTTCGGCGGCCATTTCATAGACCTCTCTTTTATGGACGGCGGCCAGGGGAAAAAGGGCGTGGGCCAACTGCGGCTGCCGCAGACGACAAAGGAAATAAGACTGGTCCTTAGTGGCATCCGCCCCCTTTAAGAGCCGAACAGGGCCGCTGTTATCACGACACAGGCGGGCGTAATGGCCGGTGGCGAGATAATCCATTCCCCGTCCCAGGGCGTAATCCATCAGGCGACCGAATTTAATAGTTCGATTACAGACAGCGCAGGGATTCGGGGTAAGACCCTGCTCATAGGTCTGCTGAAAATAATCCAGCACCTCTTTTTTAAATTCAAGGCTCAGGTCAAGAACGGTAAAGGGGATCTCGAGAAAATCGGCAATTTCCACGGCCCGCCTGGCATTTCGGCCGTCCTTATCACCACCTAAGGTCATAAAGACACCATGTGTCTCAAAACCACGGCGCTTTAAGAGGGCGGCGGTGACCGAGGAATCAACACCGCCGCTCATGGCCGCCATGATTTTGGCCTGCGGTAAAATATTATGAAGGTCTAACAAGGCCGTTATCATTGATAAAATTATGATTAAATAGTAGTAACTGTTTAGCTGCACTCCATCTTTGCCCATTTATAGCTTCTTGAGTAACACAAGTACGCTACGAAGCCATAAATGAACAGGTAAGCGCAGACTCCGAACCTGAAGCACATCTAAGCAGTTACAGCTCAGGGTTTTGGGTAATTTATAGTCACACCTGAACAGTTACAAATAGTAATTATGTAACTTCTCCAGTGGTACAACAAAGATCGTGTGCGAAACTGCTGGTAAATCAAGGACTAAGGGACTGATTTTATTTTTCCGGCTTTCGATTCAGGGACAGACTAATTTCCGCGAAAAAACGCGAAAAAAATTCAGCCCCCCTTGGGGCAGGGGAAAAATTTAATCTGTCTCCCGGCATAAAATCACCAACCATTCTTAATGCAAAACTCTAACCGGACACCACTTTTGCAGAAGTTGGGTAGTGTCCGTCCAGAAATGAGGATTTTTGTTCGAGATCAAGGCATACGAAGAAAATTTCCTCCGGCATATAGTTGATATTCCGAGGAAAATTTTCTGAGCATAACGCAGATATCGGGCAAAAAGACCATTTCTGGGCAGACACTAAGTAATTATGCGATATCTCAAAGCAGACGGCCCAAGATCAAAAAATTAATATACATATAATCCATGGAAAATTCATATAAATTTATCATCATTCACCAGAGCCCGGCTTATCGGCCCATAAAAAATTATGCCGTCTGATAATACCACTTCCCGGCCACCGGAACTTTTGGCTCCAGCCGGCAGTCTTGATAAATTAAAGATTGCCATTCATTACGGGGCCGATGCCGTATATATGGGCGGCGCGACCTACGGCCTCAGGGCTCATGCCGTTCTAAAGGTGGAGGAGATCGCGGCGGCGGTGAACTATGCCCACGAGCGGGGGGTGCGGGTCTTTATAACAATAAATATAATGGCCCATAATCGTGATCTTCACGGCCTGCGGGATTATCTTCTCCGCCTGCGGGATCTGCGGGTGGACGGTCTGATTATCTCCGATCCAGGGATCTTCGCTCTGACCCGCAAATGGGTACCGGAGATAAATATTCATATCAGCACCCAGGCCAATATTACCAATTCAGCCAGCGCCGGCTTCTGGCAGGAGCAGGGGGCCAGCCGGGTCAACCTGGCCCGGGAATTAACCCTGGCAGAGATCAAGGAAATAAGGGGAAATACAAATCTCAAGCTGGAGGTCTTTGTCCACGGCGCCCTCTGTATTTCTTATTCCGGCCGCTGTTCATTGAGCCTGTATATGACGGGCCGGGATGCCAATCATGGCAACTGCGCCCACCCCTGTCGTTACCGCTATACACTGGAAGAAGAAAAACGACCGGGCCAGTACTTCCCGGTGGAGGAAGACGGCCACGGCACCTATATTTTCAACAGCCGGGATTTATGCCTCTTGAATCGTCTGCCGGAACTAATAGCGGCAGGGGTGGACAGCATCAAAATTGAGGGCCGGATGAAGAGCGTATATTACGTGGGGGCGGTGATCCGTCTCTATCGGGCGGCCCTGGATTATATAGCCGCCCAGCCAGAGACAGCCGATCCGACCGCCATCACCCTGCCAACGGCCATGGGCGAGGAATTAAGCAAAATAGGCTCCCGGGGCTACACGGAGAATTTTTTTGACGGGCCGCCACAACAGCGGGATATGCTCTACAGCGGTATTAAATACGCCCAGACCCACGCCCCGGTGGGGCTGGTACGGCAGGTGGAAGGCCGGATATTGATTGAGGTCAGGAACCAGATAATGCCCGGCGACTGGATAGAGTACCTGGAACCAGGATTTAAAGAGCAGCAGGCCCAAATTATCCGGATTAACAATGACAAAGGAGAGATGAAGAAGGCCAATCCCGGCAATATGGTGGAACTGCAAACCGAGCCGCCCATTGCAGGCTGGCAGGTTAACGGTCTCCTGCGCCGCAAACAGCCGGAAAAAGAGACCGGCCGAAATAATTAAAGGGCTGCCGGAAAACCGACAGCCCTTTAATTTATAAACATCACTGGTCGGGGCGAGAAGATTCGAACTTCCGACCTCCTGCTCCCAAGGCAGGCGCGCTAACCAGGCTGCGCTACGCCCCGACTCAAAATTGAACGATACTGTCACAACGGCAGAGAATTATGTTAAATAGCATTATAAGCCAATTTACACAAGTAAAATTTTGTCGGGCAGCAGAACATTATTGACTAAAAAGATGTTGACGGCCTGGGGTTGAGTTGCTATATTGGGCCGATAATTTGATTACCTCTTGTGTTCCTCGGTAGCTCAGTTGGTAGAGCAGGTGGCTGTTAACCACCTTGTCGCTGGTTCGAGCCCGGCCCGGGGAGCCAGAATTTTCTCATCTTGCAGATGTTCATATATTAGCAAAAAGCCTGAAGGAGCAATCCTCCGGGCTTTTTGCCGTTTTACGGCTGGATTTTACACTCAGCTCATCAAGGGCTCAACCCTGCCTGCTTTTTTATTCACTCCATTTTTCTCATATCAGCATCGCAAAAAGTCAGATATCCTGTTACGGCGGAACGGTGCAGGGGCTACCGTCAAAATGGATACAATAACTCCCCATTGCCCCCTGGCTTTATTCCTGACACGAACGAGAATGATTAACAATACAGTCCAAGCGCTCTATCAGGTAGAGAGGAAGAGAAATTAACTGATATGTAACATGTTTATGTTCTTTTTTTAAATAAATTACAGTCTCGACTTGATGAACTGTGGGTTGTTAGGCGATTTTCTGTAATTGCTATAAAAACCTTGCGGTATTTCTTTTATAATTTTTGTATTCCTCACCATATTGTTTTTCTAACCATACTTCTTCTGCAAATGGTGTAAACAGGAATACCAATATCATTAATAGATGGACTACTAACAAATACAATGAATTCGAGATTAAACTAATACCTATGAAAAAAATCATATCTCCTAAATATTGTGGATTACGTGTATAGCGATACGGCCCACTAAGAATAAACCCCTCCCTCAACCCCAGCTATTCCCGGTTTAGCCGCTTTTAACTGGAGTCAGCCTCCTCGTGGCCATT
>CAZFHH010000028.1:0-3640 GCA_964518755.1 uncultured Candidatus Saccharibacteria bacterium
AAAAACCACCAACAATATTATCACGGAAGGCGATGAAAAAGATGTTGTTACAAGTGAATGAGTACTGTTCATAAAAATATTGTTACTGATTAAAAGATACCATCTGCACGATTAAGAATCCAGAAAGTTATACAGGGTGTCCGTACATAAAATATCTGCGTAACGTTATGCGCGCGAAAAATCATACCGGTAAAAATACCAATGCAAGTGCAGCAACCAATCCAACAGCGCTTATTAATATAATCATAATGGTATTAAGAATTAACATTGAGTGTATGGATGATTTTGCCAATGGATTGCGACCTATTGAAATTATCCCGCTCCTCATGCTTGAGCCGGATGCTCTAAACGCAACATAAACCGTGCCGACAGCAACCAAGGAGGCAAGTATGTATTTTACAATGTGAAATATTATATTTTTCCCAATCTCAACACTCTGCGGAGTCTGCTGTACCACCGCAACAAGCGGGTTTACTCTGCGATAGAAAAGCATCTGAATAGAACCTTTATATATTTTTTTCGTATTTGCTTGTGTCTGCGTACTTGAAGATATGCCTGGGAAAGAGCTGATTGCGGTGCCGATAATGTACGGGTCTGAAACGGTTGCCCTGACACCTTTCCCGGGCACAGAAGATGGAGATATATAGTTCCCCGCTTTAATGGGGCCGTTTTCAGTCGTTACATTTACAGATACTTCACCCGAGGTGACTATTGGAAATCCCGGGCTATTATCGGACAAAAGCAAAATTGGGTTCTTAACAACAACTCCAAAAGCATCTTTGTCGCCCGGGATACGTGCCAAATGAAATGTCTTCGTAATCTTATCAAAAGAAACGATGTCTCCGGGCTGCGGGTTTCCGTTTAGGATGATATGTGTCGTTGCTATCGCCGCACCGTAAGGCTGTGCATACACACTCACGGGGTTACCAATCAACAAATAACCGATACTGACGGCTCCGACAATAAAAAAATATGGGAGGAATCTATGAAGAAATATCCTATTTATTATTTTTCGGTTCAACATATATAATAGTAATTATATCATGACAATGGCGCTGGTTGTGATATACACACTGTATACACAATAAAAACAATGCGTTTAAATAAAATTATTTACCGTTATTGCCCGCCACAAAAAGATTGCTCAATTCCACACTCGCAAGTGAGTTTGCCGTTGCGCTTTTTATACTAAGATACGCCAGTCCATTCCCGATTGTATAAATACCCTTAAGGTAGATGTCTGGAACTACCGTCACAGTTGTGCCGACAGCTCTTTCAAGTGATTCACCAACCGCAAAGACAGCACGTGTACTCGTGTTCGCAATACGTGGCATTGTGTTTACCCACATGTGTATCCCCATTACATATCCACGCAATGATGCGTTTGACGCCCCTATAATGGTGTTACCAAGAGCAAGGTACGCTGAACTGAGTGGATTTACTGTCGTAAGAATCGGATGTTTTACCTGCGCACCTGTTTGTACCAATGCACGCGGTTGTGCAATGGCGGAGGCGGAAAGAGAATTACCACTTACACCGAATCGCGAAATAAGTACACCCGACGACAGCACCATTACAAACAGCACACTCAAAAACACAGATTTATTTCTAAAAGATATGTGCGACATGATTATTACCATAATAAACCCAAAACACACAATAAGAAAGTGTACGAACCCCACATTTATTGTGGATAAAATTACTTCGCTGGCGATAGGAACAAGACACGCGTCCAATCACATATTGCGACGTGTATTTCGTTTTAAGCGCAAATTTAATATTATATTCCGTCCACTTTTAATATTATATTCCGTCCACTTGGAGGGCGCGCGCCAAGTGGGAATTACCAAGTTGGCTATGCTATCAACAAAGCACTGCCCCTAATCCTATTCTTTGCTCCACATTCTTTACATTCTTTGAGAACCTCACCCAAAATCCAGAACTCGTATAAACGAGGCGAGATATTCTTTTATTTAGCCGTGTATACAGATACGCCGGTTAGATATTGTAGCTGGTTTATACTAGTGTGTGCACTTAAAAATATATTTAATAACGCCACAATAAAAAACAACAGCGCGATAATCATGAGTACTATATTTAATACACGCGCCATTCCGACGCTCTTTGCGTAAGAGTGTTCCCTCTTAACAGTCTCAACATCATTCTCTTTGGCTGACTTATCTTCAGACGCAGGGGTGAGATGAACAGGAGACATTCTGCGCACAGAGACCGGCTGTATGCCATAATCTCGCGCATCCGATACCTCGCTGTCTTCCATTTCCGTGTCTTGTGTGTCAATATCCTCATCTTTCTCTTCATGCGTAGCCGGCGTAAACCATTCCTGCCACGTATTTTGCATTGCAGAAAGCACATCCGGCTTCTCTTTTTGAGGATGTTCTTCTCGTCTAATATCTTGCGGTACCTCTATTTTTTGCACCGGCGCCACTGCTTGCTCTTTCTTTTGTAACGGTATTATATTTACATCATCGTTAATATAATGGACGGAATCATGCAACACCGAATGCCGTACGTCTGTTGAGTGCGTTACGTGCTTTGGTGTTGATATTGTTTGTGTTGGCTGATCTTCCAATTCAAAACGATGCTTGTGAATGGACGCTTCTGACACATACCAATTGCGCCCGACCAGTTGAGCAATGATTTTCCCTTCACGGCATAATTGACCAACGTAATCTTTTGTATAGCCGGTTGTTTTCGCGGCTCGTTTTGAGGAGATGTATTTCTCGCCATTAAGAGTAAGCTCGTCCATGCGTTTTAGTATACTACATTCTTACTCGTTTCAAATAGACATAGCAAAACACCACCTAATATGACCCTCTCTCTGTTCTGTTACATCATACAAAAAGACGCACCATCAGATATGAAATAATGGAGACATTAAGATCTTTCCTTTTTCTGTGGGCGATACAGGATTTGAACCTGTGACCTCACGCGTGTGAAGCGTGCGCTCTAACCAACTGAGCTAATCGCCCGCACATGAAAACATGCATAGCAAAAAGAATGCCACAGCGCTATTGTGAGATACCAGCTCTTTTGCCACCGCATGTAGCAGGGAACGCTGTTACACTTTCCCTGCTACCTTATCTATCGTTTGCGCGGAATAAGTTGCCGAATCCTTCGCTCCAGCTCATTTTCAATCTCTTCTTTTGAAAAAACCATGCGTACCAGCACCTGATATTCGTCCGTAAGGAATCGCTGTGTTTTGCGAATATCCATATCGCTTTGCACGATTTCATCATTATATTTCCTCATCGCCTCCAACACAGGCCACGGCGCCACCCCCTCATGAAGCTCTGTGTGCGCGACAAACTCACTTCGCGACGTATCTTCGTCTTTCCTGGCACTTTGCGACTTCCCATCATTTTCAAAACCGATAAATTTTGCCATATGATTTTTATATAATTTCTTGTAAACATACATCACACACTATTTCTATCGTTACCGCCGGTGGACCCGAGGAGATTCGAACTCCTGACCTCCGCATTGCAAATGCGGCGCTCTAACCAGCTGAGCTACGGGCCCAATATATAAGAGCATACATGTTTTTGCTTATTTTTTCCAGTGCCGGCATAACATTACCTAAGATGCACAGATTTTGGATCTCGGGAAAATATCGGACATC
>CAZFHH010000029.1:0-3165 GCA_964518755.1 uncultured Candidatus Saccharibacteria bacterium
CCTTCATCACTCCCTTGCATCAGAGATACAGAAAAAAAGCATCTTAGTTAATCATTGTAATTATGTATCTATTCAGGTAGTACACCTACTGTCAGTAGAAAAATGGGTTTGATCTATGTATAAAAATAATTGATCGCCAGGCTATTGTATCTGTTAGGTAAAGAGATCATGCTCAGACTCTCAAATTATCCGAAGAGTCATACCCATTGGCTTTCGAAAATGTCAATGTAGAAAAGACCGTCAATGACGTAAAGGCTCAGCTCAGTCGTGAGAAAGATCTGTCACCTGCGCTCAAATCATCTTTGGAGCTATTACTATTATTGGTGTCGATATTGTTAAATAGATTAAACCTGAATAGTTGCGTAATTATTAATACAACTAGTTTCATAATCTACTCACAATCACTACTCATTGTTTCCGATTTTTGATAACCCATTGAACCAACGACATACTCCAAAATATTGCGAAATACCGATTCAATTAAATAAACATCTAAATTGAAGTTTTTTGCCATTATTTTTCTACTATCAATTAATATTGACTCCCTGCCTGGATCATGTATTTCTATCCCACCTTTCAGCTTAATATCGATGATTTTCTTATTGATACGAATTCTCTCAGATATTGCCATGATGATTTTTTCATCCACATCATCAATTTGTTTTCTGAACTCGGACAATTCCTGCTTTATACTTAATTTATCTTTAATCACTTCAAGTTCGACCTCATTTATATTTTCACCATCAACATAATACCCTCGTATTTCAGGAGCATTTTCGTCTAACAAAGAAACTATGAGGCAAAGCGAATTTTTATAATGATGCCGAAGTGTGTCTTTTGCTGTTGGATATGCACGTGAAGTGACATGGACATGATATATCGCACCTAGACTTAGCCCTTCACTACTCGAAATATTTTTTAATGCATTAGCCTGTTCTGCAGGGTTCAACTGAAATCCGTATGGCCAAGATCCGGCATTTGTCATCGGATAATGATGCAATAAAACATCATCTTCAGAAGCCACAATACCACATGCCTGCCGTGGATAGGCATCAAGGCAATATTCAATAATATCCTTATGTACCTGCTCTGATATTTTCAACTTCTCAGCCTCCACGAATGGCACAACATACGAAAACCTCATCACCTTCCTTAATTTCACTCATGAGGGGTTGAGACGTAATTTGCTTATCTTGCTGATACACCTGAAGGTAGTAATGAAGATTACCTTCGCTATCAAAAATATGAGACCTAACCTCCGGATATTCTAAAATCAATCTGTCAAACATGTCCCCAACCGTCTGACCATCAAGATCAAAACTACTAATATTTGAAGGGTTAACTGGCAAGCTTAAGATAAGTTTCGCGTTCATTATTATCTCCTTTAAATTAATTGATCGCATAGTTGAATGCCTGAATCGTTTTATTTTCATATGGATCAAGAACAGCAACATCCAAACCAAATGCCACCAAAAGATTGACATATGCTGAATTAATCTCTTCACGCTCTTTCATCCCAAGAGATACATTAGTTACCCAGGAAGCCGATCTAAGACCCATCACCCCCAACCATTGCATGTACTCAATAGTTGACGCAATACTGGAGGGATTTGAACCAAGATATGGGGCAAGAGGGTCTATCAAAATGTTATGCAGAGGGATGTTCATATTTTCAATGAAATCTAGAGCACATTCAGTCATTGCTATCTTGTTGGATGTGGTTTCTGGCATCCCATGGTCATCCAGTACCTGTATGACAACGTTTGAACCGGTATCTTTGATAATCGGCAGTATTACGGCGAGTCGCTTTTTCTCCATTGTCGAAAAATTGACTATTGCCTTTCCTTGAAACATCTCAAGTGCATCAACAAGTACTGTAACAGGAGAGTGGCCAACATTAATTACCCAAATAAAATTAGGATATTTATTTGTGAATGATGTTAGGGCGCGCATCATCGCACCTTCAACTGATCCAAGTGTCGGTATGGATATACTTATTCCCGTAGCACCAATCTGGCTTGCCAACTCCATTTCTTCTATTAATAAAGGGTAACGCTGTTCCCAGGATGTATTAGAAAATTTTTTCATTGCATGAGGTCTTACAAGGCAATCAAGACCACCACTTATCAACAGAGGGGGATCTCCTATAGTGAAAATGGCTTTTTTACTCGATGCCATTGCATTGTTGTTTAAACCATTGACTAATTGGCGATTACTCCTGGTCACTGTTCCAGGAAACCTTTCTATCCACCACTTGACATCATACTCATCTGCCAATAAAGACAAATATTGATAATCTAGGGATATTCCTATTTCGCTGTCATTTAGCAGGCAAACAAAGGGAAGTTTTGTGTAAGGGCGCATACCACGCCAGAAATTTATTGTTTTCGAGAGGTCGTCCAGTTTTGCTCCAATCGCAGATATATTGATCGAATCAAACACCAAGGCGGACACTGCGGCGTCAATACCGCATACTATTACTATGATATCTTTATCGGTGATCTGTCTCAGGATTTGAACGGAGAGACGTATTTCTGCTAAATCGTTTCCCTGAATTACATAACCGTAAACTTCAGACAGAGAAGCAACTTCATTTTCAATATGTTTAGATAAATTGCCGCGGATTTTTCTATCTATCCACTCATTTTTCTCTTTAGTTCGGCCCTGTATGTAGATCGCACCAAATAGATAGCCATCAGTACTTACCTGATTTTTATCCATAGCATTATATAGTTTTAATATCCGTCCTCGTTGGCCTGGATTTTTTTCAGTTATTTCACTCAGTTCATGGTTGCTTGCACTATACATGCTGAACCCCCTTCCATGGAGTAAATATTTTTATATCCATCTTGACGCATAACCTCCGCATGCAGATTACTCCGAAGCCCTACTGAACAAATCAAAACAATTGGCTTAATATCAGTTTGAGGTACGGTTTGCAGAAATTCATCCAATTGATCTATATGGACCCATTTTGCACCAGGAAACAATTCTTCTCGTTTAGGTTCTATCTCACGTATATCGATCAATATCGGCTCTCGTCCGGTATGTAGCCACTCTCTGACTGTATCGACATTGACTTTAACTTCATGCAATTCGGATTCGGTATCATGGTTTGATGGGAAAGAGCATGTATTGTTATATTGTTCATGGAGTTCAACCAGG